>CAJUIK010000003.1:0-68443 GCA_910585875.1 uncultured Eubacteriales bacterium | reverse complement strand
CCGCCCCGGCCTCCAGGGCGATGGTCCGGGAAGATCCTTCGGGGATCACCTTCCAGGTGATGTGCTTCAGCTCGGGAACGCCCAGGAAAAAGTCTTCAAAAGCCTCGAATTCCAGGCTGTCGCCCCGGTTCCACTGCACCAGCTTATAAGGGCCGGAGCCAATGGGATCCGTGCCAAAATCGTGGCCGCTGTCAATCAAGGCCTTGGGAACGACGGCGTTGCCATGATGGGCCAAGTTGTGCAGCATCAGGGCGTTGGGTTCGGCGGTTTCCATCTGGATGGTCAGCTCGTCCACCACGTTGATATTGACAATATCCCGGCTATACAGGTTGACTTCGGGGTGGTCTTTGCTCCATTCGATGGAAGCCTTGACGTCTTCAGCTGTCATAGTTTCTCCGTTATGGTATTTGACGCCGGATTTCAGCTTGAACTCCCACAGCGTGTCGCTGAGGTTCTGATAGCTCTCCACCAGATAAGGCTCGGGCTCCAGATCCATATTGGTGCGGAACAGCGTGCTGTAAGTCAGCAGGTTCATGTAGTTGCCGGCAGTGGCGTTGTGGTCCACCGAGGAGAGGGACGGCGTCTCATTGGCCGTGGCAATGACGATGCTATCCTTGGCCTGACTGGGCTGGCTTTCCCCGTCCTGGTCTTCTGGCTGGCCGGGCTGCTGGGTTTGGTCTTTGTCGGCCGGCTCTTGGCCGCCCGGCTCCGCATCCTTGGAGCAGCCGGCGGACAGGCCGAATATCATGGCCAGAACCAGCAGCAGGCTGAGCGTCCGCAGTTTCTTGTTCATATTCGTTTCCACCTCATATAATTTCCTCATACGTCTTCGGAATAAAGCATATTTATTCTTTCGTATGAATTTTTATGAATTTATTATACCCTCTCTCCATCGTTTTGGCAAGAGTTTTTTCACCGGTTTTTGAAGAAATTTTATCTCTGCGCAAAACAACCCCCTGCGGCGAACCGCAGGGGGTTGAAGTTTTCGGTTTTTCCCTCAAAAAGCTCTAAAGCTCTGGGTAAATTATGCAGCCCAGGAAATATCTGCCCAACGGATGCCGCCGGCGTCGCTGACCTTGACGTTCTGCAAGCCCTTCTTATAAGCCCGCAGAGTCAGGGGCTGATACAGAGGAGCCTGGGAGCACAGCTCGTTCAGGCGGGCGGACAGCTCTTCCATGATTCCTTTGCGCTCCGCTGGATCCAGGGTAACTTTGGCCTTATCGATCAGCTCGTCTACCTTGGCGTCCACCAAGCGGGTCTTGTTGGAGGCGTTGATGGAGCTGGAGTGGTACACGCCCACCACATAGCTCAGCAGATTGCTGGAGGAATAGCCGCCGATAGAGGCGGTGAAATTCCCTTCGGCCGTAACGGACAGATAAGTGGCCAGGTCCATGCTCTCAATCTGGGCGTCGATGCCGATTTCCTTCAGATTGGCCTGAATTACTTCGCCAGCCCTTTTCTTCGTGTCGTCGGAGCAGATGATGCTCAGCTGGACGGAAGCAGGGTCCACGCCAGACTTGTCCATCCATTCTTTGGCCTTTTCCACATCGTAGACGTCGGCATTCTCTTCTGTGGCGCCCTCAAAGTTCATGGGCATCTGGCTCAGAGCCGGGGAAGCCATCCCGTTATAGGCAACCATGACAACGCTTTCCTTGTCGATAGCGGCGTTGATAGCGTGGCGCACATCCTGATTGTCCAAACCGGGCTTCTCATTGTTCAGCATCAGCCAAGACAGGCTGGTGTCGTTGTATTCGATCACTTCAACGTTGCTGTTTTCCTTCAGCCGGTCGCCGTCCATAGCCTCTACTTCGATGATGAAGTCAATCTCGCCGGCTTCCAGGGCGATGGTCCGGGAGGAGCCTTCAGGGATGATCTTCCAAGTCATGTGCTTGATAGCGGGGGCGCCCAGGAAATAATCCTCAAACGCCTCAAATTCCAAGCTGTCGCCCCGGTTCCACTTGACCAGCTTGTAGGGGCCGGCGCCGATGGGATCGGTGTTGAAATCGTGGTTGCTGTCGATCAGGGCCTTGGGCACCACAGCGTTGCCATGGTGGCACAGGTTGCTCAGCAGCATAGCGTCCGGGCCTTCCGTTGTAATTTTAAACGTCAGGTCGTCCACAGCCTCGATAGAGACAATGTCGTTGTTATACAAACTGACCTCGGCGTAGCCTTGGGCCCACTGGATGGAGGCCACGACGTCTTCCGCCGTCATGGTTTCGCCGTTATGGAACTTAACGCCTTCCTTCAGCTTAAACTGCCACTCAGTATCGCTGACGTTCTCATAGCTTTCCACCAGATAGGGTTCGGGTTCCAGCGTATCCAGATTGCTGCGGAACAGCGTGGCGTACGTCAGACCGTTCATATAGTCGCCGGCCACGGCGTTGTGCTCCACAGGGGACAGGGAAGGGGTTTCGCCCATGGTGGCGATGACGATACTGTCCTTGCCGGCGGCGTCGCCTTCAGAAGGCTTATCGTCTGTGGGTTTGTTGGCGTCGTCGCTGCCGCTGGGCTGATCGCCCTTGTCGTCGGCAGGCTCGTCCTTGCTGCATCCGGCAAACAGGCCAAAAGCCATTACCAGAACCAGCAGCAGGCTGAGCGCGCGCAGTTTCTTGCTCATTTTCAGTCACCTCAAATTATATTTTCAACAGAGAAGCCCTGTCGAATACAAAATTCTCCCCCAATCAAAAACCAAGGGGTTTTGCAGAGTATGAACAAAGGGTTTTGAATTTGTTACACATTATACCCGCCTTTTGGGGCCGTTGCAACATCTTTTCCTAACAGCTTTTTAACACTCTTCTGTCTTATTCGCTATTTTGCACAATATTTGATCTTATTTTTCCTTGTTTTCGGCGAATTCGATATAGTATATTTTTATTTACCAAGGTGAAAATCCGTCTTTTTTGGCGGTTTTGCCCTTTCTATCCCCCTCTTCCTTCGGGAGGTTTCATCAATTTTGCACAATCTTTTCCCGGCGCCGGCCAAGTCTCCTTTTTCTGCTATAAAAAGCCGAAAACTGGACAAATTCTCCCTCCGCAGCCTGTTCCGACAGGCAAAAAACAGCGGAACCCCCCGGGTTTTCGCCCAGAGGGTTCCGCTGTCGTAATTGAATTAGAAAGGAGTTTTCTATGAAAAGCAAAGACTCTTTTTTCGCTTTTTGCGCCGATTTTAGAGGCGGCCCAGCCGATTACTCAGCCCAGTACACATCCTCAAAACGCAGTCCGCCGCTGTCGCTGACCTTGACGCCTTCCAGGCCCTTCTTGTAGGCCCGCAGAGTCAGAGGCTGATACAGGGGAGCCTGAGAGCACAGCTCGTTCAGGCGGGCGGACAGCTCTTCAAAGATCACCTTGCGCTCGGCAGGATCCAGAGTAACTTTCGCCTTGTCGATCAATTCGTCGACCTTGGCGTCCACCAGACGGGTCTTGTTGGAGGCGTTGATGGAATCAGAGTGGTACACGCCCACCACATAGCTCAGCAGGTTGCTGGAGGTATAGCCGCCGATGGCGCCCGTGTAGTTGCCCTCTGTAGAGGCGGACAGATAGGTGGCCAGGTCCATGCTCTCGATGGTGGCGTTGATGCCGATCTCCTTCAGGTTGGCCTGAATCACTTCGCCGGCCCGCTTCTTGGTGTCGTCAGAGCAGATGATGGCCAGTTCGACGGAAGCAGGATCCACGCCGGACTTATCCATCCACTCTTTGGCCTTTTCCACGTCGTAAACGTCGGCGTTCTCTTCTGTAGCGCCTTCAAAGTTCATGGGAACGGCGGACAGAGAGGGAGTAGCCAGGCCGTTGTAAGCAACGGTTACAACGCTCTGTTTGTCGATAGCGGTGTTGATGGCGTGACGCACGTCCTGGTTGTCCAGGCCGGGCTTCTCGTTGTTCAGCATCAGCCAGTTGTGGCTAGTGTGGTTGAACTGAATCACTTCGATATTGTCGTTGGACTGCAGACGCTCGGCGTCCATAGCCTCTACTTCGATGATGAAGTCGATTTCGCCGGCTTCCAGAGCAATGGTCCGGGAGGAACCTTCAGGGATGATCTTCCAAGTCATGTGCTTGATTTTCGGAGCGCCCAAGAAATAATCTTCAAACGCCTCGAATTCCACGCTGTCGCCGCGATTCCACTTGACCAGCTTGTAGGGGCCGGCGCCGATGGGATCGGTGTTGAAGTCGTGATCGCTGTCGATCAGAGCCTTGGGCACGATGGCGTTGCCATGGTGGCACAGGTTGCTCAACAGCATGGCGTCCGGGCCCTCTGTGGTGATTTTGAAGGTTGTGTCGTCCACAGCTTCAATGGTCACGATGTCGTTATTGTACAGGCTGACTTCAGCAAAGCCCTGGGCCCACTGAATGGAGGCTACGACGTCTTCCACTGTCATGGTTTCGCCGTTGTGGTACTTGACGCCCTGCTTCAGCTTGAACACCCACTCAGTGTCGCTGACGTTCTCATAGCTCTCCACCAAATAAGGTTCGGGTTCCAGAGTGTCGACGTTGCTGCGGAACAGGGTGGCGTAAGTCAGGCCGTTCATGTAGTCGCCGGCCACGGCGTTGTGCTCCACGGGAGACAGGGAGGGAGTCTCGCCCATGGTGGCGATGACGATGCTGTCCTTGCCAGCGGCGTCGCCGCCAGAGGGCTTATCGCCTTCGGGTTTGTTGGCGTCGTCGCTGCCGCTGGGCTGATCGCCCTTGTCGTCGGCAGGCTCATCCTTGCTGCACCCGGCAAACAGGCCGAAAGCCATAGCCAGAACCAGCAGCAGGCTGAGAACGCGCAGTTTTTTGCTCATTTTCAGTCACCTCAAATTATATTTTCAACAGAGGGAACCCCCTATTGAATCCTGTGGAGAAACTTGAATCCGTCTGTTTTGACAAATTTATTTCAAAATTGTGAATAGACAGTTTCAATCCATGACAAATTATACACCCTCTTTCCGCCCTTTGCAAGGGGGTTCCTGCCGTGTTCTCTCCTTCATTTTTATCTCATTTTCATCAATATTCCATTAATATTTTTGTTTATTTTCGTAAATATTGTTGATTTTATTCCAATTTTTGATGTATTTTTTGAAAATGCGCAAATATTTTCTCCATTTTATTTTCTTTTCCCTCTTCTCAGTTTCTCCATATAACATCTTAAATTTTCCAATAATTTATTGATTTTTCGTTCATGATCCTGTATTTATATTAAGATATTAATGAATCTTGAAATCAATATTTAAGAAATTAAAAAATCCCCCGGAGCGAAAACTCCGGGGGACTGTAAAAGTTATATCGCGTTCTGGTTCAGGCTTCGATTAAGCGCCCCAGGAAATATCTTCCCAACGGATGCCGCCGCTGTCGCTGACCTTGACGTTTTGCAGGCCCTTCTTAAAGGCGCGCAGAGTCAAAGGTTGATACAGGGGCGCCTGAGAACACAGCTCGTTCAGGCGGGCGGACAGTTCCTCGAAGATCTTGGCGCGTTCGCCGGCGTCCAGGGTGACTTTCGCCTTGTCGATCAGTTCGTCGACCTTGGCGTCTACCAAACGAGTCTTGTTGGAAGCGTTGATGGAGCTGGAATGGTACACGCCCACCACATAGCTCAGCAAATCGCTGGAGGTATATCCGCCGATGGCCGCAGTGTAATTGCCTTCCGCTGTAGCGGACAGATACGTAGCCAGGTCCATACTTTCGATAGTGGCGTTGATGCCGATTTCCTTCAGGTTGGCCTGGACGACTTCGCCGGCCCGTTTCTTCGTATCGTCAGAACAGATGATGGCAATTTCAATGGAAGCAGGGTCCACGCCGGACTTATCCATCCACTCTTTGGCCTTTTCCACGTCGTAAACGTCGGCGTTCTCTTCTGTGGCGCCCTCAAAGTTCATGGGGACGGCGGACAAAGCGGGGGTAGCCAGGCCATTATAGGCCACCATAACGACGCTTTCCTTGTCGATGGCGGTGTTGATGGCGTGGCGCACGTCCTGATTGTCCAGGCCGGGCTTCTCGTTGTTCAGCATCATCCAGTTGTGACTGGTGTGGTTGAACTGAATCACTTCGATGTCGTCGTTGGACTGCAGGCGCTCGGCGTCCATGGCTTCCACTTCGATGATGAAGTCAATTTCGCCAGCTTCCAGGGCGATGGTCCGGGAGGATCCTTCGGGGATGATCTTCCAAGTCATGTGCTTGATGGGGGGCTCGCCGCGGAAGAAATCCGAGAAAGCCTCAAATTCCAAGCTGTCGCCCCGGTTCCACTTGACGAACTTATAAGGGCCGGTGCCGATGGGATCGGTGTTGAAGTCGTGATCGCTGTCGATCAGGGCCTTGGGCACGATGGCGTTGCCATGGTGGCACAGGTTGCTCAACAGCATGGCGTCCGGGCCGTCGGTTGTGATCTGGATGGTCTCGTCGTCGATGATGTCGACTTTCACGATATCGTTGTTATACAGATTCACTTCCGGGAATCCCTTGGCCCATTCCAGAGAGGCTTTGACGTCTTCCACCGTCATGGTTTCGCCGTTGTGGAACTTGACGCCCTGATGAATCTTGAACTGCCACTCTGTGTCGCTGACGTTTTCATAGCTGTCCACCAGGTCGGGTTCGGGCTCCAGGGTATCCTGGTTTGTGCGGAACAGCATATTGTAGGTCAGGCTGTTCATGTAAGAGCCGGCCACGGCGTTGTGCTCTGTGGGAGACAGAGACGGGGTTTCGCCCATGGTGGCGATGACGATGCTGTCCTTGCCGGCGTCGCCGCCTCCAGAGGGCTTATCGTCTGTGGGTTTGTTGGCGTCGTCGCCGGCGCTGGGCTGATTGCCCTTGTCGTCGACGGGCTCGTCCTTGCTGCACCCGGCAAACAGGCCAAAGGCCATTACCAAAACCAACAGCAGGCTGAGCGCGCGGAATTTCTTGCTCATGTTCGGTCACCTCTCCATTTATTTTTTAACAAGGGACCGGCCCTTGTTAAATTCTCTCGCACAATCTATAAAGCTCCCCTCCGCCCGGGCCGGGTCCATCCCAGCGGAGGGGAGCTTTCGTTTCAGCCGATCTCTATTGTCAGCCTTTGCGAAATCAGGTTTATGCGGCCCAGTACACGTCTTCAAAACGGATGCCGCCGCTATCGCTGACCTTGACGCCTTCCAGGCCCTTCTTATAAGCCCGCAGAGTCAGAGGCTGATACAAAGGAGCCTGAGAGCACAGCTCGTTCAGGCGGGCGGACAGCTCTTCCATAATGCCCTTGCGCTCTGCCGGGTCCAGGGTGACTTTCGCCTTGTCAATTAGTTCGTCGACCTTGGCGTCCACCAGGCGAGTTTTGTTGGAGGCGTTGATGGAGCTGGAGTGATAAACGCCCAGCACATAACTCAGCAGGTTGCTGGAGGTAAAACCGCCGATGGCGCCGGTGAAATTGCCTTCTGTGGTGGCGGCCAGATAAGTGGCCAGGTCCATGCTTTCAATGGTGGCGTTGACGCCGATTTCCTTCAGGTTGGCCTGAACGACTTCGCCGGCCCGTTTCTTCGTATCGTCGGAGCAGATGATGGCCAATTCAATGGAAGCCGGGTCCACTCCAGATTTCTGCATATACTCTTTGGCCTTTTCCACGTCGTAAACGTCGGCGTTCTCTTCTGTGGCGCCCTCAAAGTTCATGGGGACGGCGGACAGAGAAGGGGTGGCCAAGCCGTTGTAGGCCACGGTCACAACGCTTTCTTTATCGATAGCGCTGTTGATGGCGTGGCGCACGTCCTGGTTATCCAGGCCGGGCTTCTCGTTGTTCAGCATCAGCCAGTTATGGCTTGTGTGGTTGAATTGGAGCACTTCGATGTCGTCGTTGGACCGCAGCCGGTCGGCGTCCATAGCTTCCACTTCGATGATGAAGTCGATTTCACCGGCTTCCAGGGCGATGGTCCGGGAGGATCCCTCAGGGATGATTTTCCAAATCATGTGCTTGATTTTCGGGGCGCCCAGGAAATAATCCTCAAACGCCTCGAACTCCACGCTGTCGCCCCGGTTCCATTTGACAAACTTGAAGGGGCCGCATCCCACAGGGTCGGCGTTAAAATCGTGGCCTCCGTCGATCAGAGCCTTGGGAACGACGGCGTTGCCATGGTGGCACAGGTTGCTCAACATCATGGCGTCGGCGGCGGGGGTTTCCATGCGGACTGTCAAATCATCCACAACCTCGATATTGATGATATCCCGGTTATACAGGTTGACTTCGGGGAAGCCTTGGGCCCACTCGATGGAGGCTTTGACATCCTCGGCGGTCACAGTCTCGCCGTTGTGGTATTTGACGCCGGATTTCAGCTTGAACTCCCATACTGTGTCGCTAATGTTTTCATAACTCTCCACCAGATAGGGTTCGGGCTCCAAGGTGTCGGTATTGCTGCGGAACAACGTGGCGTTGTTCAAAGAATTCATGTAGTCGCCGGCCACCGAGTTGTGCCCCACCGAAGAAAGGGCCGGCGCTTCGCCCATAGTGGCTACCACAAGGGTATCTTTGGCAGAGCCGCCGTTCGTTTCGGGCTTTTTGCCGTCGTCGCTGGTCGAAGGATTGTCGCTGGGCTTATCGGCAGGCGCCGGCTCGTCTTTGCCGCACCCGGCGAATAGGCCGAAAGCCATGGTCAAAACCAACAATAGACTGAGGATTCGCAGTTTTTTTCTCATATCCATTTCTCCTTTAGTATCCGGCCGCCGCCCTTTGCTCACGGGCGGCTGTGGTTTCGGAACCGAGCTTCCAGGGGATTTGTCGATTTTGCACAAATATCCTGAAACTATTCCCTTTTGTTTGTATACTGGATTATATCCTCTCGACGGAGGTTTTGCAATAGTTTTTCTAAAACCGCTTCTCTGCCTTTTTGGATTTTTTGGCTAATATTCATAAAAATAAACGCTTATATTTGTACAGATTATCTAACTTCTGAAGACTTCTTTCATCGGCGTCCGGCGGGTTTTTGTGCAGTTTCTATAAATCCCGATGGCCTTTCTGTTCAAAGTGACGATATTACAGGTTCATCTCTAAAATATTTATTTTCTGTTACAAATTTGCTGTACTAACAGGGGGGAAGCAAAAAAGCCCGCGCTTTTCAGCGCGGGCTTGGCGGCAAGAGGGCGAACTGGCCTTGCCTTTTGATTCTGTTTGCCTTTAGTTCTTCCAGCTGACGTTCTCGAAGTACAGAGTGCCGCTGGGAGAAACCTCTACGCCCTGGAGGTCCTTGCTGTAGGCCCGGAAGTTGACGGGCTGGTACAGGGGGATCTGGGGGGTATGGGCGTTGATTTTGGCCACGCACTCCTGGAGCACTTTTTCGCGCTCGGCAGGGTCGATGGTAGCGGAAGCCTTGTCAATCAGAGCGTCCACTTCCGGGTCGTTGATCCGGGTCTTGTTGGAAGCGCCGATGGACTTGCTGTGGTACACGCCCACCAGGAAGGACACCATATCGCTGGAGGTATAGTTGCCGATAGAGGCGGTGTAATTGCCGTCCGCCGTAGTGGACAGATAGGTGGCCAGGTCCATGCTCTCAATGGTGCAGTTGATGCCCAGAGTTTCCTTCAGGTTGGCCTGAATCACTTCGGCGGCCCGCTTCTTGGTGTCGTTGGAGCAGATGATAGCCAGCTGCACAGAGGCGGGATCCACGCCGGATTTATCCATATACTCTTTGGCCTTCTCCGGGTCGTGGGAATTGGTATTTTCCTCGCTGGCGCCGGGCAGGTTGTTGGGGGCGTGGGAATAGATCGCCTCGCCCATGCCGTTCAGGGCCACTGTGACGATGGCTTCTTTGTCAACGGCGCAGTCGATGGCCTTGCGGACGTCTGCGTTGTCCAGGCCGGGCTTTTCGTTGTTCAGCATCATCCAGTTGTGCTCTGTGGCGCTGTATTCATAGATGGCCACGTCGTCGTTGGATTTCAGGCGGTCGTAGTCCATAGCCTCCACTTCCACGATGAAGTCGATCTCGCCGGCTTCCAGGGCGATGGTCCGGGAAGAACCTTCGGGGATGATCTTCCAAACCATGTGCTTGATGGGGGCTTCGCCCAAGAAGTAATCTTCAAAGGCCTCGAATTCCACGCTGTCGCCCCGCTTCCATTCCACCAGCTTATAGGGGCCGGAACCCACGGGATCGACGGCGAAGTCATGGCCCGCGTCCAGCAGAGCCTTGGGAACGATGGCGTTGCCATGGTGGCCCAGGTGGTTGAGCAACACGGCGGAGGGGCCGTCGGTTGTGATGCGGAAGGTCTGGTCGTCCACAATCTCAACGCTCTCCACACAGTCGTTGTACAGGGAGATTTCCGGGCAGAGCTTGGCGTTATCCAGGGAAGCCTTGACGTCTTCCACCGTCATGGTTTCGCCGTTGTGGTACTTGACGCCCTGGCGCAGCTTGAACTCCCACACAGTGTCGCTGATATTCTCATAGCTCTCCACCAGCAGGGGCTGGGGGTTCATCTCCACGTCGGAGCTGAACAGAGTGCTGTAAGTCAGCAGGTTCATGTAGGATCCAGCGGTGGCGTTGTGGTCTGTGGGAGACAAAGAGGGAGTCTCGCTCATCGTGGCGATCACAATGGTGTCTTTGCCGGCGCCATCGCCGTCTCCCTTGGGCTGCTCTTCCTTCTTTTCGCCGTCGTCAACGACGGTCTTGTCGTCGTCGGCAGGCGCCGGATCGTCCTTGCTGCAGCCGGCGAACAGGCCGAAAGCCATGGCCAAAACCAGCAGCAGGCTCAGGACCCGCAGTTTCTTGCTTTGCATTTCTTTTGTCACCTCATTCAAATATTTGCCGGCGGGGATTCCAGCCCCATCCGACGAAAGGCATTATAATCGAAAACCCCGCCGGTTTCAATGAGGTTTTTTAAATATTTTTTTCGTTTGTGTGAAATCATTCGTCATTTTGCGCAAAAACGCAGCTTCCGTTTTCCCTATCAATCCCCTGTCGTTCTTCGGATTTTTCGATATTTCCCGGATTTTCCGTAAAATCCCGATAAACCAACGGATACTTTTTGTGCAAACTGCCCAAATTTGCCCGTTCTCTCCCCGCCAATCTCAAACTTTATATTTGTGAAAAAACAGCCCTGAAAACCGTTAAAAATAAGGCGGGGCCGAATCCCCGCCTTGTCCAATCAAAAGGGGAAATTTGCAAAAAATTCAGCCTTGCCTGGCGAGGGATTATTCCTCCCAATAGCAGTTCTTGAAGTACAGGTTGCCTACGGCGTTGACTTCCACGCCCTTCAGGTTCTTGTTGTAAGCCCGCAGGGCGACAGGCTGCCACAGAGGCACCAGGGGGCAGACTTCATTCAGGTATTCGTTCAGTTCCTCCATAATGGCGTAGCGCTCATCGTTATCCAGGGTGACCAGGGCCTTTTCAATCAGCTCGTCCACCTTGGGGTCGTTGAGGCGGCTTCTGTTGGAACCGCCGATGGACTGGCTGTGGTACATACCCTTGGTAAAGAGCACCTGGTCTGTGGTGTTATAGCCGCCGATACAGGCGGTGAAATTGCCCTCGGTCGTGGCGGAAAGATAGGTGGCTAAATCCATGCTTTCCAGGGAGCAATCAATACCCAAATGCTCTTTCAGATTGGCCTGAATCACTTCGCCCGCTCTCTTTTTCATGTCGTTGGAGCAAATGATGGAGAATGTGATATCCTTGGGGTTCACATTGGATTGGGCCAGATACTCTTTGGCCTTGGCCGGGTCGTAAACGTCGGCGTTTTCATCATAGCTGCCGATCAGGTTTGTAGGCGTCTGGCATTTGGAAGGAGTGCCCAGGTTGTTGGCGGCCACAGTGACTACGCTGTCTTTATCGATAGCGGAATTGATGGCATGGCGCACCAGCGGGTTGCCCAGGTTTCCTTTTTCATGATTGACCTGCATAAAGTTGAAGTCGGTGGCTTCATATTTATAAACCACCAGATCGTCGTTGTTCTCCAGCCGCTCGATGTCCATCTGTTCCACTTCCACGATGAAATCGATTTCGCCGGCTTCCAAGGCGATAGTCCGGGAAGAGCCTTCGGGGATGATCTTCCAAGTCATATGCTTGATGGCGGGTTCGCCTTCCCAATAATCTTCAAAGGCCTCGAACTCAATGCTGTCGCCCATGTTCCACTTTTTGAAAACGTAGGGGCCGGTACCGACAGGGTTTTCATTGAAGTTGTTGCCAGAATCAATCAAAGACTTGGGCACGATGGCGTTGGAAGTGCCGCACAGATTGTCCAGAATGATGGCGCAGGGGCCGAAGGTGGTGATGCGGACGGTTTCGTCGTCGATGATATCCACCTGTTTGATGTTCTCCGTGCTGGTCTTAATCAGCGGGAATTGCTGGGCCCAATCCAGCGACGCCTTGACGTCTTCCACCGTCATCTCTTCGCCATTGTGGAACTTGACGCCCTTGCGGATTTTGAAATCCCACTCGGTGTCGCTGACGGCCTCATAGGACTCCGCCAAACAGGGCTTGGGCTGCATATCCATATCGCGGAACAGCAGGCCTTCATACGTCAGAATATTCATATAGCCGCCGGCTACGGCGCTGTGTTCGTTGTTTGTCAAAGAGGGCGTCTCGCTCATGGTGGCGATCACGATGGTGTCTTTGGAGGATTTTTTCGCTTCATTCCCCCCTGTCCCTCCAGGGGATTCCTCTTTGTTACATCCGGCTACGCCTGCGAACAGGCTGACTGTGATAGCCGCCAGGGCCAGGATGCTGACCAAACGTTTTCTTTTACTCATATCTTTCACCTCTCATCAATCGGGCGGCCTTTGCCGCCTGGTGGATACGGCCCAGGCCGGCGCGCTTCCCTGGTTTGCTTTTGTGGAAACCCCTGCCTGATACCCCTATTATAGGGCCCCTCCCTTTGCAGAGCAAGCCCCCTGCGCAAGGAACGCACACTTTTTTCGTCAATATGCCCTATTTTATCCGCCTTCTCCTTAGCTCTAAGCGGCTATTTTGCACAATAGATTTTTAATGCTTGCTACGAAATCATTGTTTTTTTGTGAAATATGACGAAATCTACCGGGGCAATTTCTCCATTTCTTCCAAAGTTGTTTCAGCTGTGTTTCAATTTTCATAAATTGCGTTTATTTGTGCTTTCACCCTTTGTGCAATCTGCCCAAATTCTCCGCCGCAAATTTGGCGCCTGCCCATCCCCTTGTCCGCGCAAAAAAAAGACGGGCCTTTCGGCCCGTCTTTGGCTTTGACATTCTGTTTTCCAGTTTGAGGGGAATTAGTCTTCCCAATAGCACTTCTCGAAATACACAGTGCCGCCGGCGTTCACTTCCACGCCTTTCAGCTTGGAGCTGAAAGCGCGCAGGGAGATGGGCTGCCACAGGGGGACTACCACGCACTGATCGTTCAGATAGGCGCACAGCTCTTCACACTGGGCATACCGATCGTCGTCGTCCAAAACGGTGAGCAGATGTTCCACCGTCTCGTCCACATGGGAATCCACAAAGCGAGAGCGGTTGGCGCCGCCGATGGCGCTGCTGTGGAACTGATATTTGATATAACCCACAGTTTCTGTGGAGTTGGTGCCGCCGATGCAGGCGGTGAAGTTGCCTTCGGAGGTGGAGGACAGATAGGTGGCCAGATCCATGCTCTCGATGGCGGCGTCAATGCCCAAATGCTCTTTCAGATTGGCCTGGATTACCTCTGCCGCTCTCTTCTTCATATCGTTGGAGCAGATGATGGACAGAGTCACGCTCTTGGGATCCACGCCGGATTTGTCCAGATACTCTTTTGCCTTGGCCGGGTCATATTTATCCGCATTCTCCTCAAAGGAGCCGATCAGGTTGGGAGGAGTCTGCCCCAGCATCGGGACGCCCAAGCCGTTGGCCGCCACAGCGATGACGCTGTCTTTGTCGATAGCGGAGTTGATGGCGTGGCGCAGGTTGGGGTCGCTGAAGCCCTTCTCAAAGTTCAGGGTCATGAAGTTTGTGTCGGTGGCGTCATAGCGTAGAACGGTGATATCCTTGTTGCCCTCCAGCCGGTCCAGGTCCATCTGCTCCACCTCGATGATGAAGTCGATTTCGCCGGCTTCCAGGGCGATGGTCCGGGAAGAACCTTCGGGGATGATCTTCCAGATCATATGTTTAATGGCAGGCGCGCCGCCCCAGTAATCGTCAAAAGCTTCAAATTCAATGCTGTCGCCCATGGTCCACTTTGTGAACTTATAGGGGCCGGTGCCGATGGGATTGTCGTTGAAGTTGTTGCCTTCGTCAATCAGTTTCTTGGGGACGATGGCGTTGGCTCTGCCGGTCAGGTTGCTCAAAATAACCGCGCAAGGCTCAAAAGTGGTGACGCGGACGGTCTCGTCGTCGATGATATCCACTTGCTTGATGTTCTCTGTGCTGGTTTTAATCAGCGGGAATTGCTGGGCCCAATCCAGCGACGCTTTGACGTCTTCCACCGTCATCTCTTCGCCGTTGTGGAACTTGACGCCCTTACGAATCTTGAAATCCCACTCGGTGTCGCTGACGGCTTCCCAAGATTCGGCCAAGCCGGGCTCGGGCTGCAAATCCATGCCCTGCCGCAGCAGGCCCTCATAAGTCAGCAGGTTCATATAGTTGCTGGCCACGGCGCTGTGTTCGTTGTTGGTCAGGGAAGGAGGTTCGCTCATGGTTGCGATGATAATGGTGTCCTTCGAGGACGCCTTGCCTCCGCCGCCGTTCCCGCTCTGGCCGGGCTCGTTGGGCTCCTCTCCCTTGTTGCACCCAGCCACGCCCGCAAACAGGCTGACTGTGATGGCTAAAAGGGCCAGAATGCTGATAAACCTTCTCTTACTCATACCTTTCACCTCATCTTCAGGATTTGCCGCAACAGCCGCCGCGGCGCTGGATAGGGGATCGAATGGAAACGCCGGCTCGAGAGCCCCGGCGTCCCTCTGGTTGATATAGCCATTATAAAGCCCATTCCTTCCTTTGGCAATCCTGCGGCGCAAGATACGCATATATTTTACCTTCATTTTTCAGGTTCAGCAGAAAGGGATTTCTTCATTCTTGATAATATTCTGTTTATATTTTCTTCATACTTGCCGGATTTTTGTGAAAATTTCATAAAATAGGCTGGGCTTTTTCGATGGTTTTGCTGAATTTGCCGGACAAGCGTGGAAAGGACCGTTTTCCTCTTATCTTGCGTACTCTGTTTCTACAAATTGCACAATCAATCGCTGTATTTTTTATAGAATTTAACCAATTTACTCTCCGTAAAAAAGCAACGGACTCTTCCCTTGTTTCGTTTCAGGGGCCGAAGCGCGGCTGTCTGCGCCCGCGCGGCAGACGCCTTCCCAGCCGACCTGCATGAAAAGGCCGGCGCGATTTTTTCGCGCCGGCCTCCCATGTGGAAATTCAGTTTTAGTCTGCCAGGAAGCAGGAAACGAAGTGGCCCGGGCTGATCTCCTTCAGCTTGGGCTCCTCGCCGCGGCAGCGGTCTGTGGCATAGTTGCACCGATTGGCGAAACGGCACACAGGCTTGGGCTCGATGGGGCTGGTAATTTCGCCCTTCAGCAGGATCCGCTCTGTCTTCTTGTGGATATTGGGTAGAGGAATCGCGCTCAGCAGAGCCTTGGTATAGGGATGGGTGGGGTTCTTAAACAGTTCGTCAGAGGGCGCCTTTTCAATCAGCTTGCCCAGGTACATAACCGCAATGTCGTCAGAGAAGTGGTTGACGACGGACAAGTCATGGGTGATGAACATATAAGTCAGACCCATCTGCTCCTGCAGGTCTTCCATCAGGTTCAGAATCTGGGCCTGAATGGAAACGTCCAGAGCGGAAACAGGTTCGTCGCACACGATGAACTTGGGGCTAACGGACAGAGCGCGGGCGATGCCGATTCTCTGCCGGCGGCCGCCGTCCAGCTCGTGAGGATAAGTGTTGTACAGTCTCTCCGCCAGGCCCACGGTGGACATCAGCTCCAGCACCCGCTCTTGCAGCTGCTTCTTGTCGCTGACCATTTTGTTCAGCAGCAGAGGCTCAGCGATGGTCTGGCTGATGGTCTTTCTGGGGTTCAGAGAGGAGAAGGGGTCCTGGAAGATAATCTGCAGGTCCTTTCTCTTTTTGCGCATCTCTTCTTTGCTCAGTTTGGCCAGGTCTTCGCCCTCAAACAGCACTTCGCCGCCTGTGGGCTCCAGCAGGCGCAGGATGGCCCGGCCGGTGGTGGACTTGCCGCAGCCGGATTCGCCCACAACGCCCAGGGTCTTGCCCTTTTCGATGGTGAAGGTGACGTCGTCGACCGCGTGAAGCATACCTCTGGGAGTACTAAAGTACTTTTTGAGGCCCCTTACGTCTAACAGTGCTCTCTGTTCGCTCATTTCCGGTTCAACATCCCTTCCTTGATATTCTCTTCGTTATACAGGTGGCACTCCACATAATGCTCCTCGTTGCGGTAAACGCGCTTGGGCTTCTGGGTTTTGCAGATTTCCATGGCGTAATCGCAGCGGGGGCAGAAGGCGCAGCCTGCCGGCAGGTTGCTGGGGTCGGGCATCAGGCCCTTGATGGGCTTCAGCCGCTGCTCCCGGTGATCCAGGTCGGGCAGGGAGTTGAACAGGCCCTCTGTATACGGATGGCGGGTATAATCAAACACATCTTCCAGGTTGCCGTGCTCCACAATACGGCCGGCGTAGATGATGGAAACCGTGTCGCAGATTTCGGCCACAATGCCCAGGTCATGGGTGATCATGAGCATAGAGGTGTTATACTGCTCTTTCAGGTTTTTCATCATCTCCAGCACCTGGGCCTGAATCGTCACGTCCAGAGCCGTGGTGGGCTCGTCGGCGATCAGCAGGCCGGGGGAGCAGGCCAGCGCAATGGCGATAACCACGCGCTGCTTCATGCCGCCGGAGAACTGGTGGGGATACTCGGTGCCGCGTTCGCCCGGAATACCAACCAGCTCCAGCATCTCTCTGGCGCGTTCCACAGCCTTGGCGTGGTTCACATTTTCATGGAGCTCCACAACCTCGGCGATCTGGTCTTCTACTGTTATAACGGGGTCCAGGGAAGTCATGGGATCCTGGAATATCATGGACACCTGATTGCCGCGGACCTTTTCCATTTCTTTTTCCGTCTTGGCGAAAATATCCTCGCCGTTGAGCTTGACGGTGCCGCCCACGATTTTTCCCGGGGGGTCGGGAATCAGGCGCAGGATGGACAGGCCGGTGGTGGTCTTGCCAGCGCCGGTCTCGCCTACCAGGCCCAGGGTTTTGCCCTTTTCAATCTCAAGATCCAGCCCGTTTACCGCCTGGACGGTGGCGTCGTCCGTGCGGAATTCCACCACCAGATCCTTGATTTCAACAGCAAGGTTCTTTTTGTCACTCATCGCTTTTTTCCTCCTGTCTTACTTCAGTCTCGGATCCAGCGCGTCACGCAGACCGTCGCCCAACAGGTTCAGGCTCAGAATCGTGATCATGATCATGCAGCCGGGGAACATGGTGATATAGCTGTAATCGCGGATATACGTTCTGCCGCCGGACAGCATCGCGCCCCATTCGGGACGGGGAGCCTGAACGCCCAGGCCCAGGAAGCTCAAGCCGGCGGTGGAAAGGATGGTGCCGCCGACGTTCAGCGTCGTCTGAACCAGGATGGGGCCCATACAGTTGGGAATAACGTGGCTCAGAATAATTCTGCCGTTTTTGGCGCCGATGGCGCGGGCGGCTTCGATGTACTCAGAATCGCGGACGGTCAGCACTGCGCCGCGGACGATACGGGAAAAGCCGGGCACGCTGGAAATCGTCAGCGCGATGATCAAGTTGAAGTTGCTGGCGCCCAGCGCGGCCACGATGGTGATGGCCAGCAGGATGTTGGGAATAGCCAGCAGGATGTCCATGCAGCGCATGATGATCATATCCACCTTGCCGCCGAAGAAGCCGGCGGAAGCGCCCAGGATGCCGCCCACCACCAAGGAGAAGCAGACGGCCACCACGCTGATGCCCAAGCTCATGCGGGCGCCGTGGAAGATTCTCGCCATGATGTCGCGGCCCATTTCGTCTGTGCCGAAGGGATGGGCCCCGGAGGGAGACTGCAGGCGGTTGGCGATATCCTGCTTGATGACGACTTCTTCATAATCATACAGCACGCCGGCGAAAGTCACCATCAGGATCAGCAGAACCACGATGGCCAAACCCAGCATAGCGCCTTTGTTTCTTTTCAGATGACGCCAAACGTCGTACATCTGGCCATGCTTTTTCGTGCTTGTGGCGGCGTTGGCGTTGTTATTTCCCTTACTCATTTGCTCTTACCCCCTGACTTGTACTGGGACTTAATCCGCGGATCCACCGCTGCGTACAGCAGGTCCACGATCAAGTTTACGAAGGAGAACGTGGCGCAGACCAGGATCATACAACCCATAACCATGGGGATATCGCGGCCATTGATGGAGTCCACCATCAAACGGCCGACGCCAGGCCATGCGAACACTGTCTCTGTCAGCACCGAGCCGCCCAGCATAAAGCCGATCTGCAGGCCGATAACGGTGATGGTGGGGATCAGCGCGTTTTTCAGCGCGTGCTTGGTGATGGCCTTGCTGTAGGCCACGCCCTTGGCGCGCACGGTGCGGATATAGTCCGCGCGGATGGTTTCCAGCATGGAAGAACGAGTTGTTCTGGCGATGGACGCCATGTGGTTAAAGCCCAGAGCAACGGCGGGCAGCACGATGCTCTTCCACCCTTCGCTGCCGGAGGATGGGAACCAGCCCAGTCGCAGCGAGAAGAACAGGATCAGCAGCAGGCCCAGCCAGAAGATGGGCATCGAAACGCCCACCAGGGCGACGATCATGCTCACGCTGTCAAACAAGGTGTTTTGTCTCACGGCGGCTACGACGCCCAGAGGCACGGCCGCCGCCACAGCCAGCAGCATAGCGCAGGCCGTCAGCTTCATGGTGTTGGGGAACCGGTTGAACACTTCGTCCGAAACCGGGCCTTTGGTCTTGTACGACATGCCCATATCGCCCTGCACCAGGTTGATAATGTAATTGGCGTACTGCACCAACACCGGGTCGTTGAGCCCCAGCTGCTCTCTCAGCTCTTCAATCTGCTCGGGTGTGGCCTGCTCGCCCAGGATAACCTTCGCCGGGTCGCCGGGGGCGAAATGCAGGATCATGTACACGAGCAGCGTGACGCCGATCAGCACGGGGATCATCATAACCAGTCTCTTAAGAATGAATTTCCACATAAGATCCTCCTAAGTTGTTTTTTGCCCCTGCGCCTCCAACAGGACGCTGCCAATTCTGTTGGCGGCGCATCCGGCAAAAAGGGTATCGCCACACGCGCAGGAAAGGGAACGCGGCCCGCCCCTGCGTGTGAAATGCGCTTCGTTGGGTTTCAGGTCCGCCGCCGGCGGCGCCCAATGGTTCCCATAAGCAACTGTATCTTGTATTATAATCTGTCGAATTTCTTTTTGCAACGGAAAATTTACGTTTTATTTCACAATTCTTATGCAGTTCTGCTCCAAACGTAAAATTTTACCCTTTATTTTTGTGCAATCTGTACAGC
The DNA here is from genome assembly GCA_910585875.1 of uncultured Eubacteriales bacterium. GTDB lineage: Bacteria > Bacillota > Clostridia > Oscillospirales > Butyricicoccaceae > Pseudobutyricicoccus. The sequence goes on along the minus strand of CAJUIK010000003.1, from coordinate 49,036 downwards.
CCCCCCGGCTGGACAACCGGTTAAAAAATTCATTTTTTGTTCATTTTGTATCCTGCCCCCTCTTCTCCGCCGCGCCTTATGGGCAATCTGCACATATTTGCTCGCGGCGGCCCCTCTGAAGCCGGATAAAAAAAGATTTGACAAAATCAAGGGCTTATGCCCGGGACGGCGCCCCCCTTCGCGCCGGCCGCCGCCCCCGGTTTTTCCAGGGGCGGCGGCGCCGACGGGCTTTGCCCAATCGATCCCCTCTGCCAAGCGCGCTTATTCAGCCCAGTAGCAATCCTCAAAATACAGGGTGCCGCTGTCGCTGACCTGCACGCCCTGGAGGCCGGCGGCATAAGCCCTCATGCTGACAGGCTGCCACAGGGGGGCCTGGGAGCACAGCTCGTTCAGAAGCGCGGAAAGCTCTTCCATAATGACTTTGCGGTCGGCTGGGTCCAAGGTTTCCTTGGCCTTGTCGATCAGAGCGTCGACCTCGGGGTTGTTCAACCGAGTCTTGTTGGAGGCGTTGATGGAGTTAGAGTGGTACACGCCCACCACATAGCCCAGCAGGTTGCTGGAGGAATAGCCGCCGATGGCCGCAGTGTAGTTTCCTTCTGTTGTGACGGACAGATAGGTGGCCAGGTCCATGCTCTCGATCTGGGCGTTGATGCCGATTTCCTTCAGATTGGCCTGGACGACTTCGCCGCCCCTCTTCTTGGTGTCGTCAGAACAGATGATGGAAATCTCAACAGAGGCAGGGTCCACGCCGGATTTATCCATCCACTCTTTGGCCTTTTCCACGTCGTAAACGTCGGCGTTTTCCGTCGTGGCGCCCTCAAAGTTGATGGGCATCTGGCTGATGGCCGGAGTGGCCATGCCGTTATAGGCCACAGTCACGACGCTGTCCTTGTCGATGGCGGTATTGATAGCATGGCGCACGTCCTGGTTGTCCAGGCCGGGCTTCTCGTTGTTCAGCATCAGCCAAGTCTCGTTGGTGGCGCTGTATTCGATGACGGTCAGCTTGTCGTTGCTCTTCAAGCGGTCGCCGTCCATGGCTTCTACTTCCACGATGAAGTCGATCTCGCCGGCTTCCAGAGCGATGGTCCGGGAGGATCCTTCGGGGATGGTCTTCCAGACCATCTTCTTGATGGAAGGAGCGCCGCGGAAGAACTCTTCAAACGCCTCGAATTCCACGCTGTCGCCCCGGTTCCATTTGACAAACTTATAGGGGCCGGTTCCGATGGGCTCGGCATTGAAATCGTGGCCGCTGTCGATCAGGGATTTGGGCACGATGGCGTTGCCATGGTGGCTCAGGTTGCTCAGCAACATGGCGTCCGGGCCCGGAGTAGTAATTTGGATGGTTTCGTCGTCGATCACGTCCACCTTGACGATATCGTCGTTGTACAGGCTAACTTCGGGGAAGCCCTTGGCCCATTCCAGAGAGGCTTTGACGTCTTCCACCGTCATGGTTTCGCCGTTGTGGAACTTGACGCCCTGCTTGATTTTGAACTGCCATTCCGTCTCGCTGACGGCTTCATAGCTCTCCACCAAGTCGGGTTCGGGCTCCAGGTCCATGCCGCCCCGGAACAAAGTGTTATAGGTCAGCAGGTTCATATAAGAACCGGCCACGGCGTTGTGTTCTGTGGGGGAAAGGGACGGGGTTTCGTTGGCGGTGGCGATAATGATGCTGTCCTTACCGCCGCTGTTGGAAGGCTCCGAGGGCTTGTCGCCGTCCTTGGGCTGGTCGGCGCCGGGTTGATCACCCTTGTCGGCGGGCTCGTCTTTGCTGCATCCGGCAAACAGGCCGAAGGCCATCGCCAAAACCAGCAGAAGGCTGAGGACGCGCAGTTTCTTGTTCATGTTTCTCACCTCATCATAATATTTTTCAACAGCGGCCTGAAACTGCTGTTAAAATCAAAAGCCATTCCCGAGGAAGTGACTCCAATTATATGAGGCGCTTGGCTTGATTGCAAGAAAAACTTTGCCTTTCGCTTTATAATTATTGTGCGTTTCATACAATTATACAGTCTTTATTCGCCCATTTTCTATTGTTTTTCAACAATGCAGCCTTGCCCTATCTCGGGGTTTCCCCACATTTTTTGTGGATTTTTCATAGTTTTTTCATCATTTTTTTGCATAAAATTCATAAAATTTTGTCGAGCCCAGAGGAAAAAATCCGGCGGACAGAGGAGAGCAGGGGCGGCGCCGGGCGTTTTCAGCCCGCCAAATTACAAGGTTTCTTCTCCGCCGACAAAATCCTTTTGGGCGCTTCTTAAAAAAGCGATAAAAAAATAGTCCTATTGCAGGACTATTTCTGAAATATTTGTTTAACGCTTTTCCCAAAAGCCACGCTCAATAATCGATATCCGCTTCTTCCATGTCGTATTTCTCGCCGTAAAAGGCAAAAAGCTCCATCAGCTCCCGGCGGCGGCGCTCCCGGCGGCGTTTGCCCCGGGTAAACAGAGCGGCCAGCAGGACCAAAATGTAAACCGCCGCCGTGGCCGCCACAGTCAGGCGGTAGGTTTCCAGCGCAATCGCCAGCCCGCCCAGGCCGGACACATAGAGATGCACTGTGCCGGCAACCCGGTCCGGCGACAGCTGTTCTGTCTGTTGCCCCAGGTCGGCTTTGATCAGATACGCCTCCCCTTCCCTGCCGCAGAGCCGGCCGAAGCGCATCCGGCCCTCTTCGTCCCGATAGGCCGCCGCTTCGTTTTGCTCGGGCGCAGACCGCAGATCCACCACCGCCAGGCCGCCTTCCGGCAGGGCCCGTCCCATATCCCGCTGGATCACAGGGCTCAGCTGGTAACCGCAAAAGCTCGGCAGCAAACTGTTTGTGAAAAAGCCGACGTAGGCGGCCAGCGCCAAAGCCGCCCCCACTGCTACCGCTATCCCCCAGCCCGCTATCGCGCCGATTTTTCTGCCGATTCTTTTTTCTTCCATATTTTTTGCACCGCCTGTGTGAAAATTGTGGCCTGACTGTCTAACTTTAGATTATACCACACCCCCCGCTCCCCGGCAAGCGCCGCGGGAACGGGGGAAGGGTCGGCCCCTAAAGCTCCGGCTTCAGCCCGCTGCCAAAAGCGGCGTAGGGGATCAAAAAAGAGGGAAGCCCGGTGGAGGAGGGGCCCAGCGCCCGGCGGGGATAATAAACCACCAATCCGTCGTCGGCCAAATAATAATTCCTCTCGTCCAGCCCTTTGCCCACCAACATAGGCCAATCCACATAAAAAGCCCCTGGATCCCGGCCCGCCTGGCGAGCGGTCTCCTCTTGAACGCACCGCAGGATGACCTGACGGTAAGGGTATCCCGAGCGAAACAAAGCCGAAAGGGGCACCATCCGCCCGGCGCCTGTCCAGAACACGCCGCTTTGCCGGCCAGAAGCCAGGTCCCGGCCCTCCTGCCGGACATATGTATCAAAAAACGCCGAGTAATAACCGCCTCGATTATACATTATTGTGTATTCGCATTGGGCCTCCAAAGGCGAAAATCCGCCGTAAGGCGCCGCCCGGCGGCAGGCCGCGCAGGCGGCGGGATACCAGCTCCGGGCCAAGCCGCTGATTTTATCTCGCGCATACGCGGCGTAATATTGGGAAAGAGCCCTCTCAAAACCGGGCAGCTCCCCGGCTTCCAGCTGAGGATACCGGGCCTGGCAGCGCAGCACTGCCTGCCTCCCCCAGGTATAATCTGACTGCAATAATTGTTCCTTCACTGAACATCGCCACCTTATTGCCATTTATATTGCCATTCTATTGCCTTCCGGCCCATTTTGTGCAGCAAACGGCGCAGAAAACCGCAAGCCCTGCGGCGGCCCAGGTTCTTTTCCCCTTTGCCTTTTCCTTTGTATTTATTCCCCGCCTGTGGTACAATATCCATAAGGGGCAGAGCCATAGACGGGGCGGCCCGGGCGCGCCCGGCCGGTCGCCTGGGCTCTCCTATACAATAAAAGAAGAAAGGCGTCTCCGCCCCGTGGGGGCGGGACGAGGAAGCCGCCATGAGCATGGGTTATCTCCGCGATAAAAACGACATCAAATACTTTATCTTATTCGCCATGAGCTGCCTGCCCTTCCCCATCAGCGAACCGGATTTGCTGGACGTCTGCCTCATCGACGACGCGTTCGGATATTTCGAGTTTTCCGAAGCCTTTGCCGAGCTGCTGCAGACAGGCCATGTCCGCCGCATGGAGGACGAAGAGGGCAAAGCTCTGTACGATATCACCCCCTTGGGCCGGGAAGCCGCCAAAATCTTCGAGGGCGACCTGCGGATGAGCGTCAAAGACAAGGCCCAGGCCGCCGCCGTTCGGGTGGTCCGCAAAATCCGCCGGGACAGCTCTCTGGAAACCAGCCATGTTCAGGGGCCGGACGGCACATACCAAGTCCGCTTGGCCATCAACGACCGCGACGCCCCGGTGCTGGCTTTGGACGTGATGGCGATGAACAGCCGCCAATGCGCCCTGCTGGAGCAGAATTTCCGCAAAGACGCGGAGAAAATCTACAACGACATCCTGAAAATCCTGCTTTCCGACACCTTCCAGCAGGAATGACCGGCCGGAGAGGCTGAAGAGCGGTTTTCAAGCTCATTACCAAAGAGGAGGGAGATTTTTTATGAGCCGAATGCGTGGTTTCGCCCTGTTGCTCTGCCTGGCGCTGCTGCTTCCTTTGTGCTGCTGCTCCCGCCCGGCGGAATCCGAGACAGACCCCCAGCCAGATCAGTTCCAGCCGCCGCCCCTGCCCCAGACCGACTCAAGCCCCCAACCGGAGCCGGAGCCTGACCCGGAACCCGCCGGGCCGATCAACCCTCTGACCGGTTTGGAGGACGGCATAGATGAGCAGACGGCGGAGCGCATCCCCGTGGCGGTGATGGTGAGCAACAGCTACAACAGCCTGCCCCAGTGGGGGATTTCCCAGGCGGATATCCTGATTGAAATGATCGCCGAAGGACGCATCACCCGCTTCATGGCCTTGTTCCAAAACCCGGCGGGGCTAGAGGCCCTGGGTTCCGTTCGCTCGGCCCGGCCTTATTTCATCGATATGGCCCAGGGCTTTGAAGCCGCTTACCTGCATTTCGGCGGCAGCGTGCCCGCTTACAATCTAATCGGCCAGCGCGGCGACCTCATCGATATGGACGGCATCCGAGGGGGCTATGAGGGCTCTCTCTATGTGCGGGACCCTTACCGCCGCAAATCCATCGGCCTGGAGCACAGCGTCGTCACCAGCGGCCCCCGCATCGAAGAGGCTTTGGCTGGCTTGAACCAGGATCTGACCCGGAAAAACCAAGGGCCGGTTTTCAACTTTGATTCCAATCACAGCGCCTCAGACGGGGCCTTTGCCAATCAAGCGACCTTGACGTTCTCCAACCGGCACAAACCCTGGTTTGAATACGACCGGCAAAGCGGCCGATACCTGCGCTATCAATATGGCCAGCCCCATATGGACGCCTATTACGACGAGCAGCTGTCCGCCGTCAACCTCATTATATTGCGAATGCCGCTGACCGACGTGCCGAGCAGCGAACTGGCTTTGGTGGAAGTGGACTCCATAGGCCAAGGAAAGGGCTTTTACTGCTGCGAGGGCCGTTGGATCCCCATTACCTGGGAGCGAGGTTCCTACGACCAGCCTCTGCGCCTGCTGGACGAGACGGGCCAACCGCTGAAGCTGGCGCCGGGGAACAGCTTTATCAGCTGTGTGGCCGTCGACGCTGACGTCATCATTGAATAATGGGCGCTATGCCCGCCGCGGCAGGGACTTCTCCCATGGTCAGCTTCGGCGGCCTGGCCGCCTTGGCCTGGCGGTATCGCAAGACCATCAACTGTCGGCTGCCAAACCCAGGAGCATCCGGGCGCCTGCCAGCGCTTCTTTTCCTCGCCGGGCTGTATACCATGTAGGTCTGAGCGCTGACGGGCATCATCACAGCAGACCTGCTGAAATATGTGGCCGCAGGGTATCTAGGGTTTGGCGCGGGTTTGCTGCTGGCCGGCCGGGCAGTGAACCGTATCGACGGGGAAAAATGAAAAAGCTGATTTACGCCGTCATCGCCGCTTCAGGCCTGCGGCTGTTTTCCAGCAATTTGCTCTAACTGATAGAAGGAGAGGGTCCCCATGTTTGATAGACGCTGCAAAATCCCGGCTATAGCCCTGGGGACTGGTCCCATCGCCGGTTACAGCCGGCTGCGGGGCTACCAATATATCTGGCTGGGCGCCGCCGAGGGGCCAGGCCGCCCCCCTGTCCTCTGGCGGGTCTTGGCTCGGCAGAGCGCTGGAGAAGGCTATCGAGACGCCGCCGGCCAGCCTTTCCAGGGCCGCCCTCTTTTGCTGCTGTCCGACTGTCTGCTGGGGGACCACCCCGTCAGCGGCCAGATCCGGCAGGACGGCTATGTGTCCTTTGACCGCCATCCCAACCCGGGGCGGGCTCAAGCCGACCCCTCTTCCGTCTGGCGGGACAGCGACGCCCGGCGCTGGTGTCTGAACTTCGCCAAATCCTGTCTGTCCTCCGGCGAACGGGACGCCCTGCTGGCCGTCTTCAAAAGCGATCCGCCTTACCGCGCCAAGCGGGATTCCTACGACCCCAGCCTGCCGCCCCTGCCGGCGGCGCCGGATATTTTACAGGGGGACCGGGTATTTTTCCTGTCGGCGGAGGAAGCCGAACGAAACGACTATGGATTCCGCCGCAAGCGGACCTACACGGCGGAACAGGAGTGGTGGACCCGGACCTTTGAACAGGTCTCCGGCCCTGTGGAGGTTTCCATTGTGCTGACTCATTTCGGCGGTCTGCTGCGCTCCCCTGTTACTATGAAATTCTTTGCCCGGCCGGCGCTGAGCCTGAACCCCAGCCGGGTGCTGTTTGTCTCAGGCCCTGGGGGAAAAAACCGGACGGCGCCCCGGGGGACGGCTTCCCTGGCCCCGACGCCCCGCGTCAAGCGAAAGAACGCCGCCTGGAAACTGACCCTCCACGACGAAAGCCGGGACGGCTTTACTCTGGGCAAAATCCGGCGGGTAGGGAACGAGCTGGCGATCCCCTATCAGGGGGCCCCGGTTTTCAACCTGGAAACCGCCCCCAACGAGCGAATCTCCGCCCTCATTCTGGACGAGCGGATGAACCTGACTCATTATGGCAACGTCGCTCTGCCCCTGGCGCCGGAAGGCGAGGCCCGGCTGACTCTGCCCGACTGGAAACCGGGCGACCGGCTCTTTGTCTTTTGCGAACAGTGCAACGGCCCGGAGCGGACGGATTACGCCGGCTGCCTGAACCAAGTAGAGCTGCCCTGACCGCGCTCCTCTATCCAAATCATAATAAAAGGGCGCCGCGGCTTGGCTGCGGCGCCTTTTTGCCCTCTGTCCCTAAAAAGCCGGGAAGACAGTGCTGTATTGCTCGGAAATGTACTCCTCAATCTGCTGGCTTTGCAGGGCTTCCAGCAGCTTTTGCAGCTCGGGCCTGTTATCCCCCTCTCGAACAGCCAGAATGTTGGCGAAGGTCTGGGCCGCCTGGCTTTGAGCGCTTTCGCTTTCGATCAGCCGATCCACGACCTGGCCGTCGATGGCGTAGTTGCCGTTGATCACGGCGATTTCCAGGTCGGGCAAGCTCCGAGGCAGGTTGGCGGCCTCCATCTCCACAATTTGAATTTCCTGCGGGTTTTCCACAATGTCCTTGGCCGTGGCCTCCAGCCCCGCCCCCTCTTTGAGGACGATCAAGCCCTTGTCAGCCAGCAGCTGCAAGGCTCGGGCCTCGTTTGTCACGTCGCTGGGAACGCCCACCTTGGCGCCTTTGGGCAGCTGGGCCAATTCTTCGCATTTGCCTCCATAGATTCCCATGGCCTCAAAATGCACGGCGCCCAGGGAGACCAGGCTCGTCCCATGCTTCTGGTTGAATTCCTCCAGATAGGGCTGATGCTGAAAGAAATTGGCGTCCAACTCCCCCTGCTCCAGGGCTTCGTTGGGCAGGATGTAATCGGTGAACTGCTCAATCTCCAGCTCAATGCCCTGCTCCGCCAGGATGGGCTTGGCCTGCTCCAGCAGCTGGCTGTGGGGCGAGGGGCTGGCCCCCACCTTCAGCGTTACAGGCCCCTTTTCTCCCCCTTGTTCCGCATCTCCTTCCGCTTGCTGGGAACAGGCCGCCAGACAAAGGCTCAGAGCCGCCGCAGCAGCCAGCGCCGCCGCTTTGTTCCAAAAGTTCAGTTTCATATTGATTTCCTCCAATTTTCTCAGATTATTTTTTGTTTTATCGTATTTTCTTGCTGCCGCTTTCGCCGCAAAAAGGCCCTTTCTCTATGGGTTCCGCTTGTCAATCCGCCGGACCAGGAGATCAAAGGTCCACTGAATTGCCTGAACGATACAGGCCAGCAGCAGGATGGTGGCCAGCATCACGCCATATTCATACCGATGATAGCCATAGCGAATGGCGATATCCCCCAGCCCCCGGCCGCCCACAATGCCGGCCATGGCGGAATAGCCGGTCAGCGTCACGGCGGTGATGGAGCAGCCCCGCAGCAGGGCGGGCGCCGCCTCGGGCAACAGCGCTTTGCGGACAATCTGCCAATTTGTGGCCCCCATGGCCTGGACGGATTCCACCGCGGCGGGGTCCGCCTCTTTCAGGGCGCTTTCCACCATCCGCCCGGCAAAGGGCGCCGCGCCGATCACCAGGGGCACGATGGCCGCCGTGGGGCCGATGCTGGTTCCCGCTATCAGACGGGTTAGGGGAATAACGGCGATCATCAGGATGACAAAGGGAATGGATCGGGTCAGCCCAGTCAGCCATTCCAACAGGCCGTTCAGGGCCCGGTTGGGGCGCAGGCCGCCCGGCGCCGTCAACGCCATCAGCACGCCCAGAGGCAGGCCCAGCAGATAGGAGAAAAACAGGGCGCCCGCCGTCATATACAGGGTTTCCCCAGCGCCCTGAAGCAGCATAGTCCCGTATTCCTGGAAGAATTCTCTCATGCCAGTTTCGCCTCCGCCAACAGCCTGCGGGTGACGGGGCTGCGGGGCGCCGTGAAGAGCTGCTCGGTCTCCCCCTGCTCCGCGAACTCCCCCTGGTCGATCACCGCCGCCCGGCGGCATAGGGCTCGGATCGCCTGAAGCTGATGGGTGATGATGACGATGGTCACGCCGAACTGCCGGTTGAGCTGCTCCAGCAGCTCCAAAACCGATTGGGCGCTCAGCGGGTCCAGGGCGCTGGTGGGCTCGTCGCACAGCAGCGCCTTGGGATTGGCCGCCAGAGCCCGGGCGATGGCGACCCGCTGGCGCTGGCCGCCGGAAAGCTGGCTGGGATATGCCTGGGCCTTATCCGCCAGGCCCACCGCCTCCAGCAGCTGCTCCGCCCGGGCCAGAGCCTGCTTTTTGGGCGTTTTCGCCAGCTCCAAAGGCAGGGCGACGTTTTGCGCCGCCGTCCGCTGGGCCAACAGCCCGTAGCCCTGAAAAACCACGCCGATCTGCCGGCGCAGAGCCAGCGTCTGGGCCCGGCTCAGCCCGCCGCAGCAGACGCCGTCCAAGCTCACCTTTCCCCGGGTGGGCTGGTCCAGCAGCGCCATGCAGCGCAGCAAGGTGCTTTTGCCCGCGCCGCTGGCGCCGACGACGCCGCAGATTTCCCCCTCCGCCACCTCCAGCGACACATTGCGCAGGGCCTCCACCCGGCCCCCTTTGGTTTCAAAAATTTTCGTCACGTTTTGTACTGAGATCATCCCTCGTCCCTCCTTCAGAATTCCGCTGGAAGGACGCAAAAAAGGCCCTCGCCCATCCAGACAAATTGCCTGTAAGGGCGGGAGCCTGCAAAAACTTCCGCGTTACCACCTTACTTCACGCCGGCCTCGCGGCCCAGCGCCTCTTCAAGTACGGGCCGCCCTCTGGGAAAACCGGGGAAACCGATACTCTATTGCTGTAACGGGCAAACCCGTCGCCGCCTGACGGAACCTCCGCTCGGGGCACGACTCCAAGACCATGTTCGGCGCCGCCGCTCTTTGCCCGTTTTCAGCTGCCCGGGCTCTCTGTAAAAGGCTTCTTGCGCTTACTCTTCTCTTCGCTGTCTTTGTTCGCTGTGAACTTGTGTTTCAGTTTACGCCTCTTTTTTGGGGTTGTAAAGAGGAAATTTTGCATAAAATAATAGTATAATTTTTTGATTTTTCCGTCGTTTTCACCAATCCTCCTTTTTCCGTCCTTTGGCGGCGGGCATATTCCGCCCGACCGGGGGCATACTGAATTCAAAACGCCCAAGGAGGACAAACCATGTCTCAGAATATCAAAAGTGAAATCATCCAGGAGCTGGACAGCCGGATTCAGCGTCTCAAGGCCCATCGCTTCGACCCGGTGGAAACCACCGGCAACCAGTACCAGGAGCTGAACCAAGCCCTTTCCAAGGTCATCAGCGTGCCGCTGACAAAGGAGCTGGAAGACGTCAAAGCCTTCGTCATGCAGCTGTAATCTGGCCGCGAAAAATTTCTTCAGAATTTTTTCAAAAAAACCGTTGACAATCTCAATCCCCTGTGGTATCATAAACAAGCAGTCGAGAGACAGCGATATACCGGGAGTCAGGGCGCTGCAGAAAGCCCTGAGCTGCCGGACCATATGGGGGTATAGCTCAGCTGGGAGAGCGCTTGAATGGCATTCAAGAGGTCAGCGGTTCGATCCCGCTTATCTCCACCAAAAATTACGGGAATTGCTCAAAAAGAGCTGATTCCTGTAATTTTTTATTGCTTTCGATAAGACGGCGCTATGAGCAACGCAAAAGCCGCAGGCGATTTTCGCTTGCGGCTTTATTTTTTGCCCAAGATATCTTTGACAATCAGCATCAGGTGATCGATCTGCATGGCGTCCAGCTTTTCAATCTCCCGCAGGATCTCCTTGCTCCGCTGAGGCGCGGGAGACTCCACATTGAAAAATTCCTGGGGCGTGATTCCAAAATATTCGCAGATATAAATCAAACCGGGAACTGAGGGCAACGCCCTACCAGTTTCTATTTTGTTGATATAGCCTGTACTCTGCCCCAAAGCCAGACTCATTTCCCTGGCCGAAACGCCTCTCTGTACTCGGAGCTCTTCAATTCGCTGAGCGATCCATTTCAGATAGTCCAAATACTCCTCCACAAATCGCCCTCCTTCATCCGATATATAGATATTATAAATCTCCTATTTTCAATTTCTGTCGCATTTAAGAAGTCACCACACTTGACATATCGAAAATAAAGATATATTATCTACATAATCTATATTTTAATTCCCCACTTCAAAAAATTAGGAGGAGGAAAATGGAAAACAATCCAAAGCGCTACATGACTACAAGGGAGGCGGCCATGCGCTGGAATATCTTCCCTGATAGGGTGAGCGAGCTATGCCGCCATGGAAAAATCCCAGGCGCCGCACAGGAGAACAGGCGCTGGAAAATCCCCGCCGACGCGCCCCATCCTCTGTCTCCAAAAGGGCCAAAAAAATAATCCCCCAATCGGGGGATTATTTTTTATACTATCAAAAAACTTTCTGCAAATGGGGATTTGATAGCTTTTTCGAGGGACAAAGGCCCCTACCTCGAGCGCCATGCCCCAACAACTCGCCGCGCCGACGCAGGTTGCGGCCGTCGCGCCGCCGCGACTACATCAGTATGATTTCGCCCAGCAACAGCTTGGCGATACACTGGCGCTTTTCCTGGCGCAGGACCATGCGCTCTTCGTCGATGATGATCTCTGTGCCGGGGTACGCGATGCCGCATTCCAGACGGCGGCGGTCGTTTTCTTCATTGTTTTCGTCTTCATATTCTTCCAGCTCTTTATCCAGCTGGTTCAGCTTGAGCTTGGCCGCCGGCAGCCGAACCTTGCTGCGGCTGAGCTTGGCGGCGCGGGCGGGGCTGTCCAGCTGGGTTTCCGCCTTTTCCAGCTCTTTTTCCAGCTCGTCAATTTCCTCCAGCAGCCGCTTGCGCTCGGCCGTGGCGCAGGGTTGGCCTCCCAGGGTAATGGTGGTGCGGCATTCGGATTTGGCGCCCACAATCCGGGCCGCCACCTTTTGGGCCGCCCAAACCTGGCCGCCGATGATGGTTCCCCGGCCGGACTCCACCTGAACGTCGCCGTCGCAATAGACCTCGCAGTTGACAAGGCAGTCGGTTTGCAGGTTTTCCCGGACATAAGCGGTGACGCCCTCCATATATTTGGCAAAAACGCCCCGCCGCCCTCGGATCACCGTCTCGCCGTCGCCCAGGATTCCCTTGGTCACCATCAGGTCGCCGCCGGCTTCCACAATGCTGCCCGCTTCGATGACGCCGTCCACCTGGACGTTTCCCTGGGCCCGGACGGTAAATCCGCTGCACACGTCGCCATGGACGTGGACGTCGCCCAGGAATTTGATATCCCCTGTGGAAAAATCCACATTTTCGCTGATTTCCAACACTGGCTTCACATGGAAGGCCCGGTTTGTGAACTCCACATGGCCCGGCAGCTGCGCCAGCAGCCGGGTTCCGTCCTCGCTGATTTCCGTGTTGCGGCCCTTGGGCAAAACCGCCGCCTTGCCGCTTTTGGCCGGGATCTCCTGGCCCAGCACGTTGACCCCCGGCTCCCCTTCTGTGGGCAAAATCAGCCGGCAGATTTCGTCCCCTTGTTCCACATTCTGTATCCAATTCAGGTTGGTGTAATCCACCTGATCGTATTCGTCCGTATCCAGAAAACGTTGAGCTCCCCGGGGGAACGCGTCCACAATATTGCCGTTTTTGCCGTTGAACGCGGGCACGCCTACGGCGATAACGTACAGCGTACAGTATCGGTGCTCGTCTCGGGAAAGCCGGTCCGCCAGGGTTTTATCCACGCCATAGGTAATCCCCTTGGCTTTCAGGCCCCGGTAAATCATGTCCCGGTTGATTTGCTGGCCCACGCCTGCCGGCGGGAACACCAGCATCCAGGCCGCCAGCTTGTCGGCGGAAAGATAAAACCAGACCTCTGCGTCTAAATCCGGGGGCGGGTTGTCTTTCCGCGGTTTGGCCTTGTTCAGCCGGGAAAGGCTGGCGGCCGTCAGGGCCTGCCGCAGCCGGGGCGTCTCTTTTTTGGCCAGATCTTCGGGCAAAACCCCCTTTTCATCCACACATATGCGGGGCGGCGGCATCTTGCCCTTTTTTTCGCTTCCGCGCAGGGCGTGCAGCCGGTTCAGCGGATGATCCGCCGCCAGCTTGATCATATGCTCTTCCTCTTTGGAAGGCGGCGCCAGCGGGTCCTTTTTTTCCTCTTCTTTCTTCCAGTTGTCCGGCAGAGAGTCGGCGCCATTCTCTACAATGCTTTCCGCCTGGTCTTCCGGCTCGTCTTCATCCCACCAAGTGCGGATCATTTCCTTCAGTTCGCGTATCTTCATGGTTTCAGCGCCTCCCTTTTTGAAAACCGCTGTCCTTGCGGTCCTATTTTGCTGAAATTGCATCTTTCTGGTATTCGCAGCCGACGCTGCTATGATTATTCTATTATATCGTATCACCCGCTCTGGCGGCAAGAAAATTCTCCCCCAGAGGGCGGAGATTTTTATAGAATTTATTCCCTCTCTTTCCGACGGACTTTGACTTGCCAAAAGGCCGGGCCCCTGATGGGTCCCGGCCTCTGGCCCGCTGGGCCTTTATTTCCCTTGTTCCGCCGGCTCGGCCGCTTTTCCCGGCCCGGCTTGGTCGGCCCGCCAATAGCGCTCCAGCAGCGGCCGGCACAGGGAGAATATCAACCCGGCCGCCAGCAGGATGTAACATTCCCCCGCCCACAGGCCGTGGGGCTGCATCAGCGCCGTCCCCATAACCAGCAGAAAATGAATCCCCGCCGCCAGGGCGATATAGCGCTTTCGGCCCGCCCGCAGGCCGTAGAAAACCAGGAGAGTCAACCCAGGCTGGATCACCAGGTAAGCGGCCCGCTCCAAGCCGCCGGCGGCAAACTGGAGGGGCGGGGTGTTGGTCAGCGTCTGATAGACTTCCAAGGCGGCCTGCTGGCCAAAAGCCTGGCTGTAGCCAGCCAGGCCGGTGTTGTTCAAGGCAAAAGCCAAGGCCAGGTTGGTAAAGCTGGCGATCCCCATCACAAAAAAAGTTTCGGCCACGCAATGTCCCAAGCCGTATCCCAACGCGTCCCGGGCGCCCAGACGCCCTCCGCCCCGGCTGAGGAATTTGCCGCCGGCCAGCCTGGCGCCCTCTTCCGCCAGCACGGCGGAAAGCGCCATCAGACAAGCGCCGCCCACGGCGCCCAGACGCCCCAGCCCCGGCGCCTGATAGGCCAGCCAGAGCAGGGGTAGGCGCAGGCAGGTCTGGCAGGCGGCGTATAAAAAGAAACCGGCAATCGCGCTCTTCCAGGACAGGATCTTGGCGGCGCACAACACCGCCAGCAGGAGGATAGGCGCAAAAATCGCCGCGGCCAAGGTGAAAACCATCGCCGCAATAGACCAGGGGCTGACCAATATTCAGCGACCTCCTTCTCATACAATCTTGTTATGTCGTCAACGAGGCGCCGGACGCCCGGACGCTTTTGCCCCAGCGAACCCAGGGAGCGGCCGGCGGCCGTTTTCCCCTATTGTATCGGCCCGGCGCCGGGGTTGTCAACCGGCAAAGGGTAAACATTTATCTCCGAGCGCCAAAGGACAAAATCCGCCAGTCGGCTTCCCCCCTTTTCCAGCTCGATCCGACAAAAAGCCGGCTTTCCAGCCGGCTTTTTTGCGTGGGTTTGCCTTTAGATTTTGTGGCAGGCTACCAGATGGCCGGGCGCCGCTTCCCGCAGCTCGGGGATCTCCTGAACGCATCGGGGCTCCGCATAGGGGCAGCGGGTATGGAACCGGCATCCCGGCGGCACGTTGGCCGCGGAGGGGACCTCGCCCTTGAGCACAATGCGCTCCCGCTTCTTCCTGCCGGATAAAATGGGGATGGCGGAAAGCAGAGCCTGGGTATAGGGGTGCTGGGGGTGGCTGAACAGCTCCTCTGTGGAGGCCGTTTCCATGATTTTGCCCAAATACATCACCGCCACCCGGTCGGAGATATGCTCCACCACGTTCAGCGCGTGAGAGATAAACAGATACGTCATGTTGCCGTATTGTTCCTTCAGGTCCATCAACAGGTTGATAATCTGGGATTGGATGGACACGTCCAGGGCGGAAACCGCTTCGTCGCAGACCAAGAACTCGGGCTGGAGGGCGATGGCCTTGGCGATGGCCACCCTCTGGCGCTGACCGCCGGAAAACTCGTGGGGATACCGCTGGGCGTAAACCGGGCTCAGGCCCACGGCAGTCAGCAGCTCGGCCGTCTTGTCAAAAGCTTGGGCCTGCGTCATGCCCATCTGCACTGTCAGCACCTCGCTGATCAGCCGCTTCACCGTCTGCCGGGGGTTCAGGGAAGAATAGGGGTCTTGGAAAATGATTTGCAGCTTCTTGCGCAGCTGGCGCAGTTCGGCGCCTTGCAGCTTCAGGATGTCCTCTTTTTCGTCAAAGACGATCCGTCCGCCGGTGGGCTGGTTGAGCCGCACGATGGCCCGGCCGATGGTGGTTTTGCCGCAGCCGCTCTCGCCCACCAGGCCCACGGTCTCCCCTCGGCAGATATCCAGGCTGACGCCGTCCACCGCCCGCACCACGCCTACCGTGCGCTGCATCAGCCCCGCTTTGATGGGGAAATGGACCTGCAAATCGTCGATTTTCAAAATGGATCTCGTCTCATTCATGTGATTCACCTTCCCCTCGCCTCAAAAAGCAGCTGACTCTCCGGTCGCCGCAGACGGTTTCCTCCGGCGCTTGCTTGCGGCAGATGTCCATGGCGTCTGGGCAGCGGGGCGCGAACCGGCACCCCTGGGGGAAATGGAGGGGGTTCGGCACTGTGCCGGAGATGGATTCCAGCCGGCCGCCCCTGGTCACTTTGATGCCGGGAATGGACAGGATCAGCAGTCTGGTATAGGGGTGCCAGGGGTCCTCAAAAATCTGCTCCAGCGGCCCTTCCTCCACGATTTTGCCGGCGTACATCACCGCCACCCGCTCGGCGATTTGGGAAACCACGCCGAAATCATGGGTGATCAGCAGGATGGACATATTCATGTCCCGCTGCAATTCCTTGAGCAGGTCGATAATCTGGGCCTGGATGGTCACGTCCAAGGCGGTGGTGGGTTCGTCGGCAATCAGCATCTGGGGGCTGGAGGCCAGGGAGATGGCGATCATCACCCGCTGGCGCAGGCCGCCGGAAAGCTGGTGAGGATAGACCTTCAGCCGCTCCGCCGGGTTGGGCACGCCCACTTTTTTGAGAATATCCACAGATTTTTCAAACACCTGTTGTTTGGAGAGCCCCGGCTCATGAAGCCGGAATACTTCGCCCAGCTGGCGCTCGATTTTATAAACCGGGTTCAGAGAGGTCATGGGTTCCTGAAAAATCATGGAGATTTTAGATCCCCGGAGCTTTCTGGCCTCATCCTTCGTCAAATCCAGAATCTTCTGGCCGTCCACCTCCATGTAATCGGCCTGAACCCGGGCGGTGTCCGCCAGCAGGCGGATCAACGACAGGGAGGTGACGGTTTTGCCGCAGCCGCTCTCCCCCACCAGAGCCAGGGTTTCGCCCCGGCCCACGGAAAAGGACACGCCGTCCACCGATTTCACCAGGCCCTCGGGGGTGTCAAAATAGGTGCGCAGGTTTTCAACAGTCAAAAATTTATCGTTTGCCATCTTGCCGCCTACTTTCTCATCTTGGGGTCAAAGGCGTCGCGCAGGCCGTCGCCGATCCAGTTCATGGCCAGCACGGTGACGGAAATGGCGATGCCGGGGATTGTGGTCAGGTAAGGGGCCAGCTGCAAGTAATTCCGGCCCTGGCTGAGCATGATGCCCCAGTCCGGCGCGGCCGCGTCGGCGCCCAAGCCCAGATAGGTCAGGCTGGCCGCCGAGAGGATGGCGCCGCCCACGGCCAAGGTGGCCTGAATGATGATGGGGCCCATGCAGTTGGGCAGGATGTGGTTTAGGATAATCCGCAGGTTGCCGAAGCCGGCCACCCGGGCAGATTCCACATATTCCGATTGCTTGACGGCCAGCACCTGTCCCCGGGTGAGCCGGGCGAACCGAGGCCAACCCACGATCGCCAGGGCCAGAATGATATTCCGCTGGCTGGAGCCCAGAGCCGCCATAATGGCGATGGCCACAATCAGGAAGGGGAAGGACAGCATGATATCGGTAAACCGCATGAGCAGCGTCTCCACAACGCCGCCGAAATAGCCGCTGATTAAGCCGATGCCCACGCCCACCACCGCGGTGACCAAGGCCACAATCAGGCCGGTGAGCACAGAGGTCCGGCCGCCGTAAAGCAGGCGGCACCAGATATCCCGGCCCAGGTCGTCGGTGCCCAAAATATGCCCTTCCGTTCCAGGGGGCTGGAGCAAATTGGCCAGGTCCATATCCAGCACCGGGTCATATTTGGTGAAAAGGGGCGCGCCGGCGCACAAAATCACGATGATCAACAGCATGACAAAGCCGACGACGGCGATTTTATTTTTGCAGAACCGGCGGAACACGTCGGACCAATAGGTAGTGACAGGAAGAGATTCCAAACCGATTTCGCCGGCGGAAGCAGCCTTCGGCTGGGGGTCTATTGTTTTCTTTTCTTCACTCATAACAGGCCGCCTCCTTCTTATTTTCTATCCAGGCGGATGCGGGGGTCCACCCAGGCGTAAACGATATCGATCAGCAGGTTGACCAGCAGATAGCTGATGCAAAGAGTCAGGGTGATGCCCTGAATCATGGGGTAATCCCGCTTGGAAATGGAGTTCATGGCCAGCCGCCCTACGCCGGGCCATGAAAAGATGGATTCCGTTACCACGGCGCCGCCCAGCAGGCCGCCGATTTCACCGCCGATGACGGTGATGACCGGAATCATGGCGTTTTTCAGCGCGTGGCCCCAAATGACCACCCGCTCCCGCAGGCCCTTGCTGCGGGCATAGCGCACATAGTCCTGGTTGAGCACGTCCAACATACTGGATCGGATCATTCTGGTCTGGGTGGCGGCCATGCCCAGGGCCAGAGAGGAAGCGGGCATGATGATATACTTCAAAAAGGTCCCCAGACCCTGGCTCAGGTCGGCGGAGCCCGTGCTGGGCAGCCAGCCCAGCTTGAGGGCAAAGACGATCATCAGCACCAGGCCGAACCAAAACTTGGGCAGCGAGACGCCGATAGTGGCCAGCGCCGTGGCCAGGGAATCCCAGACGCTGTTGTGCTTCAACGCCGCCAAAATGCCCAGGGGCACGGAAATCAGCAGCGCCAGCAGCATGGAAAAGCCGGCCAGCTTCAGGGTGGAGGGCATCCGCACCATGATGCTTTCAAACACATCCTGATTGGTGGCGTAGGACGTCCCCAAATCCCCTTTGCAGGCGTCGAGCACGAAATTGGCGTACCGGATTAGAAAAGGCTTATCCAGCCCCCACTGCTCCTCCACCACCGCCCGCTGTTCTTCTGTCACCGTGCCGTCCTCGGTGCCCAATATCAGCTCCACCGGGTCGCCGGGAGTGATATACAGCAGCGAAAAAATCAGGAAGGAGATGACCAGCAGCGTGGGGATGGCCTGCAGCAGTCTTCTCAGAATATAAGTCCACATAATATGCTCCTTTATGCGCGTCGGCCCGATAAGGCAAGCCTTATCGGGCCCCGCGCTGCGTATCGCTCTTACCTTGTTTTCGCTTGTTCTATGGCGTTATTTGTGGTTGACGCCCACGTTGCGGAACTCGTTGCACAGGGAGCGGTAGACGCTGGCCTGCTCAAAATCCTGCACCGCTTTGCTGACGCCGGTCTGGGTATATTCAAAATAGCAGAAGATATGGGGCGCCTCGGAGATAAAGATCTCGGCGGCCTGGGTCTGGAGCTCGCTGCGCTCGTCGATGTCGATGGTGCGCCAGGCTTCGTCCAACAGGGAGTCCACTTCGCTGTTGGAATAGCCGCAGTTGGGGCTCATCGTGTCGCTGGTGTGCATAATGCGGTAGGGGCCGTCCAAGTTGGAGTAGCCGCCCAGGATATACATCTGCACATTGCCGTTTTTAATGTCGTCGGTATGGGTGCCCCATTCCACCGTCTGGGCGGTGCAGTCCACGCCGATGGCCTTCATCTGGGAAGACACGATGACAGCCAGCTTTTCCCGGTTGGAATCGTTGTTGCCCACCTGGAGGGTGAAGCTCAGCTTTTTGCCGTCCTTGGCCCGGATGCCGTCGGAGCCTTTGGCCCAGCCCAGGGAATCCAGCAGCTCTTCAGCCTTCTTGGGATCATAGGTCACGCAGGCTTCCTTAAAGCGGGCCTCGTTGCCGCCGGGCCGCTCATAGGAGATGGGGCCGTAAGCCCGCTTGGCCAGGGTGACGCCGGCGTCGTTTTTGAAGATGGCTTCCACCGCGCTGTCCATATCCACGGCCATGCTCAGCGCTTTGCGGACTTCCGGGTCGGCAAACAGCTCGTTTTTACAGTTAAATCCGATCCAGCGATAGGAGCCGATTTCAGAGGGCCGCAGCTCCAGATAATCCTTATTGGCGATATTGCCCACCTCTGTGGGAAGCATGGACAGGGCGATATCGATTTCCTGGTTTTGCAGGGCGATGGAGGAGACGGATTTGTCGGAAATGATTTTATAGACAATCCGGTCCAGCGCGGGCTCTTTAAAATATTCGTCATTGCGCTCCAGCACCACCTGAGAATCGATGACGTGTTCCACAAATTTATAGGCGCCGGAACCCACGGGCTTGTTTTCAAAATCCCAGTTTTCGTCCACAGCCTTTTTGGGGATGATGTAATTCTGATACATCTTATATTCCCACAGCACGTCGATGTCGTTGGTGACAAACTGGACGGTGTAATCGTCCACCACCTTGACTTCCTTCAGCGTGTTGGAAAGTTCGGTATAACGGACGGAGCCATTGGCCGGGTCCAGATAATAATCATAGGAGAATTTGACGTCTTCGGCAGTGACGTTGACTTTCTCGTCAAACAGGCCGTTGCCCGTCTGCCAATACAAATCGTCCCGGATTTTCACCGTCCAGGTCAGGCCGTCTTCGCTGCATTCCCACTCCGTAGCCATAGAGGGCACAAAGTTGGAGTTTTGATCCATTTCCACCAGGGTGTGATAAATCTGGCGCAGGATATAGCCGTCGCCGTCGGAGGTGGTCTTCCAGGGCACCAGCGTAGTCACAGGCATATAAGTGCCGATCACCAGCTCGTTGGCGTCTTTGACAACTTCCCCGCCGGCGGGCTGGCCGCCGGTCTTTTTGTCGTCTGTCTGGACGTCCTGCCCGTCCGGGGCCGCAGGGCCGTCGTCCTTGGCTTCCGGGCTGCCCTGGCAGGCGCTCAGCAGCATCATCGAGGCCAGCAGCAGGGCCAGCAGCGCGGAAAATCTTTTTTTCATCATAATTCTCTCTCCTGTCGTTCAACTGTGCCGGCAATCCGGCGTTTCGGTTAACCGTCCCGTTTTCCCAAATCTCTCCCCCTTCCCGTTCTTGCAAATTGCAAGAATGTATACTTTCTTGCAAATCTATCCGCTTTACTTCTTGTAAGATACTTTATCAGAAAAAACGACAGTTTTCAATAGATTTTTCTTGTTTTTTTATGATTTTTGCACAAATAGGAAGGAAATTTTGCGTTGCAAGAAAGTATACTTTTTTGCAAATCCGCTGGAAATTGCTTGCTGCTCCCGGCCTGGTCAAAGGGCCGGGTTCTGTTTTTTCGCCAAAAAATTCGTTGAAGGAACAAATTTTTAACTTTTTACATTTTGACTCTATACATTTCATTCTCCCGTATGATATACTTCATTTGAAAAAAGGGGGTTGGCAGTTTTGTTAGACTTAAGCCCATTGTTTGAACGCGGTTTTTCGCCCGACAACTGGACGCTCACCCGAAAGCAGAAACAGATTGTTACATATATACTGGACCACCCCGGCGAAGTATGTTACATTTCTCTGCGGGAACTGAGCAAACGAATCGGCTGCACAGAAGTGACCCTGCTCCGCCTGTTTCAGCGGCTGGGATTTGGGGGATACGCTGATTTCAAAAGAGAATATCGCCGCTGTTACGAGGTATATATCTATGAAGCCGCAGAGGAGGATTCTGAAATCCAGCGGATTCAGGAATCCAACGCGCTGCTGCTGAATCATATCTGCCGGCAGGAGCGGCAGCATCTTCACGCCTATTTGGACGCTTTTGACCTGGACCCCATCGTCCAGGCGGCCCAGATGATCTGCCTCAGCGAATTTGCCCTAACAGTCGGCCGGGGGATCAGCAAATCCATGGCAGATATCCTCAGCTCTCGATTGGGCGCTTTGGGAGTGCGCGCCGTCGAGGCCGATCCAGAGCAAAGCGGCCTGATGCAAAACCGGCTGAATCTGATTGACAACCGTTCGGTTGTGATTCTGTTTTCCTTCCCCCCGTATTTTGAGGAAATAAGCGCCGCGGCCAAATTCGCCGCTTCCAAAGGCGCCCGGATCATTGTGTTTACCGATTCTCCCGCAGCCCCTGCGGCGGCTTTCGGCGACCCGGTTATCTATTGCCCGGCCGCCCGGGGATCTTTATACAATTCTTTCGCCGCCGTGCTGGAGGCCGTCAATTTATTGGCTCATTGTATTGCCATCGAGCAGGGTTCGAGGCAGGGCGTCCAGTTTGAAAAGCTGGAGGAGCTGCGCCGGGAGGCGGAATACAACGAATATCACCGAGGCTACCGGAGCCGCCGCGGCGAAGAAGACGAGGAAGAGGACGAAGATTGATTCCTCTCGGGTTGGGAACTATGCGTTTTCAAACAAAAAATCCCGCCTCTTCAGGAGGCGGGATTTTTCAAAAACAAGCGCCTTTTCGGCGCTTATTTTTCGCTTGTTTATTTTCTATTGTTTCCTATCTCTGCGGGCGCTCAGCGCCGAAGGGCTTCTCGCCCTTTCCCCTCTGTTTGTTTCATGGGAATCAACAGGCCCAGCAGACCGCAGAGGAAGGCGGGAGTCAGCCAGCCGAAATCCAGACTGTTCAGCGGCAGCTGATTGACAAAGCCCAGGGCGGGGACCCAGCCGGACAGCGCCTTCAGCAGGCTGGCGGCCAGAGCGCCCAAGGTGGCCAGGCGGATTACCCAATCGTTTTTGATTTTCTCATCAAAAAAGCTCAGTACAATCAGCGTCAGCACCGCCGGATAAATCACCGTCAGCACAGGAGCGGAAAAGGCCACGATGGAATCGATGCCCACATTGGACACCGCGGCGCTGAAGGCGCAGATAAGGGCCACAAAGGGGACCTCCTTCACCTTGCCCCGGGTCAGGCCGGAAAAATAAGAGGCTGCGGCGGAAGTCAGCCCCACGGCGGTAGTCAGGCAGGCCAACGCCACCACGACGCCCAGCAAAACAACGCCGGAGCGCCCCATAATCGTCTCCATCACGCCGAGCAACAGCTCAGACTGGCCGATGCTTTTATCATAAAGCCCCGAAGCGCAGGAGCCCAGATAGGCCAGGCCGCCATATACTATAGTTAGGCCGACTACAGCCACCAGACCGGCCCAAGCCGCAGTTTTGATCGCCTCTTTGCCCTGATAACGGCGCTGAGCCAGAGCCGAGGCCACCAGCACGTTGAAAATCACGGCCCCAAAGACGTCCATAGTCTGGTATCCCGCCTTGATGCCTGTGGCGAATACCTCCGCCGCCCCGGCTGTCTCCACCGGCCGGCCCATGGGGTGCAGAATTCCCTGGAGTATCATGACCAGCAGGGCGATATACAGGGCCGGCGTCAAGAATTTTCCAATGATATCGATCACCTTGGTTGGCCGAGCCGCCAGCGCGAACACGATGACAAAGAAAATAACCGAGAACACAACGCGGGCGCCGGTGTGGAAAATCGGCGCCACGCCCAGCTCAAAGGTGCTGGCCGCCGTGCGGGGAATGGCCATCAGAGGCCCCACGCACAAAAAGACGCACATCCCCAAAACAGCGGCGGGAAAACGGCCCGCCCGCCGGGCCAGATGCTCAAAGGACCCTGTGCCCCGGATCAGCGCCAAGATGGTGAGCAAGGCCAGGCCTGCGTCTGCAAATGTAAAGCTAGCGAACCCCAGAACCCATTGAGACCCGGTTTCCAACCCCAGTTTTGGGGGGAAAATCATGTTGCCCGCCCCGAAAAACATGGCGAACAAAGCAAACCCGATCACCATAATGTCTTTGCTTCGATTTTTCATCGTGAAACCCCTTTCGTTTGTCCCCGCAAAATCTCCGATTTTGCGGGGTCCCTTGTCTTTATAGATTTCCGGCGAATCAATCGCCGCAAATCCTTTCGCCGGACTCCCGGCGTCCCGCCTGCGGCGGGGCCCTGCCCCAAAAAGGCTCCGCCTTTTGGGGGACCCCTTTCATTTCATAAATTTCCGGCGAGTCAATCGCCGCAAATCCTTCCGCCGGACTCCCGGCGTCCCGCCTGCGGCGGGGCCTTCTTTCCAAAATCCCCGATTTTGCGGGGCCCTCGTCTCTTAGATTTCCAGACCCCTCGCAATGCGGCTGCGTCCCTTGCCGACATTGTACCACCAATCCGCTGAGGGCGGCTAAATGATATATCATATTTCCGTATAATTTACTAAAAGCAACCCTTTCGCGCAGGAGAAGTTCGTGTTAAAATATCAGACGGGCGGAGATTCATCGTCCTGCAAAGGCCCTGGAAAATCCATCCGCCCCAGTAGTCCGGCTTTCGGACAAGAAAGGATGATCTGTCATGAAAATCGAAATTATTTACACAAGCCTTTCGGGCTGCACTCGGGATCTGGCCGTGGGCGTCGCCCAGGGGCTGGATAACCATGAAGTGGCCCTTTACGACCTGGCCCAGGGCCAGCCTCCTCTGAAAGGCGACATTTTGTTGCTGGGCTATTGGGTGGACAAAGGCGGCCCGGACCCGGCCATGTCCCAGCTGCTGTCCAGCTTGGAGGGAAAAACAGTGGGCCTGTTCTGCACCCTGGCCTATTACAGCGACACAGCCCACGCCCAGCAGGCTCTGGCCAACGGCGTCAAGCTGGTGGAAGAGCGCAACACCGTCATCGGCGGTTATGTGGCCCAGGGCTCCATGTCTCAGGAAATGATCGAAACCGCCCGGCAAAAAGGCGGAGACCAGTTGGCGGCCAACGAAATCCGTTGGGCCGTGCTCTCGGCCCAGCCCTCTCGGGAAGAGCGGGCCCTGGCCGCTCTTCGCTTCCGCCAGCGGATTGAAATTTTCTCCCGTCTCCAGCAGGCGGGCATAGAATTCCCAGCCCTGAAATTTTAACAGGCCGCCCCGTCCAAAAGGAGGCGCTTCCTATGTTTTACGTCTATCAGGCCGGCCCGGAGTTTTTGCAGGATAATCGGCCGATTTTGCAAAAAGACCCCCTTCAAACCGTCTTCTTTTTTGAGAACGCTCAAAGGATGCTTTCAACCGCAGACAAAGCCCAGGGCTTCGCCGTCAAGGCGGAGGAAGGGGGAAAATCTCTGCTGGCGCTTCGCTATCTCCATTTTCCCATGATCCTATATGGGGATGAAGAACTGTGCGCCCCTCTGGCGGAGGGGCTGGCGGCCCGCCAGCTGCCCTTTCGCCAGGTTTTGAGCGCGCCGGGCCTGGCCCAGACGTTTCTTCTCTGCTGTGTGAAGGCGTTGGGCGGCTCTTTCCGCACGCTTCGCCTGATGGACGTCATGCGCTGCGACAGGCTGAACCCCGCTCTGCCCTCGGAAAGCGAAGCGGAAATCCCCGGCCTTCTGGATCTGCCTGCTATGGCCGCTTTGGCGGGCCAGTTTTATCAGGAAGCTCTGGGCCAGGCGTCGAACTTAAAGCAGCTGACGGAGAAGCTGACTCAGGAACTGCCCCGCTACCGGATGGTCCGGCGGATGGGGGAGGCGGTCTCCATCGCCAAAAAAGCCCGGGAGAGCCAGGGGCTATGCGCTGTGAGCAACGTCTACACTCACCCGGCTTTCCGGGGCCAAGGGCTGGCCCGGCAGACGGTGGCCGCCCTGACCCAGGAGATTTTGAACCAGGGGAAGCTGCCCTACCTCTATGTGGACCGAAGAAACCCCATTGCCAACCGTCTATACCGGCGCATTGGTTATACTTACCACTCCCCCCAAGGAGAATATCTCTATACCCCGCCCGGCTGGGATGAGAACAGTTGATCCGCTGTCGGGACGGCCCGACTCCGTGTCAGCGCGGCGCGTCAATGGGCCGCCGCCCGACGCCGCGGCCTTCCACCGAAAACGACGCCAAGTCTCAGGCTGTCGAGCACAACAGCCTTCGCCCGCTCTGCGTCTATTCGAGCTTGCCCGTCGGCGCTGGCCGACATGGAGGAACCTATGGAGTTTCATCAAAAAGTATATGAAATTGTCCGGCAGGTTCCTGCCGGGCGGGCGACGACCTACGGCGCCGTGGCCCTGCTCTGCGGCTCTCCCCGGGCCTCCCGGGCCGTGGGTTGGGCCATAGCCCAATGCGGCCTGGCGGACGTGCCCTGTCATCGGGTGGTCAATCGGCTGGGGCAAACAGCCAAAGCCTTTCCCGACCAGCGCCGGCTGCTGGAAGCGGAAGGGGTTGTATTCCGCCCCGACGGCTCCGTCGATTTGGATATTTTCGGCTGGACTGGCCCTTCCGCCCAGTGACGCCCAAAGCGCCGCCAGGGCGCTTTTTTATTTTTCAAAAATTCCCTGCCCGCGGCGGCGTATCGCGGCGCTTGTCAAGGGCAAAATAGCTGGGAACCCAAACAGAAAGGTGGATGCGTTGTGAAAGCCAATTCATTTGCCGTGGGCATCGCGGCCGGCGCTCTGCTGGGCGCCGCCGCTTCTGCCGCCGCCGAAGCCTATATGCCCTATCATATGCGCCGCGACATTTCCCGGAAAGCCCGGAAAGGCGTCCAAGCCATGGGCCATATGGCGGAAAACGTCAATCTCTTCGGCCGGAACTGACCGGCGCTCAATCGATTGCGAGCCTATTCAAAACCCTCGGCGTTTGCCGAGGGTTTTGAATATCCCGCGCTTTGTAAGCCGCCGAGAGACTCTTCAAAAACTATAGTCCCAGAGACTGGGCGAATTGCCGGCACATCCGCCGGATTTGCCGCTCCTTGGCCAGCGTTTCCAGCCATGGGCCGGGAATCGAGGAGAGGCCGTAGCGCAACCCGGCTAAGCCGCCGGCCACGGCGGCTGTGGTGTCGGTATCCTGCCCCAGGTTCACCGCTGCCAGCGCGCAATCCTGGAAGTTTTCCGTGTGCAGCAGGCACCAAAGAGCCGCTTCCAAGGTGTGCAGGGCGTAGCCGCCGCTTTCCATCATGTCCCGGGGCATGACCGCCAGCGTCCCCACGTCCGTCTGCTGAAACCGCTCCAGCCAAGGCGCCAGGTCTGAGGCCCGGTAAAAGGCTTTCGCCTGCTCCACGGCGTCGTGAAGGGCTTGCAGATCGCCGTCCGCCGCCATGGCGTTGGCGGCGGCGCAGTAGACGCCGCAGCAGATCAGACTGATCGGGTGAGCGTGGGTCAGGCGGGAAGCGTTGTGGATGATTTCATAGGCCCGAGGATTGGCGGGAAAATCCGGCCCCATTTGGGCTCGAAGATAGAGGGCCAAGGGCAGAATACGCATGAGAGAGCCGTTGCCGTTGTCAAATTCCTGCTTTCCCCCGCATTCCAGGGCCGGGGCGCCCTGGGCGAATTTGACTAAGGCCTTGCGGGTGGCCATTCCCATGTCGAAGGTCTCTCCGCGGGCGGTCAGATACCCTTCTTCCGCCCAGCGCAGAAACCGAGTCATCATATCCTGGTAATCCAAGCCCCCTGTCAGGCTTTCCAGCAAACAAAGGGCCATGGAGGAGTCGTCCGACCAAGTCCCCGCCGGCTGGCCGTGGCTCCCGCCGCTCCGCATCCCCTGCACTGGGTTTCGGTCCAGCTCCTGCCGGCTTTTGAATTCCACAGGCACGCCCAAAGCGTCCCCCACAGCCAGCCCCAGTATGCCGGCTTGAATTGTCTCCGCGTTCATATTGTCCTCCCCCTATTTCAGTTCGATGATCCGCTCATAAAGCAGGACGTATTGAGACCGGTCCCCGGCGGCGCAGTCCCGGTGGTAATGGCCGAAAAACCAGGTTTCAAAGCGGCATTTTTGCCGTATTTCCTCCAGAAAATCCGTCAGATGATCCGGTTGATATGCTTCTTGGAACAAAGCCTGCTGGATGGCGGAGGGCGCGCAATGGGTGACGATATAATCCGCCTGCCAGCCGTTTTGATCCAGCGTCTGACGGGCCTGGCGATATTCCTCTGGGCTGGGCAGCTCTTGCCGCCACCAAGTCAGATGGTTGACTCGCACTCGGGCTCCCTCGTGGCGCAGCCGCTCCAGATCCCCTTCCATCAGCTGGCTCCGCTCCAAAACGCCGTCCTGAATATCGTGGCTTTGAGCGCCGCCCATGGTGAAAATCTTTTTGCCGTCCAACTCAAACATCTGGCCCCGGGTCAAATGCAGCACGCTGGGCCGGACCCGCCGGACCAAGCCCCCTTTCCACTCCTCGACAGAGCAACGGGCCAGCAAATCATAATTTTCGTGGTTGCCGTCCACAAACAGGGTGGTAAACGGCCGGGCGTCCAGCCGGTCCAAGCGCTTGCGTTCCCGGGATCCCCCTTGCCACAGGCCGCCGAAATCGCCGCAGACCATGACATAATCCTCTTTGGTCAGCCGGTCCAGCGCTGGAAAAACCCCTTCCATCAGCCGGGAAAAATCCCCGTGGGTATCGCCTGTGAGAAAAATCGCCATGCTTCTCCCCTATTCTCCATATAGTTCCTGCCGCAGCCGCCGGCAGAGCTCCGCCATTTCCAGCAAAGCTTCTTCCGGGCACAGTTCGCTCAAATCATATTCCAAGGGCGCCGAGGAAAAATCCTCCAGAGCCCGGCTGATCAATTCCTGCTCCTCTGGCGCGGCTGTGAGGACGACAGGCCCCGAAGCCGGCAGATCATATCCCGCCAGTTCGCTGAGGTCCAGGCTGCCGCTGACTTTGCATTCCAACAGCAGCGCGGCCAAATCGACGACGAGATCAATGGCAAAATAAAACTCCCTATAATAGCCTTCCCCCGCTTCGCCTCCCGCCGGAGCTGTCAGCGGCGTGTGACTGCGGCGAAAATCGCCGTTCAGCTTGTCCAAGCCGGTTTCGGAAAATATTTCCTTTATGGAAATTTCCTGTTGGCCTTTGCCCGCCAGATAATCCAGCAGCGTCAGGCTGTCGTCGGTGTCTCCGATGTAGTGATTCCAATAGTTGCCCGCGATATACATGGCCTTTCCCCCCTGCGGTTTGCTTTTTGGCCGGCGCTGTGTTATTCTTTTTTCATCGATTCCGCTCCGGCTGATACCGGTCTGGCCAGAGCCGCCGGGCCTGCCGGGTGTATTGTTCCACCAATTCGGTTTTGGCGGCGGTATAGCCGTCTCGGTTGTGTTCAAACTGTTTCCAAAGGCCCAGCTTCAAATCTTCGTATTGCTTGGCGGCTTCGGGGAATTTGCGCAGATACTCCAGAAAATACAGCTCGTCGCAGTCGCCGGGCCGCCGCAGATGCAGATGAAAAACCTGCTGGGCGAACCCCTCTTCGGTATATCCCCGATTGAAGGACATCCTGCCTTCGGATTGGCTCATCCAGCGGTAGCCACTTTCCAGCAGCGCCTCTTTCAGCGCTGCCCAACAGGCGTCGGGCGCCGCTTCCAGCAAAATATCCACAATGGGTTTGGCCCAAAGACCGGGCGCGGCCGTGCTGCCAATATGGCTGATCCGCCAGACCTGATCCCGCCCCAAAACAGCCAGAAGCCGCGCCTCTTCCTCTTGATACTGCTCCGCCCAGCGGCTTTGATGGGGCGTCAGCTGGATGGGAAACAGTCTCCACAGCTCTTCCAGGCTCATCTCTGACAAGCGTTTGCCCACAAAATCCCCCTCTTTTCCCGTTGAATTGTATTAGTATAATCCCCGGCTGCCCAGGCTGTCAAGGGAGCGGGGCCGGCCGAAACAGGAGGAAGGCCCCGTCGAACAGCCGCGCGCAATCCGGCCTTAAAAACCGGGTTCTGGACGATTGGCAGGAACGTTTTCAGCGGGACGAAACCAAAAATCAACTCATTTCATCAAAAGGAGAAAACGACGATGGCATATCTGCTTTACCAAGGCCACGGCAGCTTCCGGCTGGAGAGCCGGGACGGCCGCGCGATCTATGTGGACCCCTTCGCCGGCCAGGGCTACGACCTGCCCGCCGACCTGATTTTAGTCACCCACGACCACTACGACCACAACCGGACGGACCTGCCCGCCCGCAAGCCGGGCTGCGCCCAAATCACCTGGAAAGAGGCGCTGGAAGGGGGGCAATACGGCCAGTTCTCCCTGGGGGACATTCAAATCCAAGCTGTGCCCGCCGCCAACGCCAATCACGACCCGGCCTGCTGCGTGGGTTTTGTCATCCAGCTGGACGGCCTGAAGATTTACGCCTCGGGGGACACCTCGGAAACGCCGGCCATGTCCGGCCTGCTGCGGGATATGAAGCTGGATTACGCCCTGCTGCCCATCGACGGCGTTTACAACATGGGCCCCAAAGAGGCCGGCCGCTGCGCCGAGCTTCTCGGCGCTCGGCATACGATTCCCATCCACTCCTGCCCCAGCGACGACGGCAAGCTCTTTGACGCCGAAGCCGCCGAGAAATTTCTTGCCCCGGGCAAGTTAGTGGTAGAGCCGGGCCAGCGTCTGGAGCTATAAGCCGGCGCCAGAATTTCTTTTTTGACACCGCCTGTCCCTCAATGATATAATCGTTCCATACCCCGCTCAAAGGAGAGGATTGTTTTGCAAATACACGCCGTTTCCGATTCTGAATTACAGCTGATGCACATCCTATGGGACTTGGGAGGCCGAGCCCGCTTCGCCCAGGTGATGGAAGTTCTGGAAAAGCAGGGGAGCCCCTGGAACAAAAACACGGTGCTGACCTTCTTGGCCAGGTTGACGGATAAGGGCTTGCTTTCCACCGAAAAATTCGGCCGCCGCAATGAATACATCGTCCAAGTGAGCCAGCGGGACTATCAGGCTTCCCAAACCCAAACCCTGGTGGAAAAAGTCTACCGGGGCAGCGTCAAGGGGTTGGTGGCCTCCCTGCTGCAATCCGATTCCCTGTCCCAGCAGGATTTGGCGGAGCTGCATCAATTCTGGCAGGAGGAAAAACGCCGGCAATGAGGGTCTTCCTCCAGATTCTGGCCTCTCTTTCCCTGTCCTGCTCTCTGCTCATCCTGCTCGTATCCGCCCTGCGCCCCCGGCTCCGGGAGAAAATCAGCCGGAGGTTCCAATACCTGTTGTGGCTGTTTGTAGCCCTGCGGCTTTTGCTGCCCTTTTCCCCGGAAAACAATCTGATGAATTGGCTGTTTCGCTCTGCCGAGTCCCCGGCCCAGGTCGGCGGGGAACTCCCGCCGACAGAACAAACTCTGCCAGGCCAACCCGAAGGCTCCTTTCCGTCAAATCCGCCCCTTTCCCTGCAATTCCCCGGCTATACGTTCGCCTCAGAGACTCGGCAGAAGACGGAACCGGCGGAACAAGCTCCCGCCCCTTCAAAGCCCCCCGCTCCCTGGCGGGAGGCGGCGCCGGCGGCTCTAATTTTCCTGTGGCTGGCGGGCTTTCTCTTTTCCGCCGGCCTGCGCCTGTGGGCTTATCGCCGCTTCTGCCGGCGGACCGCCGCCCAGCTGATCCCGCCTCCGCCCCAGGCTCTGGAAACCCTGGAGCAGGCCCGCCGACGGCTTTCCATTCGGCATCCTGTGGCGCTGTGGGCCTCGCCGGAGCTGGATTCCCCTTTGCTGGCCCGGCTGGGCCGGCCCTGCGTCCTGCTGCCGGCGGCGCCGCTGTCTTCGGCGGAGCTGGAGGCGGCTTTGCTCCACGAGCTGACCCACTACAAACGCCGGGATCTGGCCGGCAAAGCCCTGCTCCAGCTGGCTCTGTGCGTCCATTGGTTTAACCCCCTGGTCTATTGGATGGTTCGGCTGGCCCAGCAGGATTGCGAGCTGGCCTGCGACGAGGACGCCTTGGCTCGGCTGGATCCAGACCAGCGTCTGGCCTATGGCGACGCGCTGCTGCGCTTTTCCCTGCTCTCCGCTTCCTCCCCTCTGCCTGCGGCGGCCGCGCCCCTCAGCGCCGACGGCCGTCTGCTCAAAGAGCGGTTGGAAGCCGTCGTCCATTTCCGCCAAAGCGGTAAAAGGGCCTGGATCCGGGGCGCCGCCGTTTTTGCCCTCCTTTGCTGCGCGGCCCTGTATGGCGGCGTTTACACCGGGCCGGCGGCTCCCAAAGCGGCTGCTTCGGCTTCTCCCCAATCCGCCGTCACTCTGTCGCAGTCCGCTCTCTTCTATGAAAACAATTATCTGTTCACCCTTTCCCCCTGCCCCTTCCCGGAGCAGGCAGGGGAAACCCAGCGGCAGTCGGGCTACACACTGGCGTTCGCCCCGGACTGCGCCCAATGGCGCTATGACGCCGCCCTTGTCAACGGAGTGGACAAAACTCTGGCCGGCAGCTCGATCAAAGCGGCGCTGTTGGAATCCGCGCAAGGCCCCTTTGACGAAAACGCCGACCAATTGGCTTGGCGCTTTTACGAAGAGGATTTTCAGGAAGCCTTTGGCGCCGTCTTGCCCAAAGCCTCCGATCACGTCATCCTGGAGCTGGCTTGGCGGGCCTATCGGGAAGACCGTTTGACTTATTTTTCCCTGGCTTCTTTGGAGCTGGACGCCGCCTCGCTGCGGCAGTTTGCCCAGCAGGCTATGGCGGACCGGAAAGCCAGCTATCTCTACCCACTGTCCCCGCTGCTGGAGGAAGATTTTCGCTATGAGCTGGCGGACCAAGCCGCGGAACAGAGCTGCTACGGCTGTTTTATGCCGCTGTTTGAAAGCCTCGCCGCGCAAAGCCGTCTTTCCATGTGCCGCCAGGCCAGAGAGGACCGGGACGTCCTACGCTTTTCCATGATGCAAAGCCGGCTGACCGACAGCCAACAAACCCTGCTGGCCTGGGAAGCCTACGACGCCTATGACCTGGAATTCTTTTCTCTGATCGTCGGCCGTTTTTCCACCCAGCGGTGGCAGACCCTGCTCCAGCGGGCCTATCAGGACGGCAGAACGGAATATTTCAACCTTCTGAAAAGCCGTTAGCCGAGCCTAGGCTTTCAGGGCCGGCTCCTCCCCTCGAAACAACGGGGGGATTTTTTACGCCCTTTCCGGCCGACGCATATTGGAGGCCGCTCCTTCATATGGATGGGTATCCCGGAACTTGTCCAAGACAAAAGGAGTGGAACAACATGGATTATCGGAACGAATCGGCCTTTGCGGCCAAGGGGCTGGATCCCCAAGCCGTAGAACGATCGCGGCAAAAGCACGGAAGCAATCAGTTGACCCAACAAAAGCGCAAGACCTTTGGAAGCCAGTTTCTGGCCAACTTCGGCGACCCAATCATCAAAATCCTGCTGGTCGCCCTGTGTCTCAACCTGTTGCTGCTCGTTCGGCAGGCCAACTGGTTTGAGACGGCGGGCATCGCTCTGGCGGTGTTTCTGGCCACTTTTGTCTCCACCTTGTCGGAGTATGGCAGCGAATCCGCCTTCCTCCGGCTCCAGCAGGAGGCCGCCCGGGGCCGCTGCCGGGCGCTGCGAGGAGGAAAAATCCAACAAATCCCCATAGACGAAGCGGTGGTCGGCGACCTGATCCTGCTGGAAGGGGGCGAACGGATCCCCGCCGACGGCTTATTGGCCCAAGGCAAGCTGTCGGTGGATCAATCCGCCCTCAACGGCGAAAGCCGGGAAACCTCAAAGCTGCCCGGCGGCGCCTCTCCCGGGGAGCAGGGCTGGGATTTTTCCCGCCAAAACCAGCTCTTCCGGGGCAGCGTCGTCTGCCAGGGCCAGGGGATGATGCAGGTGCTCCGAGTGGGAGACGCCACCTTTTACGGCGGCATGGCCCGGGAGATGCAGCAGGAAACCCGCCAGAGCCCGCTGAAGCTGCGGCTTTCCAAGCTGGCGGATACCTTGAGCCGGCTGGGCTTTCTGGCCGCTCTGGCGGTGGGTTTAGCGGATTTATTCAACGCCCTTGTCCTGGACAACAATTGCTCTCCCGCTCTGATTCTGGCCGCGGCGGCGGATATTCCCCATTTGCTGGACTGCCTGCTCCACGCCGCCACCCTGGCGGTGACAGTGATGGTAGTGGCGGCCCCCGAAGGCCTGCCCATGATGATCACGGTGGTGCTCTCTTCCAATATGCGGCGGATGCTGCGGGACAAGGTTTTGGTTCGCAAGCTGGTGGGCATCGAGACTTCGGGCAGCCTGAACATTCTCTTTACCGACAAAACCGGCACGCTGACCCAGGGCAAGCTGACAGTGGCGGAATTTGTGACGGGAGACGGCCGGTCTTTTGACGATATCCGCCGTCTGGCCCAGGAGGCGCCGGAGCTATTCCGCTTGACAGGCCTCAACTGCGCCCGGAACACCCAGGCTGTTTTGGACTCCCAGGGCAAGCCTCTGGGAGGCAACGCCACCGATCGGGCCCTGCTGGCCTTCGCCGCCCCCTGCATGGGCCAGATTCCGCAGCTGACCGCCCGGCAGACCGTGGCCTTTGACAGCGCCTTGAAATTCTCCACCGCTCAAGTCAGCCAAAACGGCCGTCCCTTGGGCCTTGTCAAAGGCGCGCCCGAGCTGATTCTCAACGCCTGCACCCATTATCTGGACGCTTCAGGCCGCCGCCAGCCTCTGCCCCGAGCCGGCGCCGCTCGGGCCGCTTGGGAGCGGATGACCGCCGGCGCTTTCCGGGCCCTGGCTCTGGCCTACGCCGAAAAGCCGGTGGAAACCAAAGGGGACTTGAAGGACCTGACTCTATTGGGTCTGGCGGGCATCCAAGACGGTCTGCGTCCCCAGGCGCCCGCCGCCGTGGCTCAGGCCCGCCGGGCCGGCATCCAGGTGGTGATGATCACCGGCGACAATAAGGATACCGCCGCCGCCGTCGCCCGCCAGGCCGGGCTGCTGAAAGACCCTCAGGATTTGGCCCTGACCCACGACCAGCTGGCCGCCCTTTCGGACCAGCAAATCGTCGATCTCCTCCCCCGGCTGCGGGTGGTGGCCCGGGCCCTGCCCCAGGACAAATCCCGCCTGGTGCGGCTAGCCCAACAAAGGGGGCTGGTAGCCGGCATGACTGGCGACGGCATCAACGACGCCCCGGCCCTGAAGCTGGCCGACGTGGGCTTTGCCATGGGCGGCGGCACAGAGGTGGCCAAAGAGGCGGGGGACATCGTCATTCTGGACGACAATTTCGCCAGCCTGACTCGGGCCATCCTCTATGGCCGTACGATTTTCAAAAGCATTCGCAAATTCATCGTTTTCCAGCTGACGATGAACCTATGCGCCGTGGGCGTCTCCATTCTGGGGCCCTTTTTCGGCGTCGACGCTCCCATCACTGTGGTGCAAATGCTGTGGGTCAATATCATCATGGACACCCTGGCGGGCCTGGCCTATGCCGGCGAACCGCCTCTGCCCGAAACCATGGAAGAACCGCCCAAGCGCCGGGACGAGCCGATTTTCACCGGCGAAATGCTGGGGCAGGCCCTGTATATGGGCGGCTTCACCATCGTCCTGTGCCTGGCGCTGCTGACTCTTCCCTTTTTCCGCCAAGCCCTGGGCTTTGATCAAAACCCGGACTATCTGCTCACTGTCTTTTTCACCTTTTTCATCTTCTGCGGCATCTTCAACAGCTTCAACGCCCGGACGCCCCGGCTCAACCTGGGGGCCCGGCTGGGGAGCAATCCTTTATTTGCCGGCGTCATGCTGTTTGTCAGCGCCATCCAGGGCCTTCTGGTCTATTTCGGCGGCAGCTTGTTCCGGGCCAGCCCCCTGGAGCCTCGACACTTTTTGCTGGCGATATTGGCGGCCTTTTCCGTCGTCCCGGCGGATCTGCTGCGCAAATTGGCCCTGCGCCGTCTGCGCCGCTTGAAACGCAAATGGCCGGCCCCCCGGCCCGAAACCGCCTGAATCCCCCAGCGCCCGGCCATGTTAAATGGTCCGGGCGCCTTTTTTTACGTCTTTCAAACCTGTTAAAAAGTTATCAAATCTCTCTTGACAGTCATTTAACCGTGTGATATACTATCTTCAAGCTCAAAGGACGCGCAGGTACAGATGAATTATGGAGGGATAGATCATGAGTTTTTTCGATTATCTCAGCTTGTTGTTTCTCATTTCCGGTGTGATTTTTCTGTTTCGGCCCCAGTTGAGCTGGTATCTGGCCGAGGGCCGGGCCTATGGGCGCTATGGAGCGAAGGAAATGCCCGAAGATCGGAAAAAGGCCCATCTGTTCCGGGGCGTCGTGCTGACCCTGCTGGGCCTGCCCGGTTTGATCCAGCTGATTCAAATCGCTGGTTTGCTTGGGTAGGCCAAACAGCTCTACCCCATATCCGCACGGCTGGTTCAGAGACGTCGGCGCTTGAGGCCGGGGCCTCGTCCCCAGGAAATCGAATGATTTTCCAGCGCGGAGCGCCAAGGGCCCGCCGACGGGACGCCGGGAATCCGGCGAAGCGATTTCTGGGAATTCTTTTCCCGGAACTCTATCAAATCAGAAAGGGGCGCCCAGAAAATCAACAAATTTTCTGGGGAAAAGTTTCATGCTGAAGAAGCTGCCGGGTTCCACCGCAGAAGTCGATATCAGCCGGCCCGGCGCCGCCGATACTCTGCTGACTTCCATGTTTCTCACAGGGGGGCTGATGCTTTCGCAGGTGGCCCAATTCACCGGTTTAGAACCGTATACCATCCAAAACTGGGTGAAACGGGGGTTTTTATCCTCGCCGAAAAACAAAAAATACAGCCGCCGGCAGCTGAGCCGTATCTTGATCATCAATATGCTGCGGGACGCGCTGCCGCTGGACGCCATCTGCCGGCTGCTCTCTTACATCAACGGCCAGCTGGACCAGGAGTCCGACGATATCATCGACGACAGCCAGTTCTACCTCTATGTGGCGGAGCTGACGGCCTCGCTGGAATCCCAGCACATGAGCGGCTCCGACCAGCTGAAAGGGCTTTGCCAGCAGGTGCTGGCCGATTATCAGGAGCCCTATCCCGGCGCCCGCGCCCGGGTGGCCCTGGTGCTGCGGGTGACGGTGACAGCCTACATCGCCTCCAGTTTCAAGCAGCAAGCCCAGCTGCTGCTGGGCCAGCTGGAAAACTGACGGCCTATTCCCAGGGCCGGGCCCTGGGGTTTTGATAGAATCATTTCACGGAGAAAAAGAAAACAAGGCGCGGTTTTTTGGAAACTCGCGCCGCCAAAGGGGGAAATTTGTTATGTCAGAATGGTGGAACGCGCTGACCGCTTTGGAGCGGTGCTTCGCTTATGTGGCCATCCCGGCCACGCTGGTGCTGGCCATTCAGACCGTGCTGCTGCTGATCGGTTTGAGCGGCGGCGACGCCGATATGGACGGCGGGAACGGAGCCGACCTGGACGGGGACGGAATCCCGGATATCGGGATCGGCGGCATGGAGGGAATCGACCTGGACGGAGACGGCGTTCCCGATATCGAGCTGGATCTGGACCCGGATCTGCCCGGCCGCGAGATTGTGGACGGGGGCCTGCGGGTGTTCACCATCCGGGGGCTGGTGGCCTTCTTCTCGGTATTCGGCTGGTGCGGCCTGGCCATGCTGCGCTCGGGCGCCGGGGCGGCGATCTCCTGCTTAACGTCCCTGGCTCTGGGCGCCGCCGCCATGATTATTCTGGCCGCCATGATGCGGGCCGCCATGAGCTTGCAGTCCGACGGTACGCTGAACCTGAAAAACGCCTTGGGCTCCTGCGGTTCGGTTTATCTCACCATCCCCGCCTCCCGCAGCCAAAAGGGCAAGGTCAGCCTGTTGGTGCAGGACCGGCTGGGCGAATTTGACGCCGTCACCGACGAGGAGCAGCCCATTCCCACGGGCAGCGAAATCGTTGTGGTAGGCGTATCCGGCAAAAGCACATTGGTGGTCTGCCGCAAATAGGGCCGGCCGCCTCAACCCTAAAGAAATAGAAAAGAGAGGTATGAACAAATGGAAACGATTATCCTTGTATGCGTCGTCGTCTTGCTGCTATTTTCCACAGTGACGCTGCTGTTGTCCCGGTACAAAAAGTGCCCTTCGGACAAAGTAATGGTCATCTATGGTAAGGTGG
Organism: uncultured Eubacteriales bacterium; assembly: GCA_910585875.1. GTDB lineage: Bacteria > Bacillota > Clostridia > Oscillospirales > Butyricicoccaceae > Pseudobutyricicoccus. The sequence goes on along the minus strand of CAJUIK010000003.1, from coordinate 12,037 downwards.
GCAGCAATAAAGACGGCAGCGCCCGCAGTTCCAAGTGCATCCACGGCGGCGCGGCCTTTGTGTGGCCGGTGGTCCAGGCTCGGGAATTTCTGGATCTGACGCCGCTGTCCATCTCGGTGGATCTGGAAAACGCTCTGTCCCGTCAGAATATCCGCATCAACGTGCCCTCCCGGTTCACCGTAGGCATCTCCACAGAACCCGGCGTCATGCAGAACGCCGCCGAGCGCCTGCTGGGCCTGAAACTCCAGGAAATCCAGGAGCTTGCCAAAGACATCATCTTCGGCCAGCTGCGCCTGGTCATCGCCACCATGGACATCGAGGAAATCAACACCGACCGGGATAAATTCCTGGAGGCCGTTTCCCGCAATGTGGAGGGCGAACTGAAAAAAATCGGCCTGCGGCTGATCAACGTCAACGTCACCGACATCAGCGACGAAAGCGGCTATATCTCCGCCCTGGGCAAAGAGGCCGCGGCCAAGGCCATCAACGACGCCAAAAAGAGCGTGGCCGAAAAAGACAGAGACGGCTCCATAGGCGAAGCCAACGCCCACAGGGATCAGCGGGTTCAGGTGGCTCAGGCGGATTCCGAGGCCATCCAGGGCGAAAACGCCGCCAAAATGGAAGTGGCCATGTCCAACGCCGCCCGCCGGGAAAAGGAGGCGGAGGCTCTGAAAATCGCCACCGCCGCCGAAAAAATCCAAGCCGCCAAGGCGCTGGAAGAAGCCTACGCCGCCGAGAAGATGGCCGAGCAAGCCCGTTACGCCCGTGAAAAAGCCACGCAAGAGGCGGATATCATTGTCAAAACCGAAATCGAAAAGCGCAAGCTGGAGCTGGAGGCCGAGGCGGAAGCCGAGCAAATCCGCCGCAAAGCCCGCGGCGAAGCCGACGCCATTTTGTCTAAAATGCAGGCGGAAGCCACCGGTATGCAGGCCATGCTGACCAAACAGGCCGAGGGCTTGCAGCAGATCGTCCAGGCCGCCGGCGGCGACGCCAGCGACGCCCTGCGCCTGATGCTGGCCGACAAGATGGAAGAGCTGATCCGCATCCAGGTGGAAGCTGTAAAAAACATCAAGATCGACAAAGTCACCGTGTGGGACGGCGGCAATCAGCAGGACGGCAAGACGGCCACCGCCGGCTTTGTATCCGGCTTGATGAAAAGCATCCCGCCCATGAACGAGCTGTTCGACATGGCCGGCATGAACCTGCCTTCCTTCTTAGGCGAAAACAAGCAGGGGCCGGAGCAGGCGGAAACCGCCGCGATCCCGGCTGCCAGACAGGCGGAACCCCAAACCAACCCCGAGGAATAAGCCGTCGCTGGCCTCCTCTTACTAACCAAAGGCCCTGGAGGTAATCCCTCCAGGGCCTTTCTCGTTCAGTATCCGACGCGGCTGCGGCTATTGTTTCAGCGTCTCCTCTTGCAGGCGGTCGAATTCCGCCATACACTCGTCTACAGTGGCGCCGCCCAGCAGCCGGCGAACCACCTGGCAGGTATTTCCCCATTGTTCCAGCTTCATGCCGGCGTTGGCGCCCAGCACAAAGATATTTTCTTCAATCCGGTCGTTCAGCGGTTTCAGAGCGGGGACGCACTCCACCGACACATTCTTGGAGGGGGAAATCACCCGATTGATCTCTGCGTAAGCCTGGAGCGCCTCGTCAGAAAGAATTTCGTCCAAAACCGCCAAAGCGTTTTCCTTATGCTCCGCATCGACTCCTACGGCGAAGCCCGTTATGGACATCACCGGCATTTGGCCCCGGCTGCTGGGGAAGCCGACGGCCTGCATATGAAACCCTGGGTTCCCATAGGCGCTTTCTGTGTTGGCCGCCCCCCAATAGGCTATGACGATGGGGGTTTTCTGATCCAGAAAATCTTGCCGCTCCCCTTCAATGGCCTCGCTGACCAGGGCTTTTTCTGCGTCGATATACCCTTCGTCCATCAATTCCTGCAAAAATTCAAAGCCGGGGCGCATATAATCGCTGTATTTGGCCTCTCCCCGGTTCAAAGCTTCTATCTCCGCTTCGGTATTGCCGCCGTTGTACAAATCTGCATAAGCCTGGGCCAGCACAAAGGTTTCCAGCCACCAGCGGTTGGCGCCCACTGGCGTTTCAATTCCGTTTTCCTTGAATACCCGGCAGCATTCCAGAAATTCCTCCGGCGTTTCGGGCAGCTTCAGCTTATATCGGTCAAACAGGTCTTTGTTGACAAACAGGCCGTAAGCCACCACCTCCTGGGGGACGGCTACCAGCTTGCCGTCCACCAGGTTGGCCGCCTTCACCACGTCCCGCAGGTTCTGAGCGCATTCCAGGCCGGATAGATCCGCCAGCTTCCCCTCTTCGCTCAGAATCGCGATGGTATCCGGATTGAGCAGATAGATATCGTCCAGGTTGCTGCGGGCCCGCTCCAGCGCTACGTCGTCATAGGTCTTATCCTTGTAATTTTCCGCAGTATAGGTCTTATACGCCACCGACACGCCCAGCTTTTCCTCGGCCATGATAATCGTCGTATCCGCGGCGTTTCGGGCGGCGTTCTCGGTATCGGGTTCGGTTTTTTCCATGGGGCTGAACAGGTTGACGGCGGGCTTTTCCTTATCCTCCTTGGGCAGCAGATTCACATCGGAATCCCGCTGCTTCTCGCAGGCCGAGAGGCCCAGAAGCATGGCGGCGGCCAATCCCAAAGCGGCCAGACGCTTCCTTTTGGTCGTTTGGTCCTGATTTCTCATATTTTAGTCCAATCCTCCCGTATACTCTCTGATCACTTTTTTCAGCAGATCCACGTCCAGCGGTTTGGCCACATGGGCGTTCATACCGGCTTCCAGCGCCGCCCTCTCGTCTTCCGCAAAAGCGTTGGCCGTCATGGCGATGATGGGGATCTGGGCGGCGTCCGGCCGGGGCAGGGCCCGGATGGCCCGCACAGCGTCATAGCCGTTCATCACCGGCATCTGCACGTCCATCAAAATAGCGTCGAAACTGCCCGGCGGCGCTTGGCAAAAGCGCTCCAGAGCCAGCTTGCCATTGCTCATAATCTCGCAGGAGGCGCCCTCGAGCTCCAGCACTTCCGCCAGGATTTCCGCGTTGATCTCGTTGTCCTCTGCGGCTAAGAACCGCAGTCCCTCCAGGCTGTCGGCCTCTTCCTCCCGGTTCTTCCCGCCGTCGGGCCCTTGCCGCAGCTCCGCGACTTTTTCCTTGAGGGAGGAGGCGAAGAAGGGCTTAGTCAGCGCGGCGGCTCCTTCGGGCAGCCGCGCCTGCGCGTCCTCCCCTTCGTCAGAAACCAGCAGCACGAGCAGCCCATTTCCCGGCAAAGCGGCCTTCAGCGCCGCCTGAAAGGCGTCTGCGCCCGGCAGATCCCAATCCAGCAAAACCAGCTGATAGGGCTGATTTTTCATCATAGCAAGGCCCTGGTCCGCGTCGGCGGCCGCGTCCGCCGGGAATCCGGCGTTCTCCATCAGCTCCTGAACGCTCTGCCGTGTTTGTTCGCCGGCGACGGCCAAAAGCCGCTCTATGCCGTTTTGCAGCCAAAATTGCCGGTCCTGCTGGCCTTCCGCAACGCGGCACTCCAGTTCCACCCGGAACAGGCTTCCTTTGTCCACCTGGCTGGTCACTTCGATGGCGCCGCCCATCAGCTCCACGATATTTTTGGTGATGGCCATGCCCAAGCCCGTGCCCTGCACTTTGTTGGTGGTGCTGTTTTCCGCCCGGGTAAAGGCGTCGAAAATGGTTTCCAGGTATTCCGGCGTCATGCCGTAGCCGTTGTCCTCCACCTCGATGCGGATATGCTCATATTGGCTGGACCGGGGCTTGAGGCCGATGATGCGGAACCAGATATCGCCGCCCTCCTGGGTATATTTCACCGCGTTGGAAAGCAGGTTGATCAAAATCTGGTTCATCCGGGTTTCGTCCCCGATCAGTTCCTCATGGCGAACGCCTGTCACAGAGACGTGAAAATTCTGCTTTTTGGCTTTGGCCATGGGCTGGATGATGGCGTCCACCGAGGAAACCAGGTCGTTCAAGGTGAACGGTTCAAAATTCAGCACGACCTTGCCGCTCTCAATTTTAGAGACGTCCAGGATATCGTTGATCAGGCTGAGCAGATGCTGGCCCGACGCCGTGATTTTTTTGGTGTATTCTTTGACTTTGGCCGGGTTTTCCGCCTCTTTGGCCAGCAGGTTGGCAAAGCCCAGCACCGCGTTCATCGGCGTGCGGATATCATGGGACATATTGGAGAGGAAGGTGGTTTTGGAGTTGTTTGCCACGCGGGCCGCCTGCAGCGCCTCGGAAAGCTGCTTGTTGTGGATCTCCCGCTCCTCTTCCCGCTCCCGCCGGATTTTGTTCTGCTGCTTCTGGTTGAAATAATACAGCAAGCAACACAACAAAAAGGCAGTCAGCATGACGAACACCACGATGAAAATATTTTTATTGACTGTCCGCCCCTCTTGCTGGATGGCGTCCAGCGGCACGTAGCCCACCAGGAACGCCGCGCCGTCGTTGACAGCCCACATATAATTCAGCGCTTTCACATTGCGGATGTCATGATAAAAGAGAATATTCTGCCCGTTTGACAGAGCGATTTCCACCTCGCCCCGCAGCTCCTGGTCTTCGATGCTGTTGGCCCGGTAAAAATCCTCCAGGTTCAGATGGCCGGCGCTGCGTTTGCCCATGCCCTTGGGTTTGAGCACAAACCGCTGGGTCTTGGCGTCCATGATATAGAGCGCGGCCTGCTTGTTATAAAAGCCGTCGGGCAGAGAGCGGTCCAGGGAATCGTAGGTGTATTCCACATAAAGGTCTCCAATGGTTTCGCCGCCTCGGACTACAGGGCATTTCATGGAGTAGGCCCAGGCGCCCATATAATTAACATAGGATTGAGAGATAGGCAGGCCGTCCACCGTCCGCTCTACGGAAAAATCCAGGCCCTCCGCCGTGAAGGCTTCCCCGTTGTTGGAAACCCCGCTTTCTTCTCCGCTCAAAATCAGGGACAGCTTCACCATTGTGTCGTTTTTCTCGTAAGAGCGGATATATGCTTCCGGATCCGCCGCCAAAGCTGTTTCCTTGGCGATCAGCTTTTGGAATTCCGCTTCTTTGCGCAAAATCGCTTCGATGGTACACTGAATCAAATCCAGGCTCTCGCTGAGGTTCTGTACCGCCGAATCAGACATCTCCCGGGATATTTGATGAGACGCAAGAAGCACCACAACCCCCAGGATGCAAAAGAACGCTATAATCAGGATCAACAAAGGAACCCCTTTGTTTTTCCTCTGCTTGCCCAGTTTCTTTTCCATTTTATTTTCCATCTCCGCCGGTCTGGATTGATACGCCCCGCGACGGCCGCCCAAAGACCCGGCGCCGCAAAGTCTCTCAATATTATTATATCATCCCTTACAATTTTGCGTCAACCGCTCCGGGGCGAGAAGGGGTTTTTCTCAGCCTGAAACAGCTCGGCCCCCGGGTTCAGGCCGGCGCGATCTGCTGCCTTTCCAATATAACGCTCTCAAAACATACCGGCCTCGCGTTTTGATCCTATATCGTAATCCGCGCGCCCCTATGGACGAACCCATTGGGCGCGTCAATCTGAAACCGGAAGAACAAGAAAAAATAGAAACACCGAAAGCCTTTTTATGAAGACTTCCGGTGTTTGACTTGGCACGCCCGACAGGATTCGAACCTGTGACCTTCTGATTCGTAGTCAGACACTCTATCCAGCTGAGCTACGGGCGCATATTGAACTATTTTGACCTGTTTCCATGCTGCTTGATTATCATACCACGGCTTTGAGAAAAAAGCAAGAGGGATTTTAACTTTTTTGGATGATTTTTTCGGCCGCCTCTCCAACGGGCAAAACAGGCAAAAAAACCTGGGAGTTTTGAAGTTTTTTGGCGTTTTTTGTTTTCCTTCCGAGGAATTTATATTATACTGGGGTTGCGACAAAGCAAGACAATATAATCATCGAAACCCAAAGAAGGAGGTGCCGCGATGCTGATTGCAGATTTGCACATTCATTCCCGGTTTTCCCGGGCCACCAGCCGGGAGGGGGACCCGGAACATCTGGATCTCTGGGCCCGTCGCAAAGGAATTCATCTGGTAGGGACCGGGGATTTCACCCACCCGGGCTGGCGCCGAGAGCTGGAAGAAAAGCTGGAGCCCGCCGAAGAGGGCCTTTATACCCTGCGCCCTTCCCTGCGGCTGGCGCCAGAAGAAGGAGGGACGCCTCCCCGCTTTGTGGTCACAGGGGAAATCAGCACAATCTATAAAAAGGCCGGCAAAACCCGCAAGCTCCACAGCCTGATTCTGCTGCCCGGCCTGGAGGCGGCGGAGGCCCTTTCCCGCCGTCTGGAGGCTGTGGGCAACCTCCGGTCCGATGGCCGACCCATCCTGGGATTGGACTGCCGAGACCTGCTGGAACTCACCCTGGAGAGCTGTCCAGAGGCGCTTTTCATCCCCGCCCATATCTGGACGCCCCACTTTTCCCTGTTCGGCGCGTTTTCCGGCTTTGACTCCATCCAGGAGTGCTTCGAGGATCTGACGCCCCAAATCCGGGCGCTGGAAACCGGCCTTTCCTCTGACCCGCCCATGAACTGGCGGATTTCCGCCTTGGACGGCCTGACCCTCATGTCCAATTCCGACGCCCATTCCCCGGCCAAGCTGGGCCGGGAGGCCAATTTGCTGGAAATCCCCTATTCCTACTCCGCCCTGGCCCAGGCCGTTTGCCAGGGCAAGCAAGCCGGCTGGCGGGGCACGGTAGAATTTTTCCCCGAAGAGGGCAAATACCACTGGGACGGCTGCCGGGGCTGCGGGCCCGGCCTTTCCCCCGAGCAGGCCGAAGCTCTGGGCGGCCTCTGCCCGGTCTGCGGCAAAAAACTGACGGTGGGCGTGGAGCACCGGACGCTCCAACTGGCCGACCGGATGGCCGGCTTTCAACCCCCGGACGCCGCCCCCTTCGAGCGGCTGGCCCCTCTGCCCGAAGTCATCGCCGCTTCCGCCGGCCTAGGCCCGTCCAGCGCCCGAACAGACCGAGTATACCGGCAGCTGCTGCGCCAGCTGGGGCCGGAGTTTTACATCCTGCGTCAAGCGCCCCTGGCCGACGTGGGACAGGCGGCGGGCCAATGGGTGGAAGAAGGGCTGCGCCGGCTTCGGGCTGGCCAGGCCCGCTGGACCCCGGGTTATGACGGCGTGTACGGCAAATTGGAGCTGCTGACGCCGGAGGAACGCCAATCCTTCGGCGGCCAAGTCAGCTGGTTCGGCGCCGCCCCGGCGGCGGCTTCTCAAAAAGCGCCGGCCCGCAAAAAAGCGCCGGCTTCCTCTCCGGCCAAAGAAGATCAGCTGGAACAGGCGCCCGCCGGGCTCAATCCCTCCCAACAGGCGGCGGTTTGCAGCTCCAACCCGGAGCTGGCCGTGATCGCCGGGCCGGGAACGGGAAAAACCCATACCCTGACGGCTCGTGTCCTCCATCTGCTGGATCAAGGCGCCAAGCCGGGACAGATCGCCGCCGTCACCTTTACCAACCAAGCCGCGGACCAGCTGCGCCAGCGGCTGGAACAAAAAGCGGGCAAACGGGCGGCCCGGGCCATAAGCGTCGGCACGTTCCACAGCCTGTGCCTGGATCTGGCGCCTCCGGATGGTCCTGTCCTCCTGGACGAATATCAAGCCCTGGACCTGGCGGCTCAGACGCTGAAGGAGCTGGATCTCTCCCTGCCGCCTCGGCGGCTGCTGGACCAGGTTTCCCGCCGAAAAAACGGCGCCTCCGGGCTGGACCCGGCGTTGGAGACAGCCTGCGCCGCCTATCAAAAGGCCTTGGAACAGGCCGGCGCCATGGACTTCGACGACGTCCTGCTGCGCGGGCTGGACCAGGCCCGGCAGATGGACAAACGCCAGGCCCGGCGGTTTACCCATCTGCTGGTAGACGAATTCCAAGACAGCAGCCCTTTGCAATACCAGCTGACTCTGGCCTGGGCCAAGGAAAGCCAGAGCCTTTTCGTCATCGGAGACCCGGATCAGGCCATTTACGGGTTCCGAGGCGGCGACGCCCGCTGCTTCCAGCGGCTGGCCCAAGACCGGCCGGGGCTGGAAACCTTGCGCTTAGAGGAAAACTACCGCTCCTCTCCCCAAATCCTTCGCTGCGCTCTGGCGCTGATCGACCATAACCCCGGGCCGGCGCGGCTGCTGCGGCCCCAATCGGCCCAGGGCGCCGCCGTCCAGCTTGTCCAGGCTGAAAGCCCCTTGGCCCAAGGGATTTTCACAGCCAAGGAAGCAGCCCGGCTGGCCGGCGGCGTGGATATGCTGACCGCCGCCCGCTGGGGCAAAGAGGAGCGGGCTTACAGCTTCTCCGAAATGGCCGTTTTGTGCCGCACCCATCGGGAAACCCGGCTGCTGGAATACTGCCTGGAAAAGGAAGGCGTTCCCTATATCGCAGCGGGACGGGACGACTGTTTGGCCGGGGAAGGCCCTCGGGGCGCGGCGGGTTTTTTCCGGTTTTTGCTGGACAGCCGAAACGGGCCCGGCCTATACGCCGGCCTGACCCAGCTGTTCCACTGCCCGCCGGACCTGGCCCAGAGCCTGGCCGCTCTGGCCGGTCTGCCGGATTTCTGGCAAACAGCCCGGCAGGAATACGGCGCTCTGCCGGAGTTGGCCCTCTTCTTCCAGCTGGCTGAAGAGCTGCAAGGCTCCGTGGAAAAGGAGAAACCGGAAAAGCTGCTGGCCCGGCTGGCCGCCGCCCTGAACCTGGAACAAGAGGAGGACTGGAAGCGGTTTTGCCAGACGGCCCTGTTCCACAAAACCATGCCCCAGCTGCTGGATCAGCTGGCCTTGGGCCAGGAAGGGGATCTGCTGCGGGCCGCCCGGCGCCGGTATCCGGCCGGCGCTCTGCGCCTCTCCACCCTTCACGGCGCCAAGGGGCTGGAATTTCCCGTCGTGTTTTTATGCGGCTTGACCCGAGGCACGCTGCCTCTGGAAACCGCCGGCGGCCTAGCGGATGAAGAAGAAGAGCGGCGGCTGCTCTATGTGGGCATGACCCGCGCCAAGGAGCGGCTGATCCTGCTGACATCCGGCCAGCCCTCCCCGTTCCTGGATGAAATCCCCGCCCAGCTGCGGGAGGGCCGGCAAGCCAACGCCCGCTCCCAAAGCCGCCAGCTCAGCTTCTTTTAACCGATTGGATCTTCCTGCTGGCCAGCTCAAGCGTTACTCCCCTCCCCCGGATTTAGGCTCGTCCCGAAATCCGGGGGATTTTGTAACAAAGAGGTAACTTTACATCGGGCCGCCGCCGTGGTATACTATGCGGTAGATGGGGATTGGGCCCATTGAACTTCGTCAAAAAGGAGGCCGCGTTTCCATGGCCGACGGAACCAAACTGCTGGCGCAGAACAAAAAAGCGCGGCACGACTATTTTGTAGAAGAAACCTATGAGGCCGGTATTTCCCTGGCCGGTACGGAGGTCAAATCCATCCGGGCCGGGCGGGTCAACTTGAAAGACAGCTATTGCAGCGTCAAAGACGGCGAGCTTTTTGTGTTGGGGATGCACGTCAGCCCCTATGAGCAGGGCAATATCTTCAACAAAGACCCCATGCGCCCCCGCCGTCTGCTGATGCACAAGCGGGAAATCCTGCGCCTCTATGGGCTGATGAAAAAAGACGGCTATACCCTGATCCCCCTTTCGGTCTACCTTAAGCGCTCTCACGTCAAGCTGTCCGTGGGGTTGTGCAAGGGCAAAAAGCTCCACGACAAGCGGGAAAGCATCGCCAAAAGAGACGCCCAGCGGGAAATAGACCGCACAATGAAAGAACGCCGCGGCTGAGAGCCGCAAACCAGAAAAGCGGTTTTTGTTGTAATGATACGCCAATTCGGGGGCGCCCAGGTTTCGACGGGGACTCTGAAACAGGTTAAGCGGGCAGAGGCGCATACCCTCTATAAAATGTGCAGTTTATAAATTAAACAACAACAATAAACTAGCTTACGCTGCCTAATTAAAGGCGGCCGTCCCCGCCGGAAGGGCCACGAGCCGGATGTGGGGCGTGGATGAGTGGCGTCCGTGAGCGCGCAAAGCTTTGAGCGCGCCATGCATCATGAAGCTACCGAGCGGCCGAGCTTGACGACCGGCGCCTCCGCAAGGGAATCCAAATGATCGTCTGCGCCCGGAGAAAAACCTGCGGATCGGTTTTCGGACAGGGGTTCGATTCCCCTCGCCTCCACCAGAGTGAAAATGAGCGGTTACAGCCGCTCATTTTTATTTTGCCTGAAAGCATTGGGGCTCAAGGGGTTTGAAGAAATGAGAACCGCCGAAGAAAGGGGCGGGATGTGTATGATTATCCAACGAAAAAGAGAAAAAAACGGCCTATAGGGATAGCATATCACACAAAATGTCACATGTTGACGCGGCTGGGATGGAAAGGGGAAACGCTATGAGCGAAAAACTGAAAACCCAGGTGGGGGCCAACATTCGGCGGCTGCGTCTGGAAAAAAATCTATCCCAAGAGCAGCTGGCCTACTACTCCCAGATGGGGGCGGCTCATCTGGGCAACCTGGAGCGAGGCCGGGGCAACGCCACTCTGGACACGCTGGAGCGGGTCGCGCAGGCGCTGGACGTTGAAGTTTGGACGCTTTGCCGGCAAGAAGAACCCGAAGACTAAAATGCAAAAATCGCCCAGAGACATTCAGTCTCTGGGCGATTTTAATTGGGTATGGTTCTGTTGCGAAATCCTTTGCAAGACGAGGCCGACAAGGCCAAGTTTTATGGCTCTTCGGTTGCCGACCAAAGCGATTCAAAGAAATCCTGGGCGGCTTGGGCGGCCTGGGCTTTTTTGGAGAGCAAGGCGTGTTGATAGACCCGCTGGAGGGTCAAGGCGCTGGAATGGCCGGTGAGCTGCTGGGCATAGAAATCCGGCACGCCCTGAGCCAACAATACCGAAGCGTAAAGATGTCTCAAATCGTGGAAACGGTAATGGGGGATCTGGTTTTTTTCGCACAAGCGGGAAAACTGCTTATAGATGGCCTGACCGGATAAAGGGACGATAAAATCAGAATCACTTTCATGGGGCTGGCTGCGGATCAAGGCCTCCAGCCGAGGCGGCAGGGGCATCAGCCGGACGCTGGAGGCCGTTTTGGGCTGCTTAACCACTGGGCCGGACTCTGTATCCACCACAGACCGGCGCACCCACAGACCGGCGGTTTGATCCAGCTGAATTAGGTCGCCAAATTGGACGCCCCGCACCTCCCCCATGCGCAGCCCCAAGGCCATGGCCAGCAAGATGGGGATTTCCACCGGCGACCCTGCCGCCGTCTGGAAAATCTGCTGGATCTGGGCCTCCTGGGGGATGGCCGCCACATAGGGCCGGGAAGGCGGAAACTCCAGATGCAGCCTATCCCACAAACCGGGGTAAAAGCGGCGCAGGGCGGCTGTCAGCAGGCCGGCGGCGTTGCGCAGATATTTGGGCGACATGGAGGCGGCGGACAAATCGATTTCCCGCTGGATATCCCCTTCCGTGAGCTTTTTCAGCGGCAGATCCATCAGCCCCTGTAGGGCGTTGCGCCGCAGCCGCCGATAGCCAGTGACTGTGCTGGGCGAAAGAGCGGCTTGGCGCTCCTCGATGAAGCGGTCGATCGCCTCGCCCACCGTCAGCTCCCGGGCGTCGCCCCGCATCCGCCGCAACCTCTCCTCCAGCAGCCGGGCCTGCTCCAGGGCCTCTTCCGGCGTGGCGGCGGTGACGCTCTCATACCGGGCCTTGCCGTCCGGCTTTTTGCCGGCGTAGACCTGTACCCTCCAGTTGCCCGAAGGCAATCGGTGAGCCGTTTTCCTCCTTTGGCTTTTGGAAGCCGCTCGTTTCGGCATAAAAAGTTCGCCTTCCTTTTTGAAAAAATGGTTGCAAGGAACCAAGGACAGGCGATATAATAGCTTTGTATTTGTGGCTATCGTTGGACGCCTGTCCAATATGGTCCCCGCCGCCCCTCGACGCGCCAACGCCGGGGGGCGGCTTTTTTTGCGTTTGTTTTGTTCGGTTTAGAACGTTAGAACGTTCGATAGAAAATGTCTTCGATGGAAATATCCAAATCGTCGAACAGG
>CAJUIK010000002.1:39849-96720 GCA_910585875.1 uncultured Eubacteriales bacterium | reverse complement strand
GGTGTACCCTCTGGCCACCGGCGGCTCGCCGATGGCCAAGCCGATTTCCCGCTGAGCCATGGCGAAACGGGTCAGCGAATCCATCATCAACAGCACGTCGCAGCCCTGATCCCGGAAGTATTCCGCAATGCCTGTGGCCACGCTGGGGCACTTCATCCGCAGCATGGCCGGCTGGTCAGAGGTGGCCACCACCAGGATCGAGCGCTTCATGCCCTCTTCCCCCAGGTCCTTTTGCACGAATTCCAAAACCTCGCGGCCCCGTTCGCCCACCAGGGCGATGACGTTGATATCCGCTTTGACGTTTTTGGCAATCATGCCCATCAGCGTGGACTTGCCGACGCCCGAGCCGGCGAAGATGCCGATACGCTGGCCTTTGCCGATGGTGATCATGCCGTCGATGGCTTTGACGCCGAATTCCATCCGCTCCCGGATCGGGGGCCTTTGTAGGGGGTTGATATAGGAGCCGCCCACGCAATAGAGCTTCCCCTGCTCCTCAAAGGGGGCCTTGCCGTCGATGGGCTGGCCCAGGGCGTTGATCACCCGGCCCCGCAGAAACTCGCCCACCCGCAGGGTCAGCTGCCCGCCTGTGTTGCGCACAAAGTTGCCGGCGGAAATGCCGTTCATATCGGAATAGGGCATCAGCAGGATATGGTCGTTTTTGAATCCCACCACTTCCGCCGTCACCTGGCCCCCGGAATCGCCGTTGTAAATGCGGCAGATATCGCCTACCGCGGCCCGGCCGCCGGAAGCCTCGATGGACATTCCCACGATGTTTTCAATTTTTCCCGTCAGGCTGTACGCCTCTGCGTTCTGCACCTGACGAATCATCTGCCGGAATACAGACATGGGTTTATCTCCTAAAACAGGCCGCCGTTTCTGCCCGAGGCGGCGTCCATCAACAGCGTTCGGATGTTGCTCAGTTGGGTGGCGGCGCTGGCGTCGATGATCTCGTCGGGCATCTCCACAATACAAGTGCCCGATTCGTCCCCCGCCATGGGGATGACCCGCACCCGGTCGGAAAGGGCGGTCAGCGCCGTCATCAGGGGAGCGGGCGCTTGGGTCAGCCGTTTTGCGTCGCATTCGGCGATATAAATATGCACCCATTCCCGCCGTTTCTTTTTGTCAATGGCCGCTTGAATCATGCGGCCGATGACGTCGCCGCTGCTCTTCAGGCTGACGCTAACGACCTTTTCGGCCACAGCCAGCGCCAAATCCCGCAGGTCGCCCACGCTCTGGTCCATCTGCCGGTCCAGTTCGGCGCCCGCTTTCTCCAGGAACTGGGCCACCTGCTCCTGAAGGACGACGGCCTGTTCTTCCCGGGCCCGAGCGCCTTCCTCCATCGCCTGGGTCAGGCCCTGGGCGTAGCCCTCCTGCCTGCCTTCGGCCCGGGCGGCCTCTTTGGCCTGGGCGATCTGCTCCTCCGCCTGGGCCCGGGCCTCTTCCAGCAGCTGTTCCGCCTGGCGGCGGGCGTCCTCCAGAATCATATCCGCCTGAACCTGGGCATATTGCACTGGGTTTTCTTCAGCGGCCTCCGGCTCCTCTTCCTCCGAGGCCGGCGGCGCCTCTGCTTCATTCTCTTCCTCCAGCTGCTCCAAGCTCTCTTCACCGGCGGCGGGGAACCCTTCCTCCCCTAAGGGGATAAAGTCGTCCTCCTCCGTCACTTCCAGATCCAAGGCGTTCGGCAGCTGGTAGGGCACAGCCTTGGGCTCCATAAAGCGCTTGAAAATATTAGGCAATGATATCGTCCTTTCCGCCCTTCAGGATGATGATCTCGTTGTTTTCCTCCAGGCCGCGGATGATATCCACAATGCGCTGCTGAGCCTCTTCCACGTCCTTCATGCGGACGTTGGTCGTGATCTCCAAATCGTCCCGGATGCTCTGAGCCATGCGGGAGGACATATTGGTAAGCAGCTTGTTGGAAACCTCTTCGTTGGCGGCCTTGAGGGCCAGCACCAGGTCTCTCGGGTCGCAATCCCGCACAAAGCGTTGGACAGAGCGGTCGTCCATGGTGATGATGTCCTCGAAGACGAACATACGCTTGCGGATTTCGTCCGCCAGTTCCTGGTCGTAAGTGGCGATGCCGTCGAAGATATTCTTTTCGCTGGAGCGGTCCAAACTGTTCATCACGTCGGCCACATAATCAATGCCGCCCACCTTGACGTTGGTGCTGGTGACGATATTGGAGAATTTGTTGCGCATTTCCGCCTCCACGATCTTCACCGCCGCAGGGGAAACGCTGTCCAGCTTGGCCATGCTCTCCACCACCTGAACCTGCCGGGGGCCGTCCAGCTGGGCCACCACGCCGGCGGCTTTGTCGGCGTCCACATGGGCCAGCACAAGGGCGATGGTCTGAGCCCGCTCGTTTTGCAGGGCCGAGAACATGGATTTGACGTCTGCCTTATCCATAAAGGAGAACTGCCTGTTTTTCAGGGTCTTGGTCACCTTGCCCAGCAGCTCTTCCGCCGTCTGGGGCCCATAGGCCTTTTCCAACACGGCCCGGGCGTATTCCAAGCCGCCCTCCGTCACCGCCTTGTTGGAAATGCACATTTTATAATAGTCGTTCAGCACGTCCTCTGTCAGCTCTGAATCCAGGAACCCCAGCTTCGCCACTTCGATGGTCAGCTGCTCCACGTCCTCCGGTTCCATATATTTATAGAGCTGGGAGGCCTTTTCGGCGCCCAAGGCGACGATCACCGCCGCCGCCTTTTGGGGGCCTGTCAGGCTGTCAGAGGGCTTGGGCTTCGGCTTGGAGTCCAGCTGGGCGGTAACCGCCCGGGCCTCTGCCGCCGCCGTCGCGGTATCAGCCATCGTCGTCCTCTCCCTTCAGCCAAGATTTGAGCATCTGGGCCGCCACTTCGGGATTCTCGTCGGCAAACTGCCGGATATCCTTGCGCAACTCCAGGCTTCTCTCTGTGTGGATATTCATCACGTCGGCGCCCATCGGCTCGCCCTGGGGCAACCCGGCCTCAGCCAGCGATTCGGCCAGCGTGAGCTCGCCCTCTTGCTCCAGTTCCGCTGCGGCTTCCGCCTCTTCCTGCTCCTGCTTTTTCTTCCGCTTTTTGGATATGATAAGAATGATCGCCAACAGCAGAATGAAGAGCAGCAGGCCGGCCGCCGCCGCGTAAACAACCCAATCGGGCACGCCGCTGAGGATATTGGATCCGCCGGCGTTCTCGTCTTCAGTCTGGCTGCCGTAGAAGGGCTGGGCCAAAACGGAGACCTTGCTGGCCAGATATTGCTCCGCCGTCATCTCCTCCGTGGCCCGGGGCACGATGTTGGCCGCCACAGCAATGTGATTTCGGATTTCGTCCAGATTCACGTCCCCCGCCGTGGTGGAGTTGATGGTCACAGTGACGCTGCAATCAGTCAGGTAAGCGGCGGTGCGGACAGTGTGGGTTTCTTTGGTCGGGTTGTCGTAATCGATCTGGCCGTGGCCTTCCCGGCGGGTTTCATCCCCCTCGACGCCCGGCTCCCGCTCCACCGTGGTAGGCAGGTCCGAGTTGGTGGTGGTTCCCACAGTGCCGCCCACCGTTCCTTCGCCTTCGTCGTCCCAGATATAGCTGTAAATGCGGCTGCCGATGATGCCCGCGCCGTTGGTTTCGCCTTCGTTGGCCCACTCGGGCAGATAGACGTCCCGCTGGTCGATGGTGCTGTTGCTCACCTCCACCGTGCAGTTGACGGTGGCGCGCACGTTGTCCTCGCCGTAAACGGCGGTGAGCATCTGCATGATTTCCGTGCGGATTTTATTTTCGTACTCTTCCTCCAGCCGGATTTTCAGGGCCGAAGCTTCGTCGTCCGCCGTGACGCCCGAGGCGCCGTACCGGTTGCCCCAGTTGTCAATGATTTCGACGGAATCGACCTGAAGGCCCTTGACTCCCCGGCTGATCAGCGCGCGGATGGCCGCTGCCTGCTGGTTAGAGAGCTTCTGGCTGGAGCCCATCGTCACCATCACCGAGGCGGAAGCCGCCGTCACGTTGCCGTCGTCCAGCACAAAAGAGCGGTTTTCCCCCTGCGTGATAAACACTTGGGCGTCTTTGACGCCTTCCAGGCTGCGGATAACCGCGCCCATCCGATCCTGCAAATCGTGGATATAGGCGTTGTTCCGCTCGGACTCTGTAGAAAGCCCGCTCACATGGTCATAATATGTAGAATAATTATAACCTGTTTGCGGATAACCCGCCATCAGCATCCGGGCCTTCATGTTGGCCGCCTGGGAGGCGGGCGCCAAAATCGTGTCCCCTTCCAGCCGGTAATCCCGGTACCCCTGGGAATCCAGCCAGGACATAATCGCGCTCAGCTCTGTGTTGTTGGAGCCCGTTACCAACACTTCGTAAGGCCGGTTATTGAGAAATATGGTGAGCCCCGCAGCGATCAGCACGATGGCTACGGCCGCGATGATCCATATTTTCTTCGACACCTTGCCCAGGGCCGCTTTTCCTTTGTCCAGATAGGACTTTACTTTCTCATTCAACCTCTATCATTCCCCAGCTCCCCAATCTGTGATACCGCATGACAAAAACGCCTGCAAGGGGCGTTTTTACAAGGCTGCGGCGGCGCGGCGAGACAAGCTTTTCCCGCCTGCGCCGCAATACTGTTTGGACAAAACTCAGATGCTGAGCCTGGTCAGCTCCGAATAGGCGTCCAGCGCCTTGTTGCGCAGCTGAATCAGCAGGCTGACCGCGATCTCATTCTTGGTAGAGGCGATACTAGTGGCCGCCGGATTATCCAACTGGCCCGTCGCAAGCAGATATTGGGTCTGCACGACCTCCGCGTCCGTGTCTTTTACATTCTGTATCGCAGATTGGAAAATGGAGGTGAAAAAATTCCCGTCATATTCCCGGGGCTTTTCAACTTTTTGATTGCCATTTACAGACGCAATGGCGTTGAGCCCTTCAATCGGCGTAATCATCTCAGTCAAACGCTCCTTCGTTTAATTATTTTCCAATTTCCAGGCCCTTGGCAATAACGGCTTTCAATGCGTTCAGCGCCGTCACGTTGGCGGAATAGGCCTGGGTCGCCGCCATGGCGTCGGTGACTTCCTTCACCATGTCCACATTGGGCAGCTCAATATACCCCTGCTCGTTGGCGTCTGGATGGGTCGGGTCATATACCAGCTTCATAGGAGATTGGTCTTCGGCGATCTGGGCCACCCGCACGCCGCCGGCGGTTTCATATCCCTTATTTGGCGCCAGACCCGCAGCGGCCCGGGCCATGGCGGCCCGGAAATTGTCTTTTCCAGACATGGCTTCAAACACCACCGTCTTGCGGCGATAAGACCCCTCGCCGTTTTCCACCCGCGTGGTGTTGGAGTTTGTGATATTTTCCGATACGACGTCCAGCCGGAGCTGCTGAGCCGTTAGGCCGGAGCCGATGATATTGACAGTGCTTAGAAAAGCCATAACCTATTGCCTCCCGCCTTATTGCCCGCGCACGGCCATGCGCAAGATATTCAGATTGGAACTGATGCTGCCGTACACATACTGGAGCTGATAGGAATTCCGTATCATTTCCACCATCTGCTCGGTGACGTTGACGCCGTTGTCGTCCATTCTGGTGGATTCCTGGGGTTCGACCACGGCAAATTCCGCCTGATCCAGCAGCTGCCGAATATTTTGTTTGGCTTGGGGGCCGGCGGCGGCTTGGTTCAGTTTATCCCGCAGGTTTTCTTCAAACGTTACTACCTTCGGTTTGTAATTGGGCGTCTCCGAATTAGAAATATTATCCGAAAGGGCGGCTTGTTTTGTCCAAAGAAAATTCATCGATTTTTCGAGCATTACCATTGAATTACTAGATAAAAGATCCATACTCTGCTCCTTTTCATCTGGTTTAGCTGGCTGGCAAGCGCAAATTGCGGCCGCGCCGCGCTTTTACAACAAGATTCCCCGCTCCCTCCGCGACAGTACAAGATATTCTCCAACCGGCTGTTCCATTCCCATAAAAACCAGCCCGGCAGATTGCGCGAAAGAGAAACCAGGGCCTCGAAAAGATAATCTATCGCACTATATAACATTATGAACGATTTCGCGGGAAAAAGCAATTCCTAAAATTATTCAAAAAAGGAAATGGCGGCGCCCCAGTTTTTGTTTTATCTGCCTGTACGGCGCGGCGCCCCCGCTTATCCTCGGCGCAAAAGGCCCTCGTCTGTTCCCATTCCACGCCTATTTACAGCGGTTGCGCGGCTTTTCTCCTGCCGAAAAAACAATATCGTGATTATATCACAAATTTTTTCGGCAGTATACCCTTTCTTGCATATTTCTAAAACATGGTTTTTAATACTTTTGGTATAAGCGGCGGAATATTTCCAATTGACGTTTATTCCCGCTAAAAGGAGAAAAAAGCCGGCTGAGGCCGGCTTTTTTCTCAGTAAATTCGCTATTGCAACCCCTTTTCTTTTTGCATCTGGATATCCTTTCGCTGGGCGATAAAAATAGCCCGCAGCAGCCGGTCCTGCTCCTTTTCCGGCTGGGCGTCCAGCTGGCAGCCATAGAGGAACTGGCCCCAATCCTCCTTGGTGATGCGCTGCACCAGGCAGGTAAAAGCGAAGGGCTTTTCCTCCGGCACAATGACCACCGCGGCTACAGACAGCCGGTCGCCCAAGAAAAATTCCCCCCGGCTTTGCAGCAGGAGCCCGCCGGCGCTGACGTCTAAAATCTGACATTTCTGAGCGCCGGAAGATGGCTTTCCCCCTCCGCCCTGACGGATGCAGACCGCCTGGGTATCCAGGCTGACCCGCTGGCGGAAAAAGGCCCGCTTTTCCATGTCGAAGGCCTTGTGCAGCCGGTCCACCTTCCAGATTTCCCTGGAACTGCCGCAGATCTGGCCATAGAGCACCATTGTCCTGGGGCCCATGTAAAAGCGCATTTTAATCTCATTGTTGTAGAGCACCGGCGGCACATCCTGCCCGGAAGATTCCCGTATCACGATGGCGCCAGCCTCATACTGCTCGATCTTGCCCACGAAAATCAGGTTGTTGACCCGGTTCATCACCTCGACCATCATGCCGGGATATAAGGGCAGCTGGGCTTCCTGCTCCGCCTCCGGTGTCAACACGCCGTTGTCTTCCATTCTTTCCCCTCCTTCGTCGATCCTCAATCCGCTGTTACAGCGTCAGCACCCGGTGCAGAATCACCGCCATCTCGGCCCGGTTGATGTTGCTCCGGGGGTTCAGGTTGCGGTTCTGGTCGCCGGCCACAATACCCATCTGCACCATGGAGGCCACGGCGTTTCTGGCATAGCTGGAGATCGAGCCGCTGTCGCCATAAGGCGAAAGGTCTGCGGAGCCCTGGCCGGAAAAGCTCCAGCCGGAAACCTCCATCGCCCGCTGGAGCATGACCATGGCGTCCTGGCGGGAGAGGGGGCTGTCGGGCATAAACCGGCCGCCGTCGCCGCCGTTGACAATGCCCAGCCCTTTGGCGGTGGCGATAGCCTGGGCATAATAGCTGTTGGTCGGAACATCCTGGAAACTATATGTCTCGCCGGAAGTAAAGCCGAAGGCCCGGCACAGCATCAGCGCAAAGTCGCCCCGGCGGATGGAATTGCTGGGGCCGTATTGAGTGTCGCTGACGCCGGAGACAATGCCGTTCTGGCTCAAAAATTCCACAGCCGGCCCGGCCCACAGATAGGGGGACATATCGCTGAACCGGCTGCCCACGCCGGTGGCGTTGGTGGAGACGCTGACGCTCACCGTGCCGGAAACCCGCTCGCCGGAGGAATCCACCCCCACATAAGTCAGGTTGGCCGTGCCCTGGAACCCGGCTTTGGGCACAAATTTCAGCTGGCCCAGGCTGGGCTCCTGGTTGCAATAGTAGCTGGATCCTGTGGAAACCTGGCTGCCCGAATTGGGGCCGCTATAATTGAAGTACAGCCGGCCCGCCGAAGCATCCGGCAAGGCGGTAAACTGCACATAGGAGAGCTCTTTGCCCAAAGCCCCGTTGCATTCCCGGCGGAAATCGGAAACCTGCATACTCACCGGCAAAGAGGCGGTGGTGTAGCGGATGGCGTTGGCCGTCGGGGTAGAAACCTCGATTTCCACCGTGCCGGTAAAGCGCTGGCTGTTCGTGCTCCAGGCGGTATAGGGGATGCTCACCGTGCCGTTATAGCTTTCCGAGGCGGCGAACGTCACGTCGTCGATCAGCCGGTTGGATCCCGCCCGATAATAGCTGGTGGAAGCCGTCACTTTGCTGCTGTAGGTGTTTTTCGATTGGTCGTACTTATAATAGAGGGTTCCCCGGCTGCTGGAGGGCAGCTCAAACTGGATATAGTTGACGTTGGAGCCGGTGGCCGCCTGGCTGGCGCTGTTGAAATCCGCCGCCTCCATCAGCAAAAATCCGCCGGGACGCACAGAATATTCAATCTTCTGGCTGCCCTCCTCCACGTCGATGCGCACCGTGCCGTCAAAGGTATAGCCGCTGCTGTCGTACCCCAGGAAATTGAAGCTCACCGCGCCGCTGAATCCGCTTTTGGGCACAAAAGCCACTCGGGAAAGGGAGGGCGAGCCGTTGCGGTAGAGCTTGGTGCTGGTGGTGACGGCGCTGCCCCGGCTGGAGGCGCTGGTATAGTTATAATACAGCGTGCCCCGGCTGCTGGAGGGCAGGTTCTTAAACACCACATAATTCAGGCTGCGGCCGCTGATGTCCTGGCTCAGGCTGTTGAAATTGGCGGAATCAAATTCCACCGCCCGGCCCCCTTTGGTGGAATAGGTGATCACGCCGTCGCCCACGCTGCCGGTGGGATATTGGATGACTACCGTGCCGTCAAAGCGGCTGCCCTCCGTGCTGTAGCCGGCGAATTCAATGGTCACCCGCTCGGAGGCGGTGGAGGCGGGCACAAAGCTGATGGTTCCGATAGAGGGCGTGCTGTTTCGATAATACCGGGTGTTGGCGCTGACTCGGCTGTCGTAGCCGCCGTTGGTCCGGTAATTATAGTACATTGTGCCCTCAGAGCTGGAGGGCAGGGTGAAGCGCACATAATCCAGGTTTTCGCCCAAGGCGTCTCGGCAGGCCTCCTGGAACTTGGAGGAGGCGAAGACCACCCGGTCGCCGGTGTTGGTCGCCTTGTAAGTCACGTCTCCCATGGCCCCCGCGTCCTTTTTATTGGTGACGGTGACGCTGACTCGGCCGGTGTACGCGCCGCCCGAAGAATCCACCGCCCGGTAGCCGATGCGGACGTTGCCCGTATAATTGTCGGCGGGCAAAAACGTCACAGTGTCCAGATAGGGGCTGCGGGTGCGGTAATACATGGTGGAAGAAGAAACTTTCTCCGCGTATGCCGCCTGGCCGTTGTATCCATAATACAAGACGCCCCGGGCGGAGTTGGGCAGGTCGAAGGTGACATAGCTCAAATCCCGGCCCGTGCGCATCCGGCAGATGTTAGAAAAATCGTTGGCCTGAAAATTCACGGGTTCGCCGGCGGAAACGGTGTAAGACACGTCGTTGACGCCGTCCACCGTCAGCCGGATCGTGCCGGTGTAGGCGTCGTTATTAGTATCATAGCCAGTGTAGGTGATGTTGACTGTCCCGCTGAAATCCGCCTTGGGCACAAAGGTGACGCCAGAGAGGCTGCGCTGGCCCTTGACAGAATCGCTGTAATAATATTGCTCTGTGCCGCCCACGCCATAGCCGGTGTCGCTGGCGGACACATAATTATAATAGAGGATCCCCTGCTCTGTGGGAACCAGCAGATTGGTGACATAGCGGAGGCCGGCGCCCTTCTCGCTGGTTTCCCGGCAGATAGAATCCAGCCGAGACAGGATATCGGAAAAGGCGAAGGGCTGCCCGGCGGTGGCCGTGCCAGTGATCATGCCGGCGGTGTTTTCCTGCACGGTGATTTCCCAGCTGGCCTGATAGCTGCTGTCAATCGAAGAGGTGACGGTAATCACCGCGTTGCCCAGGGACCGGCCGGTGGCCTTGCCGCTGGACACATAGAGAACGGAGTTATTGGTGCTGGTCCAGGTGGCGCCGCCGCCCTGGGCTTCGCCAAAGGCGTCGTATTCCAGGTTGACAGAGCGGCCCATCAGCACTGTGCTCACCGGCTTGGCCTTCAATCCGGAAACCACCACCTTGCGTTTGGCGGAAACGTCCGGGTCCCTCAAGGAGCTGACGGTGATTTCCGCCTCGCCGGGGCTCACTGGCTTCACCACGCCGTTTTCCACTGTGGCGACGCTTTCGTCCGAGGATTTGAACGTCAGATACTGGCTCTGCTCCTCAATGAAGGTAGAAGGCACGGTGACTACGTCAAAAGTCCGGTTGGTGGTTCCGGCTACCCATTTATCAAACCGGGAATCGCCGCTTTCCGCAAAGGAAACCTCTGTCAGCGGAACCAGGACCGTGATTTCGCACTGGGCTTCCACGTCGCCGATCTTGGCGGTGACGGTGGTTTTGCCTTTTGCCAGGCCCGTCACCTCCACCTTTTCTCCCTTAAAAGCATTTAGGCTAACAATGGTTTCGTCCGTCACTGTCCATTCCACATTGTCCTTTTCGCTTTCCGGGGTCACAGTGGCGGTAATCTCGTCGGCCGCCTCTTTTTTGCCCTGCACCACGGTCATCTCCGTGGCGCTCAGCGTCAGGGTAACGTTATCCGTATCGCCGCCGGGGGCGTCTGGGTCTCCCTCCGCCGCCCAGGCGGGCGCGGCCAGAGAGAAAGCCAAGGCCAGGGCCAGCAGCCAGGCGCCGCCCCGGCGCCAAATATTCTTTTTCATCATACGCACTCCTTGCGCCCATCTGCGCGGGTAAAGGGGCGGGCGGTTTCCGCCCGCCCCTTGTGTTTGGTTGCTTGCGTGTTGCTGCGTTTGAGGTTATTTCCCCTTCGTGCCGTCCCAGGCGGGAGTCAGGGTATACCCCACATCGTAACCGCCGTTTTTGTCGTTCTTCTTGACGGTTATAGTAACGGTCAGAGGCGTAGACTCCCGGTTGTTGCCCGCCTCATCGCAAAGATTGGTGGAGAAGGAGATGCCGGCGCCGTTCTGAGCGTCTTTTACATTCAAGTCAATCGCAGAAATCGCTCCGCCTATATGGTCTTTATCCCCGGCCACAGTGATACCAGAATTTCCAGTCGTTGTGACCATATCGCCAATTCCCTTCCAATCTTTATTGGCGGTATGATTGCCGCGATTACAATTATCCAAAGGAATTGTCGTCTGATCGACAGAACTGCTCTTTTCACGGGCATACAACGGCTCGCTGAATACCAAGGTAATAAATCCTTCTACCTTGTTCAATTGGATTTCTTGTCCGTTGCTATCTAAGACCGGATCTCCCTTGTCGTCTACCTTTATTTGAGGTCTCAAATTAGCAATCACTTCGGTCACAATGGGCGCCTCAGTATCCCGCAGGAACACAGGGCGCGCTGCCCGGAAGGCGTCGCCAGAGCCCATGGTGCTGCGGCCCACGGCGATAAAGGTATAATAGTTGCTGCCCGTCATGCCAGTGCAGTTGACTGTAGTGCCCTCAGCCACCGGCTTAAAGGGTTTATCCTTTCCAATCATAACCACGTCTGTGCCGGATACGCTCTGGTTGCGGATTAGGCTGGCATAGTCGTTTTTCACCGCAATAGGAGCATAGGTGTCAAACACCGTGCCAGTGGAAACATTGCCTTTAATGATATCGGTGGACATGGCGTCCAACACAGTCATATCTTTGTATTTTTCATCAATTGCAACATTGCCAATCACGTCTACCAGCTTTTTGCGGAACTGGCTGTCCTCGCTGCCGGTACGCACCAGCATATAATCCATATTGGTATCCCGGTCCACCTTGACGATGACGTTGGGGTTGGTGATGGACATGGTGATAACGGGCCGCACCGCGACCTCCGTCTTGAACCGGTAGCAGGAAGCATATTCAGAGTAAATGGCTCCTGTGCCCTTAGTCACCAGATAGAGGAAATATTCGGTGTCCGGTTTCAGGTTTTCAATGCGGAGCGTGGCGGCGTTGTTGGCCACCATGCTGGGGGAGGTCCCGTGGCGCACGTCGCCGGTAAAGTTGCCGCTGGTGATGGTGTTGACGCCCGGGGAGGACAGCAGCAGGGGCTTCCAACCGCTCGAAGCGTCGCCGCCGTTGGGCACCACTTTCGGCAGCGGCATATCTGTGCCAGAAACTCTATCTCCAGGCGCTACTACCATACCGCCCGCAGATTCCGGCGCCACGGCAGGCCGAGAGGCCGCGCTGTAATCGGTAATATGCTTGTATGTGTCTCCGCCATCGTATTTCACGTTAGTCAGCGGCACGGCCACATAATAGACCTGGCCGGGCCGGTCGATCATCACGCTGACTTCCGCCACAATGTCGCCGGCGGCGATATTGGGATAGTTATCCACAAACTTCGGAGGCGCGCTGTCGCTGAACTGCTTGCGGATTTCAAAGGGCTCCGGCAGGTTGATGGCCACAACGCCGTCCCGCTTCTGGCTCTCTTCCCAGTTTGTGATATAGCTGCCGCTGGCCAGGTTTTGCAGCGCGGCTTGGGGACCCGCCGCGATGGTGAATTTCAGATTCACGCGTCTGTTCCAGGCGCTGGGGTCGTTGCTGTCGCCGATGGCGTCGATACGGATGGCGTACTCGGTGTCCTTCATCGTGTTGATTTTCTCGAATTCCGGCGCCACGCCTTTTTTCGTGATATTGCCCAGGCTGTGATAGGCGTAACCGTCCGGCGAACCGGACACGTTGATGCGATTGTCCGCCTGAACCAGTTTCCATGCTCCGTCGCCCGCGCTCTTATCCCGGGAATAGACGGAATAGGTCAGGCTGGTGTCCGTCCAAATCAGCATATCCCAAAGCATATTGGGCTCCACCCTCTCCACCGAGATGGGCTCCATTAAGAAGCTGGCGGACTGATAGGGATCCAGCGCGACGCCGTCTACAGTGGTGCTTTCCACATTGGTCTGGCTCAGGGAAACCTGGGCGAAGACGGTGCGGAAATCCGGCAGGTTGGTGTTGCCCATCTGGTTGGGCACAGTAGCTCTGTCAAAGATGCCCTCCAGCCGGAAATAATAGGTGGCGCCGCTGGCCAGGTTCAGGGCGCTGGTGTCCTTTGCCGCCCCCGTTTTGGTGGGGAAGGTGACGACGGTCTTGCCGTCCTCCTCCGTCACAGTGGCGTAGCGATAGTCGATCAGCCAATCCGGCGTCGTCGCCGCGTTGGCCGCGGTGCGTTCCGTGGCCTCCACAGGCTGGCCGGTGGCGGGGCGCACATAGAGGCGAATATGCTTTTTCAGCATATCGGCAAATTCTTTCAGTTTCTCAGGCCGTTCGTTGATTCCAGCGTCCCGAGCCGTTTTATAGGCTTCGTAGATATCCTCGTTTTCCCATTTGCCGTTGTTCATCACCCGGGGCGTGATTTTTTCTGAGAAGACCACCCGGATATCGGTGTCGGGCAGAGGGGCGTTTTTATCGTCGCCGTTGTACTTGGTGAATTCCAGCTCAGCCTTGGGGGCCTCGTTGTCCAGTGTGTGCAGCTCCAGCTTTTTCACCTCGCTGGAGAAATTGCCCGCCTTGTCCTTGGCCACATAGAAGAGATAATAGGCCGTCTGGGCCTTCAGGCCGCTGACTGTGAACTTCACGTCGGTATCCGCCTTGCTGGCGTTGCTGTTGCCCTTCTTGATGGCGCCGATGGCCGCCTGCACTTGGGTTTTGGCCACCAGATCCGTCAGGGCCGGCGGCGCCGCTTCGCCAGGCATGATATAGGGGAAGTCCGCCTCGTCCTGGTAAACCGCCCAATAGAGGGTTCCCGGCTCGTTCAGCGAGAAAGTGACTTCCGCCGCCGTGGCCCGTTCGCCGCTCTGCTCCACATGCTGAATCACCGGCGGCGTGCCGTCCACGGTGGTGAAGGACAGCTTTTTGACAGCCGAACTCTTTGTTCCGTCATAGTCTGTCAGCCAGAGATACAGGTCGTAGTTGGTCAGCTCCTCCAGGTCCACATTGTTCACCTGGAAGGGGATGGTGCTGTTTTTCACCGCGTCGATGGAGCCGTAGCCCAGATTGCCCGTGATAGCCCCGGCCTTAAAATCCTGGGCCTTGGGGGCGGCGCTGCCCTTGGGCAGCAGAGCGTAATAGAGCTGGCAGCTCTTGGTGGTCATGACGGTCACCTGAGCGGTGTTCATGGTCAATTTTGTCATGACAGGATATCCGCTGGCAAAGTTGGGGGTAGAATTGTCCGGCGTGGTGAAAGCAGTGACTTTCACCGGGCTCCGCTGGCCCCGGCTGTCCACCATCACGCTGGTGATGTAATAGGATCCGTCGGAAGTCAGGCCGGAGAGCTTGGCCGTCAACTCGGTTTTGGAAGCATTGGCCTTGATGCTGCCGGATTTCAGGATTTTGCCGGAATAAGCCGGGGGGGAAATCACGTCTTCCTCGTTGACAGAACCGTCTGCCAGGGCGCTGACCGCCCAATAGATCGTGCCCGCTTTATTGGTGCTAAAGACGGCGTCGGCCGTAGTGGGCGCCACATTCTGGGCAGCGGGATAGCCGGCCAGCAGACGGGGGTCCGCAGAAGATTCGGCGGCGGCAACGTTGTCCATCGTCACGCCTCCAATATTGGCTGTAACGCCGGGGCGCACAGTGATCTTATCGGGCAGCATTCCCACAGTGCTTCCCGGGGCGTTGACGTTCAGGTTGTCAATGTCGCCGTTGCCCGCCACGCTGGTCCCGATATCCAGGTTCAGCTCGCCTACTCGGGCGTTGTTTTCCAGAGAAACGGAAGAACCGACGGCTTTTTCGTCCACCGTCACCTTGGCGGCGTTGCCCTGGGCGATGGTCAGCTTGGAGCCCGGAGTCAGGTTTTTCACTTCTTTGATGTTGCCTGCCAGCTGCACGTTGGTGCCGTTTTCGCCGTTGATTTCAATCAGCTTGAGGCCGTAGCCCGCCGGCGTCATATCCTCCACATAGGCGGGGGTGCGGACGCTGGTGGAACCGATGTCCGTGTCGCCCTCGGAGCGGACGGTGACGAACTGGTTGTTGATGCTGTCCACCACCATCTCGTCGGCGGTGACGTTGCGCAGGATGATACTGCTTTCGCCCTGGTTGCTTTCGCCGGCGCCGCTGGCCACGATTTTACCCAAGACAGTCACGTTTTCCAGCAGCACGTCGCCCAGACCGATGCCGCCTGTCAGGTACAGGTCGCCGGCGATAACGGTGTTGCGCAGAGTGACGCCGGAAGAAGAGATGGTCACATTGCCATACACGTTGCCCAGATTGTGCTCGCCGGGCTCGCTAATGGGCGTGCCCACGGCCTGGACCAGCATCCGGGCCACCTCGCCCCGAGTCACATGGTTCTGGGGCCGGAAGGTGCCGTCTGGATAACCGCTGACGACGCCGGCGTCCGTGGCCGCCTGCACCATTTCCCGGCTCCACTCGCTGAGATTCCGGCTGTCGGAAAACCCCAAGGTTTCGCCGGCGGTCCCCTGGAGCATCATGTTGCGCCCCAGCAGCAGCACAGCCTGTTCCCGGGTCAGGTTATTGTCCGGCGAGGCCGTTGTATTGGAAGTGCCCTGGAAATAGCCCACATTATAGGCGATAGAGATATCGTCGGCATACCAGGAGCTTTCGTGTACGTCTGTAAAGGGCATTCCTCCCGTCTGGTCGTAGCCGTAAGCCCGGTCCACCATGGTGACGAATTCCGCCCGGGTGATATTGCGGTCGGGGTGCAGGTTGCCGTCGATATCGCCCCGCATCACGCCCCATTCCACCAGCTGGTCCAGATATTCCTGGGCCCAGCTGTCGGCGGCCTGGGCCTGGGGGGCCAAAGCCGGCGCCATGCCGCCCAGCATCGCCAGGGACAAAAGCCCCGCCGCCGCCCGGCGGGCCAGGGGCCGCAGCCTGCGTTTCATGTTTTCCATTCTGCTTGTCTTGCTCATGAATCAAAATTCCTTTCCGCCCGCCGGCCCTGGCTCTGGGCCGCCCGGCAGGCTAATCCTGTCGCGCCGGGCCGGGTTTCCCCCGCCTCGTCTTGGGTTGATATGGTTGCTTTTATTTATAATGAAGGAGCCCCGCTTCAGCGCGTTCGGTTTCTCACCTGCACACTGAAAACAGCCTCTCTCACTATCGCTTCCTCGTCGTCGCACAAATCCACAAATTTAGCCGCGTAAAGCGTTTCGTCCTCCCTGTCCGAAGGCCGCCGCCGCAGAACTTGGCATTTGAGAATCAGCGGTTCGGCAGTGATAGGCACCACCAGCTCCACCGTTTCCCCGTCCTCCAGCTGCTGGGCGCAGAAAAAAGCGACGCCGCCGCAGCTCAGGTCGTTGGCCTCCGCCTGCCGGCGTCCCTTCCAGCCGCCGCTCAGGGGGTAGATAAAGCTCTTAAAGTGGGTGGGCATCCGCAGGTTTTGCCGCATCTCGCTGCCCAGGCTTTGCAGCTTTTGCAATATAATCATGTCGTTCCTGTTGCGGCGCACCCGCCCCAACAGGGCGTCGCCGTCCCCGTCGATGGGAATCAGCTGAATCTCCTCGTGTTCCATCACTGCGGATATCTTGTCTTCGGGCACCCGCACCTGCCAGTCGGGGGCGTCGGGCGGGTTTTCCAGCCTGCCCTGGGCCAGCACGGCGTTCCGGCTGTCCAGCAGGGCATAGATTTTTCCTTGCTTGCCGCTGCTCATCAATGATTCTCCTCTCCTGTCTGCTCCGGCGGGCCGGGCTGATCCTTCTGCCCGGTTTGTCCGGCCTGTTCCGCCGCTCCGCTCTGGGCTTCTGGCCGAGAAAGGCCTGTCTCCGGGTCGAAATGCAGAAAATATACATAAATTTCTACAATGGCCTTGTAGAGATCTTCAGGGATCTCCTGGCCCAGCTGAAGCTGGGTCAGCATGGTGGCCAGGGAATTGTCCTCATAGATGGGCACGCCGCTGTCCGCCGCCGTCTCCACGATTTTCTCCGCCATATATCCCATGCCGGAGGCCACGATCACCGGCGCCCCGTCCCCCGGCCCGTATTGCAGGGCCACGGCCTTTTTGGATGGGTTCCGTCTTCCCTCAGGCTTTGACATTGACACTGTTCTTCCCTTCAAATATTTTGGGGAACGCCTCGGTCAGGGCGATGGGGCGCTCCATTCTGTGGACGCTGACGGCCGCAGGGGTTAGTCCGTTGCGGGTCAAGATATCGGCCATGGCCTGCTCCACCTGTTTGGCGAAGGGGGCCACTCTGTCCGGGCAGGCGATGCGGACGTCGGTTTCAGAGCCCCGGGCCGTCAGCAAAATATCGAAAAAGCCCAGGGACTGGACGTCCATTTTGAATAAAAAGCGCATCGCCGTCTGACGCCTGCCGCTTTTCCCAGACTTTTCTTCTTCCTCGGCCTCCGGGTCCACCCACAGCTCGGAAAACAGCATCCTGCCGTTCATTTCGATGGGGATCAGCAGGTGGTTGACGGGCATATAAACGCTCTCGTTGACCAGCATGGCGTTGACCAGCTGCTGGAAGACCTGCTGCTCGTCGGCGCTGCCGCCGCCCCGCAGCGCCTTGGCCGCCGCCGAGGCCAACGCCTCGGCAAACTGATTGGCCCGGCTTTCGGGCGCCGGCTGATTGCGGCGCAGCAGCGCCAGCAGGGCCTGGCCGTCCACGCCGCCCAACTGGCCTTTCAGCGTGCCGTAGCCGCTGAGCCGCCGGAAAGAATCCAGCAGGTTTTCCTCCGAGCCGTTTTCATATCGGGCGGCGTCCAGCGCCAGCAGGGAAAGGAGGCTCCGGGGCAGGCCCATGTCGTGGGTCCGGCTGACATAGGAGGACATATAAGGAAAAATATTCCGCTGCAGCAGCGCCAGGTTTCCCTGGCGGTCGCCGGCGGCCAGGCCGTTTTCCAACATAGCCGTCATATCCCGCAGCCTTTCCGCCCAGCTGGCGGGCATGGCGTCGGCCATGGTCCGCAGGTTCCGCAGGATGTTCCCCTCGATATGGCTGGTGGAGGAGTAATCCGCATAATTTTTGACGAATTGCAAAATATCCAGCCGCACCCCGTCGGAAGCGGCCCGGGCATAGGCGTTGCGGAGCAAGGCGAAAAGAGGACCGCCGAAGCGGACGCCCGATTTCATCTGCCCCGAAAGGAAATCCAGCAGCTGGGCCTGATCCATCTTCATCATTTCCAGAGCCCGGGCGATTTCCGCCGCCGTGCCCTCCCCCATGCCGGACAGGGCCACGGTCCCCTCCCGGCTGGAAAACACCCGGGCCAGCTCCGCCGCCAGGCTGGGCGCTTCCCTCAGCCGCTGGATAAAGGTCTGGAAGTTAGAATCATACCGGATTTGGCCGGAATTGTCCAGCGTCCCGCTGTCCTGCCGCTCGGTTTTGCCGTCGGGCCCCACCACCCGGTTGGGGTCCGTCACGTTCTGGATGTTGGGGTTGCTGTTGGACGAAGGGGGGATATTTCGGTTTGGAATCGTGTTATTGGTGTTGTCTAAACCCGGCGTCGGGTTTGTTACGCCTAATAGATTGGGCATTTTTCGATACCTCTGCGATAAAGTTATAAAAACTACTTAATTTCCGACGGCCCGCTGCCGATAATCTAAAGGAGATATAAAAAGGTGGTGTTTTTCATGGGCAACGGCAATGAAATCCTGGATATGTATATTTATGAAACAAACACGTTGCTGGAGCAATTAGAAAATATCGTTTTGGAGGCGGAAAAGGTCGACACCTTTTCACAAGAAAACGTCAATGAGATCTTCCGCATCATGCATACCATCAAAGGTTCCTCCGCCATGATGGAATTCGGCACCCTGACCACAATCGCCCACCGGATTGAAGACCTGTTCTTCATCATCCGAGAAAACACCATGGAGGTGGTTTCCGAGGCGAACCGCCCCGCTTTGTTTGACTTGGTATTCCAGTCCATCGACTATTTCCGGGGCGAAGTGGAAAAGGTGGAGGCAAATCAGCCCCTTGATGAGGATATCGACAGTTTCCTTTCAAATGTTAATACCTTGATCTCTAAAATTAAGGGAGAAGAGCCGGCAGAGCCTGCTTCTCCGCCGGCCGCCCCAGAGCCGCCCCCGGCGGAAAGCGCGGCGCCGGCCGCCCCCGCCCTGCCCGATCTCCCCCAGGGCGACAAGGATTTCCCCTACGCCGTGCGGGTCTTCTTCGACGAGGGTTGCGGCATGGAGAGCCTGCGTTCCTTTATGCTAGTGGCTTCCGTGCGGGATTACTGCGCCGAATCCGATTTTATCTTCTCGCCCGCCGACGTGGAGCAGAATCCGGCCACGTCGGAAACAGTCGTCGAACAGGGCTTTTTGATGATGTTCAAACACCCGGAGGACCGGGAAACCGCCCTGCCTATTATCAAATCCTCCGGTTCTGTGCGGGAATACCAGCCCTTTGATTATCAGCCCCCCGCTCAGCCCGAGCCGGAACCCCAGGCGCCGGCCCAAGCGGCCCCGCCCGAATCCAAGCCCGCCGCCCCTGCGGCGGCCGCTCAGCCGGCGGCCCAGGCCGGCGGCGGTCAGCAGCATCCCAAGGAGACGCTGATCAGCGTCAACCTGAGCAAGCTGGACCAGCTCAACGCCATCGTGGGCGAAATCGTCATCACAGAATCCATGGTCACCTCTTCTCCAGACCTGAAGGGGCTGAATCTGGATACCTTCTCCAAATCCGCCCGGCAGCTGCGCAAGCTCACCGACGAGCTGCAGGACGTCTCCATGTCCCTGCGGATGGTCCCGGTTTCCGGCACGTTCCAAAAAATGAACCGCATTGTGCGGGACATGACCAAAAAGCTGAACCGCCCGGCCAAGCTGACCCTCATCGGGGAAAACACCGAGGTGGACAAAACCATTGTGGACAACATCGGCGACCCCATCATGCATATGATCCGCAACTCTATGGATCACGGCATTGAGGAAACCCAGGAGGAACGGATCGCCGCCGGCAAAGACCCGGTGGGCGAAATCATCCTGTCCGCCCGGGACACCGGCAGCGAAGTCATCATCGAAATCATCGACGACGGCCGGGGCGTCAACGACGAGGCCGTGCTCAAAAAGGCCATTCGCCAGGGCATCGCCTCCCCCGACGTGGAATACACCCACCGGGAAATCCTCAACTTCCTGCTGGCGCCCGGTTTTTCCACCAATGTGGAAGTGACAGAGTTTTCCGGCCGGGGCGTGGGCATGGACGTAGTCAAACGGAGCGTGGAAGAACTGGGCGGCAACGTCACCATCTCCAGCACCCTGGGCCAAGGCATGACCACCACCATCCGCATCCCGCTGACCATGGCCATCATGGACGGCATGGAGGTTTCTGTGGGCGATTCCATCTTCACCATCCCCATCAACAACATCCGTTCCAGCATGAAGGTGACGGCCCAAGATGTGATTCATGATTCCAGCAGCGGCGAAGTCATCAAGGCGCTGGATAACTTCTACCCCATCATCCGGGCCAAAGACCTGTACCAGCTCAACAATGGCTGCACAGAAATCGAAGACGGCATTCTGCTCTGGTTAGAATCGGGCGACTGTTCCTATTGCCTGTTTGTCGACGAGCTTTTGGGCGAACAGCAGGTGGTCGTCAAACAGCTGCCCGGCTATGTGAACAGTTTCAATATCAAGAATTACGGCATCAGCGGCTGTACGCTGCTGGGCGACGGCAGTATCAGCATCATTTTGGACGTGGCCAATCTCTATACGGCCGCCCACGGCGCGTAAGCCGGCGCAAAAAGGAGGAAGCAACCAATGAACGACGAGATTTTATTCGCCACCGAAGACCAACTGGCCGACCTGGCCCCGGCGGAGGAAGCGATAGACTCCCAAAAATTCCTGATATTTTTGTGCGACGGCCTGCGTCTGGGCGTGGTGGCCGAATGGGTGGTAGAAATTCTGACCAACCTGCCCATTACTTATCTGCCCATGATGCCCGATTATATTCCGGGTATCATCAATATGCGCGGCCAAATCATCCCCATCGTGGACGTCCGTCTTCGCCTGGGCAAAATGCATATGGAAGACGAAAACCAGGGCTCTAATCTGATCATCGTGCTGAATATTGAGGGCACTCAGCTGGGCATCCTGGTGGACGCGGTGGACCAGATGATCGATATCCCCAAAGAAAATATCCTGCCCATGCCCGCCCACAGCCAGCAGCTGCTGGTTTCGGGCATGTGTTCCCTGCCGGACGATTCTGGAACAATGATGGTGTTGGACTGCGACCAGCTGATGCCCCATGACTAATCTGGGCAAGGGCGGCATGGGCGCTTTTTCCCCCATGACGATTTCGGACGCGGATTTCGCCAAGCTGGTCCGCTTTGTACAGAGCAACTATGGCATCGATCTCTCCCAGAAAAGGCAGCTGATCACCGGCCGGCTTTCCGCCTCCATCCGCCAAAAAGGGTATTCCAGCTTTTCGGATTTCATCAGCAACCTGCTGAAGACCAAGGACGAGACAGAAGTCACGCTGCTGCTGGATAAACTGACCACCAATTACACTTTTTTCATGCGGGAACAGGATCATTTGGATTATTTCCGCAAAAATATCATCCCGGATATTGTGCGCCGGCACCAGAAGGATAAGACTTTGGCCATCTGGAGCGCCGGCTGCTCCTCCGGCGAGGAGCCTTATAACATTTCGATGTACCTCTTTGACTACCTGGGCGCGGACGCTAGAAATTGGGATACCCGCCTGCTGGCCACCGACATTTCTTCCAAGGCGCTGGCCGCCGCCCGCCGTGGGGTATACGAACTGCCCGACACCATTCCCGCCGACTGGAAGAAAAAATACTTTGTTCCCCAGCCGGGGGGGCGTTATATGGTAGCTCCCGCCGTCAAAGACAATGTGATTTTCCAGACCTTCAACCTGATGGACCCCATCAAGTTCCGCCGGAAATTCGACGTGATTTTCTGCCGAAACGTGATGATTTATTTTGACCAGCCCACCAAGGACGCCTTGGTGCAGCGCTTTTATGACGCAACCGTGCCGGGGGGGTATCTGCTCATCAGCTACTCTGAAAACCTGAGCCAAAACACCCCCTACCGCAGGCTGGCCACCGCCACATTCCAAAAATAAAAGGAGGGCGCGGCCAATGCAGCCAACTCAAAAAGTCCGCGTAATGGTGGTGGACGATTCCCTGGTCGCCCGCAACATGATTATCCGGGGCCTTTCCGCCCACCCCCGTATTGATGTGATCGGCTTTGCCATCAATGCGTTAGACGCGAGAAACAAACTGGCCAAGCTGAACCCGGACGTCGTCACCATGGATGTGGAGATGCCCGGTATCAGCGGGCTGGATTTCCTTAAGCAATATTTGCCGACCCACCCCCTGCCGGTGGTGTTGGTTTCTTCTTTGAACCTGAAAGTTTTTGACGCTCTTGCCGTGGGCGCGGTGGATTTCGTCCGCAAGCCCGAGGGGCAGGCCAGCGTTCCTTCTTTCATCGCAGATCTGGCCCAGCGAGTGCTGACGGCCGCCCAAGCCAAGGTGCGTCCGGCCCCGGTCAAAGCCCCTGTCGTCAAAGAAGGGGCGCCGCCGCCTCTGGGAGCGGCGCCGGGGCTGAACAACGTGATCATCGGCCTGGGCGCCTCCACCGGCGGCACCGAGGCCACGCTGGCCGTTATGAAACGGCTGCCCGCCGATATCCCGCCTATGGTGATTGTGCAGCATATGCCGCCGGGGTTCACCAAGATGTACGCCGAGCGGCTGGACCGCTTGTGCGCCATGGAGGTGAGGGAGGCCAAGAGCGGCGACGAGCTCCGCCGGGGCCTGGCTTTGGTGGCGCCCGCCGATTTACAGTGCCGGGTGGTCCGGGTGGGCGGGCGGTATACCGTCTCCTGTTCGCCGGGCGAAAAGGTCAGCGGCCACCGGCCTTCAGTGGACGCGTTGTTCCACTCCATGTCCGACGCAGTGTCCTGTAAAATGGTGGGTATTATTATGACAGGCATGGGCCAGGACGGCGCCGCCGGCCTGCTGGCCATGCGCCAAAAAGGCGCCTTCACCATCGGGCAGGACAAGGAGTCCTCTGTCGTTTACGGAATGCCCGGCGTAGCCCACAAAATCGGCGCGGTGATGGTGCAGGCCTCCTGCGACAATGTGGCCGCGACGCTGCTGCGCCACCTGAAAACCCTGTAATCTGCGGCCGGCGAGGGCCTTTGTTTTATTTTTTACACTTTGTTTTCAAATCCCGGTCCTTTTACAAAAAAGGCCGGGATTTTTGCCGTCAAACCCCGCCGGATGAAAAAGAAATGGCGTCTCCTTTCTTATTTTTCATTGGAATGGGCCGATATAATTATTGAACGCTTCCCATCGGACGTTTAGGAAAAGGATGTGAGATATAGTGCTGACTTCTTCTGGTTACGGTGCAATTTCCTCTGTCGCGCCGACAAAAAAAACCTATCGCGCCAATATCGAGCGCGAAAACCGCGCCCAGGCCAACCCGGGCCATAACAACTACGACAGCGTCACTCTATCCGCCGTATCCACCAAAGAAAGCCGTTTTCACATGGAAGCCGTCAGCCGGCTGGCCCAAGAAGTGCGAACGGCCACCACCACCGGCGATATTCAGACTTTGAAACAGCAGGTGGCTTTGGGCCAGTATACGCCGGACCCCATGGCTATCGCCGCCCGGATTCTGTTTTTAGGGGAGGGCGAATAGATGGAACAGGCGCGTCAGGCTTATCTATCGCTGCTGAACGAGCTCAGCGGCCGCTTGGACCAGCTGAGCGAGCTGGCCAGGCAAAAAACCCAAGCCGTTAAAAAAGACGATTTGACGGCGCTGGACGAAGCCCTCAAGCAGGAACAGGCTATGACGCTGAATCTGCGGGGCTTGGAGCAAAAGCGGCTGAGAGCCGTGTCCCAGCTGGGGCTGGAGGGCTCTTCCCTCTCCGAGCTGGCCAGCCGCTACCCTGATTCCATGCAGATTCAAGCCCGGCAGACTGCCGAGAAGCTACTGCGCAGCTACCAGGAATATCGCTGCGCCACCGAAGTGGCCCGCAACACCCTGGAGCTCAATCTGCACGAGATTGAAAAAGTCATCGCGGCCTCCGGCGTGGATACGGCGGGTGTTCCGGGTTACGCCGCCCCTGTCCCCGAGCCGCCCAAGCGGATGAAGACCGATTTCCGGGCCTAACAGGCGTTTTCGGCAATTTTTTTGATTTTTTATTCACCTGATCGATATATAAGGAGTTTTATCATATGAGTATCGGTACTTTTGGCACCTTTACCACCGCCAGGCTGGGCATTTACGCCGCCCAGAAGGGCCTGAGCGTGGTGGGTAACAATATCGCCAATATCAACACCACCGGTTACACCCGCCAAGTGCTGGACCAGGTGAGCCTGTCCGTAGGCGGCAGCGACCTTTACCGCTCCCAGTTTGACGCCAAAGTGGGGAGCGGCGCTCTGGTGCGCAATATCAACCAAATCCGGGACCCTTATCTGGACATCCGCTATCGGACGGAGATGGCCAGCGTGGGCGCCATGGATAAAAAGCTCTCCGGCCTCAACGATATCGCCGCCATTCTGGACGAAATCGGCAAGGGCGAAAACAAAGGCGACGGCCTGCTCTACGCCCAGTTCCAAAAGCTTTCCGAGGCCCTGCGGGCCCTGGGCAGCAGCGCCGGCTCCCAATCCAACGACACGCTGGCAAAATCCGCCGCCGAAGCCCTGACCACCCTGTTCCATACCTATGCGGATAAGCTGGAAACCCTGCAAAAAAACACAGAGACCGCCTTCAAGCAGGATCTGGCCAAGACCAATGAAATCCTCACCAATATCCGAGATTTGAACGATTCTATCCGCAACAGCGAGATTTACGGCGACCGGGCCTTGGAGCTGCGGGACGAGCGGAACCGGCTGATCGACGAGCTTTCTCAATACATGAAGATCGACGTCGTCTACACCGAAGAGGACATCGGCGCGGGCAGATTGGTGGAAAAGCTGACCATCCGCTTGGCCAACGCCAACCCGGATCCCGACGTGCAGTCGGACAGCTCCATTTTGGTGGACGGCATCTTTGCCGCTCAGCTGGAAATGCCGGAGTCTTTCCCCCAGATCAATCCCCAATACGACCCCAGCAAAGTCGATCCAAACGACCCTGATACAGAAATTTTCGGTTTCAAATACCTGGACGATGCCGGAGCGGGAACCAACGACGAAGCCGACGCCAAACAAGTTCCCAACGACAATTATAACTTGTCTTTGACCAAACTGCTGGACGCCAAAGGCCGGGAATGGATTAGCAGCTCTACCGTTAAAAAACCGATTGTGGTTGCGCCTGGCGATGAAGGCACTCCTGCAAAATACGCCATCGATATCACCAAGACGGGCGTCTTTGCCGCTGGGGATAAAATTACCATGGGCTCTCAGGAGTTCATTGTGGGTCAGGGCGAGCTTTCGCTGGATATCGCCAACGACTCTATAAAGCTGGCGAATTTCTTGGCAACTAAAATCAACGGCAGACAGAACAAGGATTATACTGTCGTCGCTAATAATGGTAAATTAGAGCTCACCGCCAAAAATCCTGGCCAAGTGGGCAGTCAGGGGCCCGACGCGCCCAAAGATTTGCTGGAAATCAAGATTGAGATGGCAAACCGCACGACGCCGACCCTGAGCTTCCGCAATCCGACTTTAACTACTCCAGGCGTTGACGCCGATCCAAACGCTACGCCCCCCACAAACGCCATTGCCGCAATTTATACCATGGCTCTCAACAGCTCTAAAAACTGGCAGGACGGCGATACGTTTGAAATCGACGGCACAACTTTCACTGTGGGCGCCGGCGCCGGGCAAATTCCGGCTGCGGACGCCAACGACCCCGCAAAAATGGCGCTTTTCCTGGCGGGAAACCTGAACAACAACGATTATAATATAACGGCAAACGGCAGCAATCTGGTATTCACCTCCAAAACCCCTGGCGCGGCCGCCAACAACGCGCCTCCGACAAAACCGGCCAACGCTACCGTCACTGTGCCTGCTCGCACAGCGCCGACAGTGACCTTTGGCAAGCCCACTGCAGACCCTCCTGGTACAATCCCAGGCACAGACGCCAATCTCCCCACGCTGACTCCTCCGGCCGACACCCCCGAGGTAACTTATACCGTCACCCAGCAGAGAATCAACGGCCAGTGGTATGAAGTGACCACCGCTATTTACCACACCCAGCCCGTCAACCTGGACGACAACGATCTCTTTGGTTCCCTGCAATCCGCTCGGGAGCTGCTGACAGAAGCCGGCGAGTTTTCCTCTTCTGGAACGATCAACGGCGTGGACGAAAGCGCCGCTGTCAAGCGGGGCATCCCCTATTACCGGAAATCTCTGGACCTGTTGGCCCGGCAGTTTGCCCAGCAATACAACAGCCTGAACAACGGCCATCTGGTGGATGAAAACGGAAATTATCTGCAGGAAACCGGCAAAAAAGACGACAAGGGCAACCCCATTTATGAGAAATTGCCCGAGCTTACAGTCACTTACTATGTGGATAAAGACGGAAATTATCTGGGAACAGACCCAGCTGACGCAGTAGCAGACGGCAAGGAAGTTTCCGCCACGCTGAACAAGAATATGACGGACAATGAGACTAAGGCGTTTAACGAGAAATTCCCCCAGGGTATCGCTGACGCAGACGGCAATACCTATACCGCCGATTCTATTCAGGCTTATCTGGACGCCAACGGCGTAAAACACTCTGACGGCGGCAATCTGTTCAGCAAACAGGGCGACACCGACGACGCCGACGGCATCACCGCCGCCAACATCTCCATCTCGCTGGGCTGGTCCAAAGGCGACACCCATATCGTCACCAGCTATATGAAACCCTTTGGCGATGTGCAAAACACCACCCAGAGCGAGAACGTCAGCCATATGATCAGTATGATCGACAAGCCCCTGGAATACAACCCCCAGGACCTGGACCCGGACGCCGCCAGCACCCACCTTTTCAAGGGTTCCTTCAACGATATGATGGACAATATGTGCTCTGTTTTGGGCAACGACCGGCGCAGCACCAACGTGATGCTCAACACCTACTATGCCGCCGCCGTAGAGCTGGACACCGGCCGGGACTCCGTTTCCGGCGTGGACCTGAACGACGAGGCGATGAATATGATGCAATACCAGAAAGCCTATTCCGCCGCCTGCCGCTTGATGACCGCCATCGACGAGGCGCTGGACCGGCTGATCAACAACACCGGCCTTGCAGGCAGATAATGATTAAGGAGGTTTCCGCTCTATGATTCGAGCCACCACAGGCGGCGTGCTCCGGGGCTACCGTACCAACCTGATGAATTCCTTCATCACGCTGAACAACTCCCGGAATACCATGTTAACCCAGCGCAATTTCAACTCTTACGCAGAGGACCCGGCCGCGGCCTCCAAGTCTTTTCAGCTGCGGCGGGCCCGCATGGCCACCCAAAGCCAATACAATATCTGCGACGACACCTACCGCAAGTATCAGCAGGGCGTCAGCGCGCTGCAAGCCGTCAACGAAATGATCGCCACGGAAAACGGTTCCGACCTGGCCACCCTGAAAGACGCCGCTCTGCGGGTTCTCAACGAGCCCACCGGCGACGCCCGGGCCGCCCTGAGCCGTACCTTGAGCCAGATTTCCGACACCATCATCCAGAGCATGAACACCAAATACGGCGACAATTTTGTCTTCGCCGGCGCAGACGGCCAAAACGTCCCCTTTGAGGTTATCGACAACAAGCTCTATTACCGGGGTATCCCTGTGGACGCCGAAGTCCCCGCCGTGGTGCAGGACGCCGCGAACGGAAACGCCCAATTCAAGGTAGACGCTCAAGGCAATATCGACGCCAACGGGCAGTATTATATCAAAGCAGGCAGCGTCTCTACTATGGACAAAGCGGCGTTTGACGGCATGGACCCTGCCGATCAGCCTAGAGTGCTGCGGGACGCTACTGGCGCCCCTGTTACGGTAGACGCCGACGGCAATATCGATCCCAACGGCGACTTTTATCTGAACACGGAAAACATCGAGACAATCAGCCAGGAGGACTACGAAACCTGCCAAAAGAACTTGGCGAAGCTGGATTACCTGGCCGACGAGAAGTATTTTGTGGATATCGGCCTGGGCTTCAAGGAAAATATCAAGGGCGAGCTGATTGAAGCCAGCGGCTTCAACGCGGCCCTCAACGGCCTGACTTATCTGGGCTACGGCACAGACGCAGACGGCGACCCCAAAAACATCTATTCCATCGTCCAGAAGCTCAGCGACATCGCCGCCCGGGCCCAGGATAAGCCTTGGACCGAGGCGGATTACAACGAGTTCTACGAGCTGACAGGCAAGCTGGAAAGCCGTTCTTCTGAATACACCACCCAGTTTATCAACACAGACGCCTCTACCACCAAGCTGAAAAACAACCTGGAGCTGCTGGAAGAGAGCTTTTACACCCTGCAAGAGCAATACAGCGAGCTGGAGGACGTGGATATGGCCGACGCCATCACCTCCTTTGTCTGGGCCCAATATTGTTACAACGCGGCCCTGAAGGTGGGCAACAGCATCCTGTCCGAGAGCCTGATCGATTATATGAATTAGTTCGTCTGCAGCGACAAGGCCGGGAAACCGGCCTTGCCGTTGAGTTTTCTCTAAAAATAGAAACAGGAAAGGAGCGCAAGATGAACTTATGTATCCCTTGATTGAAATTAAAACCGTCCCCATTGAAATTGAGATGAAGGTCACCCACGCCAAGATGGAATATAGCCGCGGCACAGCCGAGCTGGAAATTTCCCGAGGGGACGGCGGCCTGAGCATAAAAAGCCGCCCTATCCGGCTGAACATCGACACCTTTGAGGCCCGCAATTCGGTGTGCCCCACGGCCATGCGCTCTGTTGAGCAATACGCCCAGCAAGGCAAGCAGGCTTCCTATGAGGCCACCGCTACCTACGCCCAGCAGGGCCAGCTGCTGCTGGACGCCAAGATCGGCCAAGAGCTGGTGACTCAGTTTGCCGCCGACGCCCAAAACCGCAACCTCAAAACCAACGTGGGTCTGGAATTTTTGCCCTCCGTCGGCCCAGAGATTTCCTGGGACCCGGGCGAAATGCAGATTCGCTATGAAATGGATAAGCTGAACTTCGATTGGCGGGTCAACCAACCCCAGTTTGAGT
This sequence comes from uncultured Eubacteriales bacterium, assembly GCA_910585875.1. Classification (GTDB taxonomy): domain Bacteria; phylum Bacillota; class Clostridia; order Oscillospirales; family Butyricicoccaceae; genus Pseudobutyricicoccus. Next base: position 67,729 of record CAJUIK010000002.1, on the reverse strand, counting down.
TTACGCCCGGCGATATCGAGCTTTCTGTCAAGCAGCAGCCGGATGTAGTCATCAAATATATAGGCGGGCCGCTGTATGTGCCCCCCTCCGCCGACCCGGAGTATCAGCCGATAGACGTGGAGGCCTGATTGGCTCCGTTAGGAGGAAGGTATGAAGATCCAGACCAAATATTTTGGCGAAATCGAATATGACGAGGATGAAAAAATCCTTTTCCCCGCCGGCCTTTTCGGCTTTGAATCAGAGCGGGAATTTTTGCTGATCCCCTTTGAGGGCGGCTCTTTGCTGTGTTTTCAAAGCATTCAGACCCCGGACCTGGCCTTTGTCTCCATGAACCCCCTCTCGCTGAAGCTGGATTACGAGCCTGTGCTCCAGCCCGCCGAGCTCCAGTCTTTGGGCGTTCAAGACAGCCAGGATCTTGCTTACTATGTGCTGTGCGTGGTTAAAAAGCCGGTGGCCGAAAGCACAGTCAACCTGAAATGCCCCATCGCCGTCAACCCAGAAACCCGCCAGGCCCGCCAGGTTATTCTGGAAACCGACGCCTATGAAATGCGTCATCCGCTGGCGGAATTTGGCGGCGAGGAGGCCCCCTCATGCTGATCTTGCAGCGCCGGGCGGGGGAATCCCTGCTGATTGGGGAGGATATCACAGTTTCTGTGGTTTCCATCGACGGCGTGCGGGTGCGCCTGGCCATTTCCGCCCCAGACCATGTCCCCATCCTGCGCAGCGAGCTGGCTGTGGCCAGCGCCGCCAACCGGGATTCCGCAATGGAAGAGTCCGCCCCCAACGAGCTGTTGAGCCTGCTGGGCGGCGTGCTTGATATACGGCGAGAGCCCGCCGCCCAGGCGGAAGGCCCTCAGCCGGCCCCTGAAAAGGGAACCAAACCGAACAAAAAGGAGGAATAGACAATGATGGAATCTATCGCCAGCATGGCTATGAATATGAGCGCCGCCCAGACGGCCGCTAATTATTCCATTGCCGTTACCAAAAAGATGATGGATACCCAGGAGCTGGCCGGCCAAGAGTTGGTGAATATGCTCCCCGACCTGCCGGCGCCGTCCAAGGGGCAGTTTATCGATACCTACGCCTAAACCCCTGGGACTGCTGTGAACCGAGGTGATTTTGATGATCGGCGCGATTTCTTATGCCAATTCTTATAATCCCTACGCCTATGGCCGCCTTTCTGTGGGCCAGGCGGGGCAAGCGGAGCGCCTGGCCGCCTCCCAGCGGGCCAGCGGCGTGACGGCGGCTCGCCGAGCCGATTCGCTGGAAACCCCCGTTCAGCCGGCGCCGCCGGTATCCGCCGTCAAAGGCGACGAGCTGGGCCCCGGCGACCTGGGCTTTTCCATCCGCCAGGGCGCCGACCCGGTAGAAATGGCTGTGCGGATGCGCATCCAATACCCGGAAGGCCAGCCTTTGCCCGGACAAGAGGCGCCGCAAGCCCTGAAAAACCCAGAAAGCCAGGAGCCTATGGGGGCGGAAGCCGCTCAGAAAGCCCTGGAAGAAGGGGAATGTCAAACCTGCGAACAGCGAAAATACCAGGACGGGTCTGACGATATGGGCGTTTCGTACCAGACGCCTACCCGCATCGACCCAGATCAAGCCCCTTCCGCTGTGCGGGGGCACGAAATGGAACACGTCGTGCGGGAGCAGGCGAAAGCCCGGCGGGAAGACCGTCGGGTGGTCAGCCAATCGGTGACGATGCACACGGCTATCTGCCCAGAATGCGGCAAAGCCTATGTTTCCGGCGGAACTACCCGCACTGTCACCAAAGGCAATTCTCAGCCTGAGCCTCAGAACCAAAACAGCGAGGCCGAGGCTCGGACGCCCTTTTCCGCCTTGGCTTAAAAGAGAAAGTTCCCCATAAACGCGCAATACGGCGGCTGATAACAGCCGCCGTATTGCGTTATTTTCCTATCTTTTTTCGCGTTTCGCGTTTTGGCTTCCCTGTCCAGACGAAAAAACAGGCTAATCCTGTTTTTTCGTTCAGACAGCCGCCTGCCCGAGGCCGCCTTCCCCTTCTCCGCAAATCAGGGGCGGGCTGTCCATACGGGTATATCGGCTGGCCGTTTTCAGGCCGCCAATCACGCAGGATACGCTTTGCTGGTCGGTATATCCCAGAGCTTCTTTGAACACAAAGCCCCAAAAAGCGCCCAGCGCCTGTTTCTCTTCCCGGTTCAGCTGGCCCAACCTTTGGCCCCACACCATAAAATGGACCCGCGCCGGCGGGATTCCCATCACATCGTTGCAGAATTGATAATGCCCCAGCAACACGGGATCCGACACCGTATCCATCAGGGAATCCCAAAGGTCTCCCGCCTCTACATAGGAGGCAAACCGGCGATATTTCCGGGCAAAGTCCTCTTTCAATTTCTGCTGGATCTGCTGGGTCGTCACAATTTTGGCCATATAAAAGCACCTCCATTTGATGATATAATTACAGTTCCAATCCCCGGGGCCCTTCTCTTTGCCCCGCCTCCCTGTGAAATAAGGCTTCTCTTTTTCTTTCTTTTCCCGGGCGCCGCAAAAATGGTTTGGCACGCTCTGCTTTCATCCGTCGACTTTCCAATAAAGGGCGGCGCAATACAGCCCGGCGGAAGGCAGCGAAACCTCCTCGTCTAGGCAAGCGAAAAGACTCTGACCCTGCGCCAGCATACAGCCGACCATCTGCCGGCAGCGGGGCGGCAGAGCCTCCAGCGGCATCCAGCCCCTCTGTCCGCCTTGAGCGTCCAACAAGGGGAGGGCCCTTTCCGGCCGCTCCGCACGCCCTTTCCCCTGGCCTTCCTCCAGCAAAACCACGTCCAGAAACAGGCCGCCGAAGAGGCGAGGCCGGCGGCGGCACAGCTGCTGGCGGCGCTCCGCAGCCAACAACTGAACGCCCCGGGCGCCGGCTCTGGCCCTTTCCGGCTCTTCAATCCCGGCCGGCGCCTCCGCAGAGGGCGCTCCGGCTTCCCTGCCGCCAGGCCAATAGAGCCGCGCCTCCAGCCAACGGCGCTGGCCGGGCTGGCCCAGGCCGAGCCGGGCGGCCAGGGGAATCCCCTGGTCCAGCAGAGCGGCAGGAATGCTATTGAAGGCCATGGGCAGATAGCCGATGGCTTGGCCGTCCTGCCGCAACAGGCGGACGGCGTTGCAATCGTGGATATTCTCCGGCTCCCGACACAAAATCAGCCTCTCCCCCTCCCGCAACAGGGGGAGAATGGACTCGTTGCCCTCCACATAGTGAAAGCCCTTCACCGGCTCCGCGTCCAGCAGGGGCCCCGGCTGGGCCAGGCGCCGCAGCGCCCGGCCCTTCTGGCGATAGGCGATTTGGCGGCAGATCAGCCAAAGGCCGGCGGCCGCCGCCAGCGCCAGCAATACGACGGTTTCCATCTGCATCCGCTCCCTTTCCCAAAAAGATCAAAACGGGCCGTACCCCCAATGGATACGGCCCGCCGTCACAGTCCGCGCTGTCCCCAAACGGGCGGGTCAGGGGTTGAAAACGTCAGTTCCTGTCAATTTTTGCACGTCTCGCCGAAAGACGCGTCTATTTATTCAGCATAACCTGTAAAATCATGGGATCCAGCTGGGGGACTCCCTGGTTGGAAATCTGCCCTACGCCCCGGATGGTATCCTCCACGTCGCGGCAGACAACGCCCTCTTTTTCGCAGGGGCAAATCCCTTCCATAGCCAAGCTGGCGCACAGAACCGCGGCCTGGATGCCGGTGGCGATTTTCAAAGCGCAGGTGGTTTTGGCGCCGTCGCAAATCATGCCCGTGTGATTGGCCAAAATCATCTGAATCCCCTTTTCCATCTGCTCTAGCGAGCCGCCCATCAGGTAGATCATGGCGCAACAAGAGCCGGCGGCGCCGGCGATGCCGCTGCCGCATAGGGGGGAGAGACGCCCCATATAACTCTTGATATGTACGGTCACCAAATCGCTGAGGGCCAGCGCCCGGGCCAGCTGCTCCGGGCTGGAGCCCAGATGCTCCGCCAAGGTTGCGGCGGCCACGGTGCAGGAAATGCCCTGGTTGCCGCTGCCGCCGGTGGTCATCACCGGCATGGCGCAGCCGTCCATCCGGGCGTCGGCCGCCGCCGCTGCGGCCGCGGCCAGCCGGCTGCCCAGAGCGGGCTGAATCAGGCTGCCCAACTGGCCGCTGAGAGCCTTGCCCACCCGCAAGCCGTAATCTCCCCGCAGGCCTTCCGCCGAAACCGCCATATTCATTTTGGCGCCCTCCAGCAGGAAAGAAATCTCCTCAAAGGGAATCGTCGTCGCGAATTCATAAATTTCTTTTACAGACAGTTCTGCATGGTCTTCCGCCTGAGCTCCGGAACCGCTCTGGTCCTGGCTCTGCAAAGAGGGAACGCCGTCCTTTTCAATCAACGTTACGTTGGTATGAGAACGCTGGATGACGCAGCGGCCCGTATGGCCGCCGCCCTGAACCACGGCCTCGATATACAGCCGCTCCGGGGCGTCTTCCTTCAGCGACACCTTCAAAATCTTCTGTTCCAGCAGCGCCTCGGCCTGCCGGAGCTGTTCTTCTGTCATGCCGTTGAGGATCTCCAGCTTTTTATCAGAACGGCGGATAACGGCGCCCAACAGGGCCGCGATATCCACGCCCGTCCGCCCTGTGCCGGGAATTCCCACGCCCAGGGCGTTTTTCACAATATTGCCGCTGAGATAGAGCTGGATGCGCTCTGCCGGCCCCTCCAGCTGCTCCGCCGCAATAGACACCGCATAAGCCGCCGCAATAGGCTCGGTACACCCTTGAGCCGGGGCCACTTCCCTGCGCAGCGTTTCAATCAATTTGTGCATCGTTATCCCCCTCGTTTTCCTCTGTTTTGGTTTTGGCGGATCGCCCGCTTTTTTTCGTCTGTATTTTTTATTTTATCAAACAAACCGCCTATTGTCAAAGGCCAGCTTCTGGCTTGCGGCGAATCGTCCGGAATTCCTATCGCTCGGATATAAACCGGACGAACAGGGCGGCGGCCAACAGGTCCGCGCAGCCGCCGGGACTCAAATTCCGGCGAATCAACAGCTTGTCCAGATCCGCCATCTGGGATAGCAATTCTTTCTCTGTCTCGGCCTTCCCCTCGATCTCCGCGGCCTTTTGCCGGACGAAATCCAGCCCCTCTCGGCCGCCCCGGTGAAGCAGATTGGTATCCTCTGTCCGGGCCATCAGGGCGCACAAGGCGCCGCAGCAGGCGGCGTTCCAGCCAAAGCCCTGGGCCAAACGCTGTTCCAAGGCTTTCAGAGCCAGCCGGACTCCAGGGAAGCCGGCGGCCGCTTGGCCTCGGGCGCCCCAAACCCCCATCTGTCGATAAAGGCGCCGGCCGGCGGTATCCGCCCCTTCCCGGCCGAAATCCTCCGCCGCCGGGGCGGCGATTGCCCCCCCCAGGGCCAACAGATGTTCCGGGCGGATTTTTTCGCCCTGTCGATACAGGCGGCCTGCGCCGCCGCACAGGATGCCCAAAGAAAAGATAGCCCCCTTATGAGTATTGACTCCCCCTGTGGCCGCCAGCATCTCCCGCTCCGCCGCTAGCCCCAGAGGCCGCAACCGGGGCAACAGCTCCTCCGGCGGCCCCTCAAAGCGAATCCCCTGCCAAGCGGCTTGGCGGAAATAGTCCCCCAAAACGGCGGCGCTGTTCAGAAAGGAAAACTGGTCCATATCTCCATGAGCGCCGCTGTTGCCGCCGTCCACCAGGCCGGGTTTGGGCGCGCAGGCCGCCTCATGGAGCAGAGCCCGCTGGGCTTGCGCGGCGCAGCGCTGGGCGAACTGCCCGTCAAAATAATCCTCCATCAGCGAAACCGCCTTTTGCGCCGCCGCTTCAATGCCATGGGCCCTGCTTCGGGCGCATTCCGCCGCCGGCCGGGGGCAGAGCAGACATTGCCGAGGCGGGAACCCCAGCTGCTGCCGGGAGATTTTTTGCCCCTCAGGACTAATGACGTCGATATCCAGCAAGCGGCCCAAGGGCGGGCGCTCTTCCAAGGCCAAAACGCAGGCTTTGACAGCCTCCGCCGCCGCCTGAACCCGGACAAAATACTCCAGTCCCGCAGGCCTGTCCGCCTCCTGCCGCTCCAGCAGGAGGAACCCGCCCCCGGTTAGTCGGTCTTCCAGCAAAATCTCCCCCTGACGAAAGGCGGCGTCGGCCAGCGGAAACCGTTTCTGAGGGCCGGGCATATTTAGCGTCATGCAGACCAGCGTCCCCCCCCGGGCCAGCCATTGGGCTTGGTCCTGAACCCGTTGATCCCGGCTCTCCAACACCTGGGCCAGCGAAACTTGGGGCCCCTCCAGCGCCCCCCTCATAGGCCCTCCTTGGCCCGTCGGACGACGTCTCGCCCTTCCGGGCTCTGAAGGAACTCCCAGGTAACCTCCGGCGTCAGCGGCCGGATTTCCTCCAGCCTGTCTTCCGCCAGCAGGGCCCGGACCCGAGAGGCGCTGATTACGGCGCCTGCCGCCTCTTTCCGGGGCAGCTCCACGACCTCCACCCCGTACTGGGGCAGTATTTCTTTCATCTGCCGGTTATACAACGCTGTGACTGGGCTCAAGGGCTCCTGGCCCACAAACCGGCGGGTAATCTCCAGCGCCGGAACGAAATACTGGCCAAAAATGGTCAAGTCCAGCGCCCCGCCGGCGCCGCTTTCAATCTGCCCTTCTTTGAGGAAATAGGTAGGGAAAGTGGCGGCGGAAATCAGATAATCTGAAGTGGGATGGACCAGCACATTACTCAAATCCGCCACGCCCTTTTGAACCAGCTCCATCCGCACCCGAGCGGGAAACAGGCCGGCGTCCTCGGAAAGGATGAACAGATGCAGCGCGTCGCACTGGGCGGCCGCCTGCTCGACCAGATACCGGTGGCCCAGAGTAAAAGGGTTGCAGTTGGCCACAACGGCGGCCTGCCGGCCGGTCCCCTTGCGAAGGGACTCGGTAAAGCACCGCGCCCCTCCCTTCTCGCTTTCCATCAGCAGCATATCGCCGGTGCGGGCAACCTCATAAAAGCCAAATTCCCCAAACATCCTGTCATTATGCGGCTTGGTAAAGAGAAACAGCTTCCGCTGCCCCCGGTCGAAAGCGGCGGCCCGCAGGGCGGAAATCACCGAAGCCGTCAGCCCTTCTCCCCGGTATTGTTCGTCCACGGCGACGCACTTGAGCACATTGCGCTGCAACGCGCCGGCGGCGGCGATTTCGCCCTGGCTGTCATAGAAAACGGCGGCGAATTCCACCCCTTGGTCATAGCGCAAGCCCTGTTTTTGCAAAAAAGCCTCCAGGCGGCGGCGGGCGGCGCCGGCCGGCGGGCTTTGATACAGCTGCTGTAAAAATTCTCCCTGCATAAACATTCCTCCTTGGCCCTCGGGCCCTTCTGAAAAAGCGCCCCATGAAAGAAAGCCTTCCATGGGGCGCGAAAATCAATCTGCAATCAATCCACGTTTTTGACAGTATCCAGCAAAGAACCGTCCCGATAGAGCACGTTGGCCACCGTCCGGTCCCCTAGGCGGATAGGCTGAGGCGCGCCGGTCAGCTCTTCGGCAATCTGCTTGAGCTGCTGGATTTCCACAATGGGCAGGCCCGTCTCCTTCAGCCTCTGCTTCAGCTCGGCCTGGCGGGGGTTGACGGCTATGCCCCGTTGAGTCACCAGCACGTCGATGGTGTCGCCGGGAGTGGAAACCGTCAGCACCCGATCCACCACGATGGACAGGCGAGCCCGGGTCAAGGGCGCGATAATCATGGCCAGCTTGGCGCCGGCGGCGGTGTCGCTATGGCCGCCGCTGCCGCCCATGATGTAGCCGTTGGAATCGGTGTGGACGTTGACGTTGAAGTCTGTGTCGATTTGGGTGGCGCCCAAAATCACCACGTCCAAGCTGTCCACGGCGCTGGAACGGACAGATGGGCTGGCATAATGGCTGGCCGTCACCTCCCGGTGGCGGGGGTCTGTGCGGATGCTCTCCACAGCGCCCAAGTCGAAGCACTGCACGTCCAGCAGCGCTTCAAAGCAGCCCGCCCGCAGCATATCCACCATATAGCTGGTGATGCCGCCCAAGCCATAGCTGCCCTTGATCCCCTTGGCCAGCATGATGTCTTTCAGATATTTGGCCGCCGCCAGCGAGGCGCCGCCGGCGCCGGTCTGGAAGCTCATGCCGTCTTTCAGCAGACCGGAATGTTCGATCACCTTGGCGGCGTATTGGGCCATGACCAGACCCACCGGGTCCCGGGTGATTTTAGTGGTGCCGGAGACGATGCCTGCCGGGTTGCCGATGCTCTCCACCTGCACCACATAATCTACATAGATCTCGCTGATAGAGAAATCCGCCAAAGGATAGGGGACCAGATTGTCGGTAATGACCACCACTTTTTGGGCGTACATGGCGTCCGCAAAGGCGTATCCCAGGCTGCCGCAGGCGGATTTACCGTATTTGCCCGAGCAGTTGCCCATGGTATCCGCCGTAGGGGCGGCCACAAAAGCCACGTCGATGGGGCTGCGTCCCTGTTCAATGTCGCTGGGACGGCCGCCGTGAGACCGGAAGATCACCGGCTTTTCCAACACGCCGCGGGAAATAGCCCGGCCCACCGCGCCGCCGATATAGTCGGCCTCCAACCCTGTGACCACATGGTTTTTGATATGGCCGATCAACGGCTCATGGACGTCGAACACCGAAGAGGCGTTGACGTTCAGGTCTTTGACGCCCAAGTTGGCAATAGCCTCCATCACCATATTGAGCACATAGTCGCCGTTGCGCAGGTGATGATGGAAGGAAATCGTCATCCCGTCCTTCAGCCCGGCCAGCTGAATCGCCTCTTGAATGGATGAAACCACTTTGGAATTATTCATGGATCCGCACCCCCATCGCTTCCGCCATTTCCAACACCTGCCGCGCCCTTGTGACGATGGGCGCGTCGATCATTTTGCCCCGCAGGGAAACCACGCCTTTGCCCTGTTCTTTGGCCAGGCGGATGGTTTCCATCACTTCTTCCGCATATTCGATGTCCGCCATAGTGGGGCTGAAAGCGGCGTTGATATCCGCCACGTGCCGGGGCGAAATGGCGGATTTTCCGGTAAAGCCCAGGGCTTTGGCAAAAGCCGCGTCCTTCCGCAGGCCCTCGTCGTCGTTCACGTCGGTGAAGGGGGTGTCATAGCAGTCCACCCCGGCGGCCCGGGCGGCCACCACAATGCGGCTGCGGCTGTAGAAAATCTCCTGCCCTTCTTTTGTCCGCTTGCATTGCAGGTCGGCAGTCAAATCCTCGCCGCCCAGCAGCATGGCCGTCACCCGGGGGCAGCTGCCGGCGATGGCGAAAGCGTTTTCCACCCCCAGGGCCGTTTCAATCAGCGGGATCAGCTTCGCCTTGCCCGCTTCCAGACCCAGCTTCTGCTCCAGCTCTGTCATATAGGCGTCCACCGTCAGCACGTCCTGGGCGGAGCTGATTTTGGGCGGCATAATCAAATCCGGCTGGAGGGGAAGGATTTCCTCCAAATCCCGCTTCCAAAACTCGGTGTCGATGGAATTGATGCGCACGCAGACCTGGCACTGGTAATGAAGGGTTTTGATTGCGTTGCGCACCAGAATCCGGGCGGCGTCCTTCTCCGCCGGGGAAACCGCGTCTTCCAAATCCAGAATCACCGCGTCGGCGCCCAAAATATCGGCGTTGAGCAGCATACCGGCGTTGTTGCCCGGCATAAAGAGCATACTTCTGCGCATCAGTTTTCCCCTCCTTCCGCCCGCTTCAGCGCGGTTTCCACCCGAGCCCGGATGACGCATTCCACCGCGCCCTTGTCGTTTAGCGAGACGCTGGCGCCGGTCACGCCGTGCTCCTCCAGCACCTGCCGGACCGCCTGGTCAATCTGCCGGCCGAACTGCTGGAACACTACCGACTCAATCTGCACGCTGATCTGGCCGGCGGGCTGGATCTCCACATAAACGTCGCTGGATTCCATGGTCCCAGCCGCCGCCGCTTTTGTAATCTTCATGTCAGGCGACACACCTTTCTTTCCTTCTGTCGTTATTCTGTATCAACGCCCCTCCGGCGTTTTTTCCGGCTCTATTATACACCGTTTTGCCTGAGGGGACAACCGCCTTTTGCGAAGGATCGGAGGTTTCGTTTCCTCATTTCTGATAAGAAATCGGCTCGTCTATCAGCCCGATCAAATAATCGGTGGAAAGGTTGTAAAACCTGCACAAGCGAACCAAATCTTCTCTGCGGGACGTAATGGGAGTGTCCCATTTGTAGAGTTTATAAAACAACTCAACTTCGCAATAGCGAATTTGCTTGACTTTCAGCAGTAATGCTGAATCTAACTGCACAAAGAAATAAAGCGTCAGAATAACAAAATGCGCGGATGGACACTCCCGGACGTAGTGTAACTATTGCTTTCTAATAGCAAGAGGCGTATAATAATTGATATATTTCGACATAGGAGGAACATTCCACATGGACGGTTATCAATATGAGAAACAATGCGCCAAATTTTTACAAAAAATGGATTCTCTAACATTACAGTAACTCCAGGCAGTGGGGATCAAGGTGTAGATATTACTGCCAGCAAAGGCGGAAAAAAATATGGAATACAATGCAAATATTATGAGGGTACAGTCGGGAACAAGGCTGTGCAAGAGGTATATGCAGGGATCGCCTACTATGGTTGTGACATTGCGATGGTAATAACTAACTCCACTTTTTCAAAGTCCGCAGTCGAGTTAGCTTCACGACTTAATGTGATTCTTCAGGAAAACATAGGCGCGATTTTGCTATATCAAAGTAATGAACAGCTCACGCAAGAAGAAAAAGAGGCTCTGAAACTTGAAAAAATTGAACAGTTGTTGCAAGAAAAATATCGTTCCTTACTGCTTTAAAGAATGACCATATATATAATGAAAAGTTGAAGGTACTTTCTGATTTGCAACAGGAATTGAGTAAGATAAATCTAAAAAGAGAAAAAGATATCGACCTATTTTTAGAGCAAAGAAAAAGTCTTTTAAAACAAAATGGAAATTTAGATTTAGCAAACGGAGAAAACACCAAATCTTATTTATCTTCAACTGAAGATCTTAAAATGAAGTTCGACAGTGAAATGGCGGAAACAGGAAAGAGAATTGAGAGTTTAAAAAAGAAAATTGATCAATATAAAAAAGACATAAAGAAAGAAAATCCTGAGAAAAAGCAGAAAAGATTACACCAATTAAAAAAAATGCTTCCTACGCTTCAACAAGAAGCTAAGAATGCGCGCAAAAACTATTTGTTTAAAACCTATCGAGACCTCTGAACTGATATATCTCTTTTCACTTAGAGTGTATAAGGAGAACTATTATGTCTAAACGTCCACCTAAAGAACAACTCGAATTTACAGATTTCAATGCTGAATGGCTCAATACCCCTTCCCCATTTAATGAACTTGATGATGAGTGGTTGAGAATAATTGTCTTTTTGTCTTCCATATTCCAGTACAAGGGGTGAGTGCAAGAGGAACCACATTGTCAGCTTTTCGTTGGGGAGAAAAGAGTAGATCTCATGACTTTAAAGATCTAAAGTCTCGACTAATTAAATATGCCGGTATCAAAAAGAATCAATTCAAATCTGTTAATAATTGAGAAAATATGCGTCATTCATTGTCAGATAATGAGCTAATTGTGTTCCCTCAAAACTTACAAGATATTCGTGTGACCTATCGTAATGACAAAGGTGGAATATGTGATAGTTTGTGTAATCACATCAGAAATTCATTTGCGCATGGCAGACTTGCTTTCTATAAAATTGGAGATGATACATATATTTCAATGGAAGATATTTATGGTCAGCGTACCATAACAGCAAGAATGATTTTGAACAAGACGATTTTACTCCGATGGATAGAAATAATCAGTCTTGGACCATTTATATCAGAAAGTGATCTTGATAAAAAGTTCGGATTCATATGAATATATCAAATAATCAAGAGGGTAGAGTGTCATATTTCTATCATAAAATTGCTTTAATACATGATAGCTCTTGTAAATATGCTGAAAACGCACCCACCTCGTTTGAAATTGTAATTTGAATATCACAGAATCTATTTGGTCAAATGAACCATAAAAACAACAGCAGGGCAGACAAAATATCTGCCCTGTTTTTTCGTGTCTCAAAAATCCAGTATCCCCTGGATATCCGCGCCCATTTCTTCTAATTGCTCTAAATCTCCTACGCAAAGGGCAATTCCAAGCCCTTTGACCCCCATTGCGGTTTCCTGGAATCCCTTCCGCAGGGATAAGGCTATCAGCGGCCAACTGTTGTCCCGCGGGCGCTCTTCCCCAATCCAGCCGATGCGGTCTTCTATCCAGATGTACACCTCTTCTTCCGGCGTCAGTGGACGAAACGCATTGGGTTGTTTATCTGCTATCAGCCGATAGATTTTCACATGGGCTTTGTCTAGGGAAAGCCCTTCTTGCTGCACAGAGCGTTCTATCATCTCCAGCATATGCAAAGGCGCCCAGGGCTGCTGTTCCTGCCATTGTTCCACTGTCAGCTCTTTCGTTTCATAATGACCATATAAAAAATCCATCACCCGGTCCCGGTCCCATTTTTCCACCTGAGGGACTTTCTCTCCCCATCGCCGCCAGATTTCCCGCCGCTTCGGCGTAGCAAGCCAATCTTCTGTCTCACGATCCGGCTTGACCTTATAACTCACCCCCATTTCGCCGGGGTCTATTTCCCATTCATCGCTCTCCCCCTTCCAGCCCTGGCCAAGCCAGCGCAGGGCCTTGAGCCAGCGCTGGGGGATATCGTGGAAATGGCTGCCGGGGTTCCATTCCAGGGTTACTTCCCCTTTCAGCTGCTCTTGCAGCGTCTGGGCGGCTTGGCGGGTTTTATCCGCAATTTGGGCCATCAGCGGGTGACGGTTTTTGGATTCCTTGGTCCCCAGGGAAAGATAGACTCGGGTATCGAGATTCAGCGGCTTATTCTGGGCCATATATTGCTGCCAATCCTGAAACCACAGGGAGCCGGAGATCGAGGCTGCCTGCCCAAAAAGTTCTGTGCGGTACAAGGCGTAGAGGCTGGCCAGGCCCGCCATGGAATATCCGGCTATGGCCCGGTTCTTCCTGCCCGGTTTCAGCGGGAACCCGGCTTCCGCCTGCTGAATAATCTGCTCCAGATCCCGGAGGTATTGGTCGCATTTGCCCCCATAAGGCGGGCCCTGGCGAGTGGGCATCCGCCAGGGGGAAAAATCGTCCTCCCAGCAGTGGGGCGCGACCCCTACCAAGGCAAAGGGCGGCAGGGTTTTTCCCATCTCCGCCGCCAAGTCCTTCAAAATATAGTCCAGCCTGCCTTCCAGGCTGTCGCCGCCGCTGCAATAGACGGCGGGCAGTCTCTCCCCCTCCGCCTGGGGCGGCAGCCAGACCCAGCACTGGAACCCCGCCGCTTCAAACCGCTGCAATTCAATTTTCATTCACAAAACCCCCTTTTCTGCAATGCCGGCAAAAGAACCGCCTCAAATTCCCCGCTATGGGGGCAGAACCGGCCGCTTTCCGCCCAAAATTCTCCCTTTTCCCCCACTGCCCGGATGCATTCCGCCCTTTTCAGCTCTTTTTTCACCACTTCCGTCAGGGGCAGCCGGATCATTTCCTCCACCTCCGGCCCCAAGGAAAAGGCGGGCTCTGGGTCCATATAGAGATAGACCTCCACAATCTCCCGATCCTGAAAGCCGCCGTAATCCATGGATTCCCGCCAGCGGCCTATGTATTCCACCTGCTCCGGCACAAGGTCCAGGCCGATTTCCTCCCGAGCCTCCCGCAAAAGGGCGGCCAGCGGTTCCTCTCCTGCCGGAACGTGCCCTGCCGAGGCAGTGTCAAAATAGCCGGGAAAACTGGCCTTGTCCTGGGCCCGCTTCTGATACCAAATCCACAGCCCCTCAGGCCGCGGGGAAACGACCCAGCACTGGACCACCTGGTGCAGCAGCCCCAGTCGGTGAACCCGCTCCCGGCTCTCCGCGCCGACAGGCCGCAGCTGTTCGTCATAAACGGTCAGAATCTCTTCCATCCAACCCACCCTCTCCAAAAAAGACAAGACCTCGGGGCGCCGCTCCGAACCCCGCAACCCCTTTTGAAAAAGGGGTTCAACCGAAAACTCTATTTACCAATAAAATTCCCATAACGGTCCTTCCGCGCACTGGGCAAACATCAGCCACTGAGCCCCCTGAGCGGCCAGCAGCCAGAGAAGCAATTTCCTGGTTTTAGGTGTCTTCATCATCTGGCGGAAGCTGCGCCAGCTATCCTCCTTGGCTTCGTAAACATCTCCCGGCAGCATAGACTGGATCAAAAGCGCCAGCAAAACCGGCGAGGCCAGCGTACCCAGCAAGCCATACAACAGGCGAAAACGATACAGCCAATTACTCAAGATATCCAATAAATATGTCATCTCATTTGCTCCACATCTGAAATTTTTCCAAACAGTTTCATGATTCCATCTACTCCGGAAAACGAAACCGTTTGCCCTCCGTCCATTCCAGGTTGAGGTCGTCCAGATAAACGCGCCACTGGGCGCCAGGCAGAACGTTTGTGATTTCTTCCAGGCAGTCCAGCTGCCAGTTGGCAATCTGAGCAATCAAAAGCGGGTCCTCCGGCGGCAGCTTGGTGGCGCCGCTGAAAATTACGTCTTGTTCCCATTCGTCCCGCTCTTCCGCCAAGTCGTAGATACAAAATCCCTCGTAAAGCTCCCCATAGGGGTATTGGGCGTCGTAACGGTTCGCAATCCGGCGGCAAAGCGCCGCTTCCTCTTCTGTGATGGGCTGAGGCCGCCGGGCAGTATAATAGATGGAGATCGACATGGCTGTCCCCCCCTTATTTTTTCTCCCCCTCAAAATCCTGGAACAGCAGGCTGGGCTGGATACCGGTGTTGTTCTGATATTTGCCGCTCTGGTAGGGCTTGTAATCCCCCAGCAGGGTGTGATAATAAATCTGGCAGATTTCCACATTTGGATAAATAATCAAGGGCTGGACGCAAAAAATCTCCAGCGTCCAATATCCCGCAAAACCCACGTCGCCGAACCCCGCCGTTACATGGATGAAAAGCCCCAGCCGCCCCACAGAGGAACGGCCTTCCAGCATGGGCACAAAGCCCTCTGTTCGAGTATATTCTTTGGCGCGGCCCAAATAAAGCCTGCCTGGCTCCAGACGCAATCCCTCTGGGGGGATTTTGATCAGGCGCGTCTTGTTTTCCCGCTTCATGTCCAGTTCATAGTCGTCATAGAGCAGCAGCTCGTCGTGCAGCCTCAAATTATAGCTGTTGGGGTTGAGCCTCTTTTCGTCAAAATCCGAAATCCAGATTTTGCTGCCGATTTGCCGCCGAATCTCTTCTCCCGATAAAATCACAATTCGCCCCCTCTTCCGTCGTTTTCTCACACCAGCCCCACTTGAAGGGCGATCATCACGCTGCCGCCGGCCATCAGCAGCAGCGCCAGCAGGAGCAGCGCCAGGGAGACGGCGCCTTTCGCCCGGGAGGGCTTGGCGGTCATGCAGCCCAGCCGGGGATCATAATAGGCCGTCACCATTTCTGACGGCTGATATTGTTCCCAGTTGGTTCCAAAAACCGATTCCACCCGCCGGATTTCCCCCTGCCACTGGAATTCCAGCATGGGGAAATAAAGGGCCTGGCCCCGGGCGCCCCGGCGCCGGACGTTTTCCACCACCTTGGCCTGCACCGGCTGACTGCGCCGCCGGGCGGTCCGCCCCAAAATCCACAGCAGCACAGAACCCAGCAGTGCCAAAGCGGCCAGCCCCAGCATCAAAAAGCCCAAAAATCCATATCCCGCCATCTTCAGCGCCTCAATTCACCGGCCCTCGGGGCTTTAGCGGCCGGCGAACGCCCTGGGCGTCCACAATAACGGTGTTGTCCAAATGGCCGATCAGGCTCTGCTTTACGCTGTCGATATATTCCCGCCGCAGGGCCTGGCGCTCGGCCTGCTCTTCCTCCGTCAGCTCTCGCTGGCGGGAAATCTGGGTCAGCTGGTTGATGCGGTCAATTTTGCTCTGTTCCATTGGATTGCTCCCCTTTCTTCATTCCCATGTTTTCCAGATATCCGGCTGATAGCCCACGGTAGCCTGTTTGCCGTTGCGCACAATGGGGGTTGCGAACAGTCCCGGATTTTCCTCCAGCGCCCGCTCAATATCCTCCTGCCGCTCCAAATAGGCGATGTGCAGCTGGTCGTAGAGCTTGCTCTGCCGGTCAATCAGGTGTTCAAGCCCGCCCACAGCGCTTTTGACGCTGCGAAATTCCCCGGGGCTCATGCCGTATTTCACCAAATCTATGCTTTGAACCTTCACCCGGCGTTCTTTGAAATATCGCTCCGCCTTCTTGGTCTCGAAACATTTGCTTTTCCCAAAGATTTGAATATTCATCCTGTTTCCATTTCCGTAAACCCATTGGTTTAGCGGTTCCCTTTCCCTTTGATCGATTTCTCGGAAAACCGAAGTTCGCAAACTTCTGCCCTCGCGGACATTGTATCATAAAAAGAGGACGGGCGTAAAGAGCAGGCGGCGCGCCGCCCTTGACATTTCAAACATCTTCCTGGAGGACTGCGGCTTCGCCGGCAAAACTGCCGCCGATCTGAAGGGCGCCGCCGTTCTATAGCGCGCTCGACTGCCCGCGTAGCGTCGGCTCCTTTATTGCAGAGGCCCCTTCCAAAACAAAGAATATCTATTGAATATTTTGCGGCTTCATGTTAAAATATCGCAGGCCAAGGGCGCGCTCAAAATTGCATATACTGTAGATAGAGAAGCGCGTTCTCTTGCCCTAAATCAAATCAGATGAGAGGAAGAGGATACATGAAGTCGATCAAATCAAAAATTCAGATTAGTATGTTGTCGGTGGTGCTGGTCGGCTCAGCTCTGATCGGCGTGATCACAGCCCTTTTGAACGCCGGCGGAATTGACGATGTCATGACCAAAACCTTGGGCCCCGCTACGCAAATGGCTGCGGACGCCGTGGAATGGAAGATGGGGAACTACTGGACGGCTCTTCAGGAAGCCGCTTCCTCTGATATTTTCCGGGAATCTGATCCTACCGCCCCAGAGCTGATTCCGCTTCGAGAAGACATCGCCCAGCGCAACGGTTTTCTTTACACCGGCAAAATGGATGCCAGCGGTTTTTCTTCCACAGGGTACAACTATGCGGAAGAAGATTATTTTCAACAGTGCAAATCCACAATGAAACCTTATATCTCGGACATTATGAGCGACGGCCAGCAGATGATCTTCCTGTTATAAGTTCCCATCATTACCAACGGCCGCTTTGACGGCGTGGTCTATGGCGGGATCAGCGCTGATTTTTTGTCGGATATTGTGGTCAACTTGTCTATGGGCAGCGACGGCGTGGCCTATGTGCTGGATAAAAAGGGCAATGTAATCGGCCATCGGGAGGCTTCCATTGTAGAGGAAGGCTCCAACATGATTGAAGCCGCAAAAACAGACCCCAGCGTAGCGGACGTAGCCGCTATAAATCAGCGTATGCTCCAAGGGGAAACCGGTTTCGGGGCATATAATTTTTATGGCGACAACAAATTTGTGGGATTCGCTCCCATTGGCGGCAACCAGGAATGGAGCATCGCCATTGAGGCCAGTCAGCGGGAGTTCAAATCCTCTTTGGATCGAAGCATTGTGTTGACTGTTCTGGTAGTCGTTCTTGTTGTGCTCGCTACATTCCCAGTGGCGGTCAAAGTAGGCAGGTCTATCTCCGGCCCGATTCAATCCTGCGCCGCCCGGCTCGAAAAGATGGCCGACGGCGATCTGCATACGTCCGCCCCGCAAGTGAACTCCAAGGATGAAACCGCCCAGCTGGCAAGGGCCTTGGAAACCATGCTGTCCCGTCTAAACGATGTGGCTCAGGATGTGTCCCATCATTTGGGCAAAATGGCTCAAGGGGATTTTCGCGAAACGCTGGACCGTACATATTGGGGCGACTTTGCCGCCATGGAGCAGTCTATTAAGGCAATTCACCATTCCCTGAAAGATACGCTTTCCCAAATTAGCCAATCCGCCGGCGCCGTGGCCGACGGCGCCGTTCAGGTATCTGACGGCGCTCAATCCCTAAGCCAAGGGGCTACGGAGCAAGCCAGCGCGATCCATGAAATCTCCGCCACCGCCGACAGCATCGCGGAAAACGCCAGACAAACCTCGGCTGCGGCAGAGGAGGCCGGGCATTTTGTGGCCCAGGCAGGCGCGCAGCTGGGAGTCAGCGTGAATTATGTCCAGGATCTGAACGCCGCTATGGAGAAAATCTCCGGCTCCTCCACAGAAATCAGCAAGATCATCGACGCCATTGAAAATATTGCGTTCCAGACCAATATCCTGGCCTTAAACGCCGCTGTAGAGGCCGCCCGCGCAGGCAGCGCGGGAAAGGGCTTTGCCGTTGTGGCAGACGAAGTGCGCAATTTGGCCTCTAAGTCTGACGAGGCGGCAAAAGCCACCAAGAAGTTGATAGAGGACTCCATCGCCGCCGTTGCAGAGGGCGGCCGAGTGGTTGCGAAAGTAACGGAGTCCTTGGATAAGACCAGCTCCATCGCGGAAAATGTAACAATTAAAGTGGATGCGGTTGTAAAGGCGGTAGAAAATCAGACCCTCGCGATCTCTCAAGTGACCGAGGGGATCGACCAAATATCTTCCGTTATTCAAAGCACCTTCGCCACTTCGGAGCAAAGCGCCGCCACCGCGCAGGAATTGTCGGATCAATCTTTGCGGATGAATAACTTGGCGCACAAGTTCCAGCTGATTGAAGAATGAGCCTGAAACCTGCTGTTTCAGCAGGCATATCGGCGCCTTTTCATTGGAAGCCGCTATGCGGATAATCGTTGCATTGCATTATTTTTGAAAGGAATCGGGCGGCGCTTAGCTTGTATCAAAAATTTTTCACGAGGCGCTTTCATGGGACCAAGGCGCGCAAAAAGCGGGGCGTTTGCCCCGCTTTTTTGATTCAACCCTGTACAATATGCTCCCGAACCTCGTTAAAAAGCTCCAGCGCCATTTCCACATAAGGCGCCTCCCACCAGGCTTCTGTCCGGGCAAACTCCCCTTTCCAGCTGAAGCGGGCCGGCGGTTCAAAGCGGAACCCCTCTGTCAGCTCCAGCCTGCACAGGCAAGCCCCATTCATTTCCACAGCCGGTTTGTTGGCAATATCCTCCAGCGCCTGACGGACGCCTTGGCGAATCAGCGGAAAGGTTTCCTCTGGGCTGGGCTTCCAATTTTTCGTCTTGTCTTTGACGCTGATACAGCCGACTTGAGGAGAAAGCTCTCGGGCTTCCCGATGAGAGGCGGCGCAGCCCACGTTGGCCGCATAGGGGACGCCTCGGAAACTGAGCGCCGCCGTCCCGATTTCCGCCACATGAAGACTGTTGACCCAGAAACCCCGAATGGGCGGAGATTGAATGGTATGGGGAAAATAGGCGTTTTCCTCTCCATAGCGGGCGTGCTGGCCCACAGTGACAAGGGCCCAAGGCTCCCAAGCCGCCTGCCCCCGGATGCGCCGCCAGAAAAATCTGCGCTCTGGCACGTCGAACGTCCGCACATTGTCGGGCAACTGTTCCAGTATCACGTTGTGTTCCGCGCAGCCGGCATAATGGCCGTCATAGAGCAGGATTTCATCCGCCCCCGCCTCGTTGGCGGCCTGGCAGACGGCCAAGATATCGCTGGTCAGCGCCTGCCGTCCAAACTGCCTCCACAGCTTCCCCTGGGGATAGGCCTCCCCATGGCGTATGGCCTCCCAGTTTTCCTCGAAAATGCCGCTGGCCCCCTCCATGTCCGCGCAGAGAATCAGCTGCTTCATCCTATCGCACCCTCCTCAGATCAAATGGTATCACTTGCGTTACATTTGCTTTTTGTATACAATCTTGCCCCCCACCATGGTCATCAGCACCTGGGTATCCAGGATTTTTTCGCTGGGGATATGGAAAATATCCTGATCCAGCATCACAATATCCGCTAGATAACCGGGGGCTAGCCGTCCCTTTTCCCCTTCTTCAAAGGCGTTATAGGCGCTGCCGGCGGTATAATCGTCTACAGCTTGGTAAATATCCACCTTTTCCGCCGGATTCCAGCCGCCGGCGGGCTGTCTCTTCAGATCCTGGCGATTGACAGCGCAATGCAGGTTGGCGATGGGGTCCAAATCCTCCACCGGCGAATCAGTGCCATAGGACACATGGAGGCCCAGCTGATTCATAGTGTGGAAGGCATAGGAAGTTTTGGCCAGCCGCTCGCCCACCCGGTCGGCGCAGACGTGCATATCATAATGGAGGAAAATCGGCTGGACCAGGGCGTGGATATCCAGCTTTTGAAATCTCTCCAGCAAAGGCCTATCGGTGATCTGACAATGAACAATGCCGTGGCGGTTCTGATTGGGCCGGCCTTCCAGCGCCTTTTCATAGCTGTCCAGGCACATTTCGATGGCCTTGTCGCCGATGGCGTGGATCGCGACCTGCATTCCATTCTGCTCCGCCAGCTGAATCAGCCGATCCAGGTCCTGCTGGCTCAGGGTGCTGATGCCCCGGGTCCCCGGCGCGTCGGCATAATCCTGGCGCATCAAGGCGGTGCGCCCTCCCAAACTGCCGTCGGTAAAGAGCTTCAGCGGCCCGATTTTCAGCCACTGATCCCCCTTGCCTGTGCAATGGCCCTGAGACAAGAAGGTTTCAAATACAGCAGGATCCATCAGGCAGCACTGCATATAAACCCGCAGGCTTTGCCGCTGGTGGAGCAGTTTGTCGTAAACGGCCAGGATATCGTCGTAATCCGGGCCGGATACGTCGTTGGTCTGGACAGAGGTCAACCCTTTGCTGGAGGCATATTGCATGGCGGCCTCCAGGGCCTGCTCCATCCGCCGCCGGTCCATAGGCGGAACCAAAGCGTTTTCCACGATCTTTTTAGCACTGCTTTCCAGCACTATGCCGTTGGGGCGGCTGTCGTCCCCCAGCTCAAACCGGCCGCCCTCCACCTGGGGAACCTCATCCCACACGCCGGCCTGCTGCAGAGCCAGAGTATTGCAGACGGCCACATGGCCGCAGGCCCGGGTGAAAATCAGAGGGTGCTTTTGGCTCGCTTGGTCCAGGATCTGCCGCGTGGGCGTCTGCCCCTTTTCTGCGAAATAATCCTGATTCCATCCCCAGCCCTGCACAACTTGGCCCTCGGGGATCTTGTTTTCCTGGATGAATCGGCGCCCGGCGTCGATCACATCCTGTAGGCTGGCGCATCGGGACAGGTCGACCCGCAGCAGGTTCTGGCCCACATGATACAGGTGCTGATGGGAATCCACAAAGCCGGGAATCAGGGTGCGGCCTTGGGCGTCGATCTTCTCTGCTTCTGGAGCGGCGGCCAAGATTTCATCGTCGCCGCCTACCTGGGCGATTCTGCCGTCCTGAATAAGCAGAGCCTGAGCGAAGCGCTCCCGTTCCAAATAGATATTCGCATTGTAAATGACGGTGTCCATTGTTCGTTTCCTCCTTTATTGAGCGGGCTGACGGTTGTTGAACCAGCGGAAAAAGTAGTAGCAGGCCAGGCCCAGAGCGGGCACGGCCAAGCCGATGACAGACGTAACAGGATCTTCCATCAAGGTGTTGAGCATCAAGCCGATGAAAATCAGCAGGGTGACGCCCACTGTCGCCGGATATCCTATGATTTTATAAGGCCGCTCCAAGTTCGGCTCCCGCTTGCGGAAGATAAACACCGCGGCGATGGTCAGCGTATTGAACAGCATACTGGAGAAAATCACCAGGTTGGTCAGCTGGTCCAGATCCCGCATCAGTACCAAGCCGATGGAGATCAGCGCCTGGACAATCAACGACGCGCTGGGGGTTTTATACTTGGGATGTAGCTTGGCAAAGGACTTGAAAAAATATCCGTCCTTGGCCATGGCGTAATACTGCCGGGGAAACACCAGGATACAGCCGTTCAGCGAACCGAAAATAGCCGTGGCCATGGCGATCACCACCACAATCTGGCCAGCGGAGCCCAAGGTCTGCTTGGCGGCCTCGGTGCCCAGATAGATATTTCCTTCGCCGATCATGCCGGCAATCTGTTCCATGGGCAGCACCCGGTAAATGGCGAAATTGAACAGAGTATAGAGCAGGGCGCAGCCGGAAATGGCGATAATCAGCGCCAGCGGCAGGTTTTTCTTGGGGTTGCGGATTTCCTCGGACACGATATTCAGGTTGGTCCAGCCCTCATAAGCCCACAGGGAGGCCACTGTGGCGAAAGCCACCATGCCGATAAAGCCGCCGGCGGTAACGCCCCCTTGGGGAATGGGGCTCAGACTGGGGCTCTGCTTGCCGACAAACAGGCCCAGAACCAGAATCAGCCCGATGGGGGCCAGCTTGGCCACCATAAAGATATTCTGCACCAGGCTGCCCGCCTTGACGCCCACATAATTGACGGCAGTCAGCAGCAAAATCAGGGCAATCGCCGCGATTTTGACGGCCGTATCGCCGATGGGAACCAGGCTGGAAAAGGCCTTGGGAAAGGCGATGGCGATGGCCGCGATGGAACCCGCGCCGCCCAGCAGCCAGCTGGAAAAGCCGCACATGAATCCCACCGCCGGGTGAAACGCCTCGCTGAGGTACACATAGCTGCCGCCCGCCTTGGGTTTGGAAGCGCCCAGCTCCGCATAGCACAAGCCCCCCAGCAGGGAGACCAGTCCGCCGATGATCCACACCAGCAGCGAAAGCCCCAGGCTCATGCCGCTGCGCTGGAGCACATAACTGCCCAGGTAAAAGATACCCGACCCAATCATAATGCCGCCGATGATACTGACGCCGCCGAACAGGCTGATCTCCTGGCGAAAGCCGCTTTCCCCCTGCCCGGACTTGGTTTGGTTGTTCTTGCTCACAGTTTGTTCCTTCCTTTCATGGGCCGGCGTTCCCCGCCGGAGGGAACAAAAAAAGACTGCATCTACCGATGCAATCTCAAAAGGCAAGAAAACCATCGATAGCTCCTCTGCCCGCAGGGGCAGGAGTGCCGGTCGTGTTCCCACCGGCCCCAACGGCGACTCACGTCTGAATCGCCGTTTCGGCGGCTTGGCCTTTCAACGGGGTCTTTGAATACCTTCTCTGCCCGTTTACTGTTCCGCGCCGCGCCTCTATCCTTTTTTTGTCGCTCTCATCATATCACGCCCGGCAGACCTTGTAAAGCCCCAATCGGCAATTTCTTCTCCTTTTTTCTTGGATGCCCTGCCGCAACCATCCGCTCTTTGTCTTTCCTTCCCGGATTTGTTATAATCATCCCAATCCATTGTTCTGTTAGAAAGGGCTTTGATCATGTCTCGTGAACTCGTCTACCAAATCTCCGCCCAGGAGGAGGGGCGGCCGATCCTCTCCTTGCTCCGGGGGCCTCTTTCCTTTTCTTCCGCCCAAATCCGGCGGATGAAAGCCTCCGGCGTCATTTCGCTAGACGGCGCCCCCGCCTTTACCAACCAGAAGGCGCGGGCGGGGCAGGTTTTGCGCTGCCGCCTGCCGGAAGAACCGCCCTCTCCCCACATCCTTCCCGTCCCCGGTCCGGCGGACATCCGCTATGAGGACGAAGATCTGCTGATTTTAGAAAAGCCCGCCGGCGTCCCCGTCCACCCCTCCCAGGGCCATTTTACCGACAGTTTAGCCAATTTCTTGGCCTATGAGATGGAACAGCGAGGCCAGTCCTTTGTCTTCCGGGCGGCGAACCGGCTGGATCGCCATACCTCCGGCCTGCTGGCTGTAGCCAAAAGCGGTTATGTCCACAGCCTGTTGATTTCCCAGCTGCACAGCGGCCAGTTTCACCGGGAATACTTGGCTCTGGCCTGCGGCGCGCCCCAGCCTGCCTGCGGGGTAATCGACGCCCCCATTTTGGACGTCCCCGGCCAGCTCAAACGAATCGTATCCCCAGAAGGCGCTTCCGCCCAAACTCATTACCGGGTTTTGGAGCGGCGAGGGCCCTATTCCCTGCTGCGTCTTTGGCTGGAAACCGGCCGCACGCACCAGATCCGGGTCCACCTGGCCCATATCGGCTGCCCGCTGGCCGGAGATTTTCTCTATGGAACCGAGCTGCCTGGGCTATTATCCGGCCACGCCCTCCATTCCGCCTTGATCCGCCTGCGCCAGCCCATTACGAAGCGGCTGATTGAAATAGAAAGCCCCATGCGCCGGGAAATGGCCCAATTCTTTTCCGAGCTCCCGCAATAAGCAATAAAAAAACAGGGCCTGGAGTCGCCTCCAGGCCCTGTTCGCGTTGATTTTATGATTGAGCCGCGCCTTCCAAAAACCGCATCAAAATGGCGGCCACTTGGGCCCGAGTGGCGTTGCCTCTCGGCGCAAGGGAGCTCTCGTCCATGCCGTTGATCAGGCCGGAGGCGTTGGCCCAGGCCATGGCCTCCTTGGCGTAATCGCTGACGCTGCCGGCGTCCGCAAAGGCGGATAAATCCGCTTTCTTGCTGGTATCATAGCCCTTCTGCTGGGCGTAACGATAGAGGATAACGGCAATCTGCTCTCTGGTAATAGCCCCGTTGGGGTTGAAAGAGCCGTCGGCGTTGCCTGTCACAACCCCGTTTTCCGCAGCCCAAGCCACGGCGTCGGCATACCAGCCGCCGGATACATCGGAGAACTTGCCCTCGCCTTTTGCGGCAGGCCTGCCCTCGTTGTTATAGAGAATCTGGACCAGCATCGCCCGAGAAAGGGTTTCGCCAGGGGCAAATGTTTTTTCGCCTGTGCCGTTCATCAGACCCTTTTCCAGCACATAATTGACAGATTCTTCATACCAAGCGCCCGTCTGCACATCGGAGAACTGTTCCGAAGCGTTGACAGGAGGGGTTTCTGGCTGAGTGGGGGTCGTGGGCTGGGTAGGCGTTGTAGGCGCAGTCGGTTTGGAGGCGGAGCCGCCGCCAGAACCGGAACCGCTGGAACCGCCGCCTCCGCCGCCGGAACCAGATCCGCCAGAGCCAGAGCCTCCAGAACCTCCGGAGTTACCGGAATCGCCAGAATCACCGGAGTCGCCGGAGTCGCTCTCTCCATCGTAATAATAAGCCGGGCTAAGGGCGGAATCCGGGGAATTTTTCCACTGCGTCACATCTTCGCTCAGAGTGCGCACGGTGAAATAATAGTATCCCTTTTCTTTTCTGTTCTGCTCCAACAGGGCAAAGCTGGAATTTTCGATGCTGTCGTGGTCGGAGTCCCATCCATAGCCCTCTTCTGTCAGCCAGAAGAAGCCCCGCACTCGTTTCAAATCCCTTGTGTCGCTGGCGTCGCTTTTATCTGCAGAGTGATAGAACTCCACGATATATCCCTTGGCGCCGGGATCCTTGGCCGCGTCCCATTTCGCCGTAGGCCATTCCCATTTCATGCCTGTGGGAGCGGACAGTTCTCCGCCAACTGGCGGAGTATACTCCCAGAGATCGGAGCGGACGATCTCACTGTCGGCGCAATTTTCGCCATTAACCAGCTGAACGGTGAAATAATAGCTGCCCGCCTCCAGGCCCATGGATTCATTGTTGATAAAATCGTGGTCTGTACGCTGATAGGCGGCGTTATCAGAGTCGGGAATGCTGTTCCAACTGCCATTAGGCCATACCAGGAGATCCTCCTCCCCCGCATCGCCTTTCCGATAGACCTTCACCAGAGTCTTATGAGCGGGCTGAGTCATATCTTCTTTCCAGGCGATCATGCCCTTGTAATCCATAACCCGCCGACCGTCGTCGGAATAATATTTATGCCATTCCAGGTCCTCCGGCGCTTTCAGCTTGGTTCCAGGCTGATCGGGGTTTTCGGGATAAATCGGTTTATCAGGAAATCCCGTCTCCTCTGTCATAGTAAAATCGCTGAAGCTGGTGAGTACGAATGATACATACCACTGCTCCCCTTCGAGATACGTCTTTATGGGCACTTGTTGATAGCTTCCATCCAGATTATAATGCAATATTGCTATCCAGTCAGGGTTAATCGTTTCAGGGATGGGCAAAGTGATTTTAACGGGAACTTCCAAATTTTTCGGATCTTTGACATTGACCAATTCCATCGAAAAATCTATCGCCAATGTATTGTCGTACATTTCATTTCGAATATGATTCGTTTGTTTCGCCTTTCCCACATTCAGGGCAATCTGACCCTCTCCATCCTTGGAGTTCAGCCCGGCGCCCACAATGGAGATTTGATCTACGGGGAAGTCCGTCACATCCTGTACTGTAGTTTGCACAGGGCTGCCTGCTTGTGATTCCAACTCTTTTAATACATTAGCCACGCCGTTGGCAGCGTCGCTGGATTGTAAGGCATTTTGCAGCTCGACCTGATTCAATTTTTTCAATTCTTCGCGAATTTCATCGGCTGTCTTATTTTTCAGTCCTTCCAATTTTTCTTTAATAGCCGCATTGACCGCCCGAAGATCATACCCTTCGCTCCACTCAGAAAATTCTCCGTTTTGGATTTTTTCAATATTGCTGCTGATGGGCTTTACTCTGAAACAATAAATCCCCTCCCCTTCTTCAGCAATGATCTCTTCCTGAAGCCAAGAATCTACCTCGCCAGTTTTAGCGCTGCTGCTATCTCCAACCGATCTAATGGCGCTATCTGAAGAATCCTTAACCCCATACTCAATAAAATATGTATGAATATCCGCCTCTGCGTCCTGCTTATCGTCCCACACAGCCGAAGGCCATTCCCAGCGTCCTTGGGCTGTCTCTCCCAGCTGATTCGCAGGTTGGGTATAAGAATAAACGCCTTTGCCGCTCGGCATATCCTTAGACGAAATCTCTACGCTACTGCTGTATATTTTTCCATCTCCTACATTTTGGATAGTAAAATAATAATTCCCACTCTCCAGAGATGTACGAGTAATAAAATGTTCCGATGTAAATGGGCCTTGGTAATCCGCCTCGTACTCTTGACGGCTCGTAAACACCGGAGAATTAGTTCCTTCTCGATAAATCTTAATGCTTAGCTCCCCTTGAAAGGCCCCGTCAAGATCCCAAGCCATTTCGCCAGGACCCCATTCTCCGTCATCCACCCATCTCAGATTAGAGGGCGCGGCCAAGGGCGTCGAACCCGCTCTGCTGTCGTCGGCCGCCAGGGCCGGGGCTGCCATAGCCAGCAACAAACACAGCGCCAGCAACGCGGATAGAATTCTTTTCTTCATGTTTTCCTCCTGTTTTACAAGAAAGTATACTTTCTTGTAACCTATTGAATTTCTCTGTCTGTAAAAACAATATCATAAAATACGCCAACTTTCAATAGATGTTTTCCCGATTTTCTGTTGTTTCCACAATAAAATTTTTATGCCTCTAAATTTGCAAGAACGTATACTTTTTTGCAATTTTTCAGAACTTTTTTTGCAAGATTGAAAAAAGAGGCTTGGCTGAATCAGCCAAGCCTCTTTTGCGCTATATTGCGCGGATATTATTGAACGTATCCGGCCTCTTTGAGCAGTCCGATGGATTTCTCCAGATTCGCGTCGGAAACCAGGACCACGGGGCCGGTGCAGCCCATGCCGCTTTCGGCATAGATCTTGTTTTTCCAAAGCACCTGCACCGCGTCTTCCAGATCCATGATCTCGATACCCGCGATGGCGCCGGTGACAACCTCCTTGGGGGGAGCTTCCACCGTCTCGGCAGGAGCGGCCTGTTTGTTGGCGGCGGCTTTGCGCTCTTCCAGCAGCTTGGCCAGGCCGGCCTTGTTGGCGGCGGCAAATTCTTCGGCCGCTACCTTGAAAATGTTGCCCCGCACCAGCTGGGCGGCATACCGAATCGCACCGGCGATGACAGGCGCGCCGGAAGCCCGGGACACGATCATCACCAGGCGGTCGTAGCCTTCGCCGATGCCCGGGCCGTAGCCATAGCCCATGGCCTCATAGCTGCCGCCGGTGGTGTAAGAAGACAGCATTTTCACCATGATATTGCCGGTGAGGGAATCGGTAACCATGATATCCGGGGAACCCACCAGCATATCGTTGCCGCGC
>CAJUIK010000002.1:0-39839 GCA_910585875.1 uncultured Eubacteriales bacterium | reverse complement strand
CATGACGCAGCCGCCGTCGGCTCTGGAGGATTCGGCAAACTTGATATCATAGCCGTTTTCCGCCAGAGTTTTCAAAGCGCCTTCCGTCTGGCGAGCGCCGTCCACATTCAAGATGCCCACAGTGGGCGCCTTGACGCCGCAGGTCTTGGCGGCGATAATGCCGTAAATGGCGTTTTTAATCATGCCTTCGATGCGGTCGGTGGAGGAAGTGCCGGTAGTTGTGGCCACAAACATCTCCTTGCCCTTGCCTGGAGTGACGACCCGGCCCACGGTGGAAACGCCGATGGGGAACGGATAGTGCATGGTGACGGCGGCGTCCACCTCGCGGCTGGCCAGCATCTCTTCCATCTTCTTATGGCCTTCTTCGTCGTCCGCCACTTTGACGGTGACGACGCCTTCAGCCTCCAGAGAACCGATATAATAGACCTCGATCCCTTCCCGAGCGGCCATGACGGCAGCCTGCATGGCGTTTTCCTCGCCGTGCTCGCTGCCCATGCCGGTCAGGGCAATCTTCGGCTTTTTGCCGAAGCTGCCTGTCTCAAGACCCTGCGCAATCTCCATAAAGGTATTGGCAATGGTCTTTTCAATAAATTTAGACATATTCAACACCCCTTATTCGGCGTCGGCGCTGGCCATCAATGTTTCGGCAAAGTCCTTCATCGCCTTGGCGATCAGGCCCTTGACCTTCTCTTCGGATACGCCCTCTTCAGCTTGGGCGCCGCTGTTGGGCTGGATGGTAAAGGAAACGCCGTCAAACAGGTTCGTCATGCGGCCCAGGAACAGAGAGCCCTTGCCGATAATCATGGCGCGGTTGATCTTGCCGGCCAGAATATCTTCCCGAGCGAAGCCAATGTAAGGCGCGCCAGAGGGGATATGGCCCTGTGTGGGAGCCCAGCCCACCAGACCGTGCTTTTCGGGGAAAGAGGCCAGCTCTTTCTTATCCAGCTCGCCGTTCTTAACGGCCAGAGCGCCGATCATCTTGTAGTTAGCCAGAGGCACGTCGCCGGCGCCGGCGGGCTTTGTGATATCCGGGTTCTGCATTTCGGGGGAGAATTTGTCCACGTCGGTGATCTTCAGACCGCCTTTGGCCAGCGGCGCAGCCACCAGGGAACCGATGACGTTCTGGGGAGCGGAGCCTGTGCCGACGCAATGGCGGCCCAGCATATCCAGGTTGATTTCGGGGTTGACGCCGTCGTTGGCGCTGACCACAATGGCGAAACCGCCCAGCACGTCCTCGATAGCGGGCAGGCCCTTCTTCACATGGTCCTTGCCGTTCATGCCCAGCTTAGCGGTGCAGCCGCCGGCTGTGACGACCACGCACTTGTAGGAGCCGGCCTTAACCAGGGAGGCGGCTTCGATCATAGCGTGGGCAGGGGCGGCGCAGAAGCCACGCAGGTCGGAACCGGAGGCGTTGACCAGGCCGGCCACCTCGGCGGCCGCCTTGGCGAAGTTGCCGCCGCCGCGCTGGTTCATATCGCCGCAGGCCTCTTCGGCGCAGTCGATGACGTATTCCACGTCTTCCTTGTTGATACCGGCGGCCTTGACGGCATGGAGCAGAGCCAGCACGCTGGAGGCTTTGCAGGCGATATTTTCAAACATGACATGGGCGGAAAGGTTGACGTCCACGTCGTGGGCGCGCTTGACGCAGCCCACCAGCTTGTTCATATGATACAGAGGCTCGGCGTGCTCTTCTTCCACCAGGCGCTTGATTTCAGCGCCGTCGATGCCTTCGGCCACCTTGGAGAGAATGCTCTCGTCCATCACAGGGTCGGCGGCCAGCTTTTCCTTGACGGGGCCGACGAACTCTTTGTCCAGATAGACCAGCTCAAATACGTCGCAGACCTGCATCAGCGCCAAAAATTCGTCCTGAGGCATAATCTCGCCGAATTTGCCGTAACGCTGGGCTTTCTCCCAGTTCTTGCCGACCCAAGGCTGCTCGTTGGCCGCCAGCTCTTCCGGCGTCATATTGCCGATATACGTCTGGTTGGGCATATAAGCCACAACATCCTCATAAGAGCGGAGATGATTGGGCAGCTCCTTCAGATATTCGGATTCGGGGTTGACGATCATTTCGGTGGTCTGTGTGGTGCCGGCGTGCAGCACCATGTCAGGCGTATGCACCAGCACATAGCCTGCGCCTTTGATAACGCTGTTCATTTTGTTCACTGCCTCTCTGCAAATTTTTCAATTTTCCGGCCGGGCCGGAGCGTATGGATCATCTAAGCGGTTTCAGAATAAACAGCCGTAAATAATTCGGGCGGTCTATCCGTCCTGTTCTTATGATGCCAGTACTATCATATCATAAATCGCGATAAAAGAAAATGGCGATATGACGATTTGATTCGCCATATCGCCATCGTTCCTTAGATCTTAGAGATACTTACAGTACTGATCTCTGATACCGCTCATTTCATTGACGATATCGTCGACATCCAGAACCATCTCCATCATGGAGATCTGGTCTTCGTAAACGCCCTCGTCAACTTCAGCTTTGATTTCAGGCTCGCAAATGTGATAAACCGTGAGTCCCAACGAGACTCCTGTCAACGGACCTGCATAAGTGGGGTCGCCCGCTGTCACAGTTTCGGCGGCCAGGCCAGAGGCCTCGCCCTCCGCGGCGCCCAGCAGAACAACAATGTTCTCAGCGCCGTACTGTTCGGCAAACTCCTTCACTCTCTTTTGGTTTTCCAGGTCCATTGCGCCGGCGGCGGTTCAGACGAAGCACTCCGTAGAGGAGAAGACTACTTCTGCGCCCGCGGTCTTCGCACATTCTTCAATGGCGGGACCTGGGATGCCATCTCTATCGCCGATGATAATGACTTTCTTACCAGACAATATACTCATGGCTCTCTTCCTCCTTCTGATAGATTTTTTATATCCAGGGCAAAGCCTTTTGGCTTTCGCCCCTCGTCAGAAGCGCCGCCCGGCCGGCCCAAAAGGGGGCCGGGCCGCGCTCTCACGCAAGATTTAGCAGCGAGCCGCCGGCTCAAAGAGCAGGCTGAGCTCGGGTCGGGCCAGGGAAATTGTCAGCTCATCTAATAACGCCTTAGATGTGCTTCTCAATCATCTCCTTGATGCTCTCGATGGTGCAGTCCTCTTTCACCAGCGCGTCGATCTGGGCGCCGTTCTCATAGATCGCCATAACAGGCAGACCCATGACCTTCTGGGCGATGGCCAGGCGGCGGGCTTTTGTGGTGTTCAGAGCGCAGAACTTCAGCTTGTCGCCGTAGGTTTCGGCATACTCATGGACATGGGGCATCAGAGCGGCGCAGGGCACGCAGCCGTCGCCATAGAAGTCCACGAACACTTTGCCTTCTGCCTTCAGAACTTCTTCTTCAAAGTTCTCTTTTGTCAGCTCAACCATTGGAATATCCTCCTTGTTCGTTGTATAGAGATTAACCGAGGTATTTCTCGCACTGCACGGCGGCGATGGCGCCGTCGGCGGCGGCGGTTACTACCTGACGCAGGCTCTTCACGCGGATGTCGCCAGCGGCGAATACGCCGGGGATATTGGTTTTCATGTTTTCATCGGTGACGATGTAACCATGCTCCATGTTGACTTTGCCCTCAAAGACCTTGGACTGAGGATCATAACCGATGAACACGAAGACGCCGAACGTGCCGTCTTCCGGATCGGCCTGGATCTCCTTCACTTCGCCGGTCTTGACGTTCTTGACGACCATGCTGGTCAGAATGTCGTCGCCCTTGAGTTCTTCAATGACGCTATCCCACATAAACTCCATCTTGGGGTTGGCAAACGCCTTCTCCTGAATGGACTTGGCGGCTCTCAGTTCGTCTCTTCTATGAATCAGTGTAACCTTTCGGCCGAACTTTGTCAAGTACAGGGCTTCTTCCACTGCGCTGTCGCCGCCGCCCACCACATAGATCTCAAAGTCCTCGAAGAAATTGCCGTCGCAGGTGGCGCAGTAAGAAACGCCTTTGCCTGTCAGCTCTTTCTCGCCGGGGCAGCCGATGGGCTTGGGAGAAGCGCCGGTGGCGATGATCACGGTCTTGCCCTGGTATTCGGCTTTAGCGCCCTTGATCACTTTCACGTCGCCTTCCAGTTCCACGTCCATCACGGTGTCAAACACCTTTTCCGCGCCAAAGTGGTTGGCCTGGGCCACCATCTTGGCGATCAAGGAGGGGCCGGACTCGCCCTCAACGGCGCCGGGATAATTTTCGATCTCATCGGTGATGACGATCTGTCCGCCGTCCTTGATCTTCTCGATGATCAAGGTGCTCAGGCGGGCTCTGCCGGCATAAAGCGCGGCGGCCAGGCCGGCGGGGCCGGCGCCGATGATGATAACGTCATAAATTTTGCTCATTTCGACGACACTCCTAACTAACAATTATTCAAAAATTGTCTGCTCGGTCACTTCGGTCTCCAGGGCCTTCAGGGCCTTTTCGACCAGGCCTCTTCTCAGGGCCTTTTCCTCCTCGTGGGTCAGCTCAGGGTTGCCCAGGGGGTGAGGGATCGCGATGGTGGGCACGATTCTGTTCGCGCCGACCGTCAGAGAAATCGGGGTAACTGTGCACATATGAACGACGGGGATGCCCGCGCGCTCTACTTCTTTAACCAACGTTGCGCCGCAACGTGTGCAGGTGCCTCACGTGGAGGTGAGGATAACGGCGTCGACCCCGTCAGCCTTCAGCTCCTTGGAGAACTCTTCGGCAAAAGCCTTGGCGCTGGCCACGGCGGTGCCGTTGCCCACAGTGGTGTAGAAATAACGGTGCAGCTTGCCGATGCGGCCTTCTTTTTCCAGGTCGCGCAGCACGTCCACAGGCAGAACACGGTCGGCGTCGGCGTTGGCGTAGACCGGGTCATAGCCGCCGTGAGCGGTTTCATAGGTGGCGTCGGTCAGGTCCATAACGCCCTCGATGTCATACTTGCCGTAATGGGAAGCAGAGGAGGATTCGATATGGTCCGGGTTGCCCTTGGGCACGATGCCGCCGGAGGTGACCAGAGCCACAGTGGCGTGAGCCAGATCCTTGACGGCGGGGTTGGGATCCACGCGGTCGAAGTTGGGCATGGGGAACTCGGTGACGAATTCCTTGCCGGCCAGCTTCTTCAGCAGCATATCGACGGCGCGGGCAGAACCGCGCTTGTCTTCAAAGAAATTCTTGCGGATGCCGTTGGGGATATAACCCTCTTCGGCGGAGGACAGGATTTCCTCGCCTTTGGCCAGCTTCAGGGCCAGAGGAGCCATCTTGCTCACGGCGTCCTTCATGCCGGCGGCGCTGTTCTTTGTGGAGACGATATAAACGTCCTTAGCGTAGTCGGCGCCGGGGTTCTCTTTATACATACCGGTCAGAACAGGGATGCCCAGCTCTTCCTTCACAGCCTTGGTGATGTTGCCGCAGGCAAAACCATAACGGCCGGCGTTGAAAGCGGGACCCGCGATAAACAGATCGGGCTTCTGGTCCTTGATCATCTTCATGATCTCGGCTGTAGCCTCTTTGGTATTTTCGCCAAAGTAGGAGTCGCCGCAGATGATGGTGGCGACGATTTCGGCCTCGTCTTTGAACTGGGCCTTGAAGGCCATGCCGGGGCCGATGACTTCGCCAACCCGCAGCTCAGGCTTGATATCAGCCTTTTCCTCGCCGCCGATGTTGGCGAAGAACTGGTTGATATAATGAACGACTCTGATGCTCATTATTCTTTGACCTCCTTCCGTTATCTGGCGCTCAGCTTGTTGAAGCCGAGTTCGTTGGTGGCGCCGGTGATAACCTGGAGCTCGGCGTCGATGCTGCCGTCCGCGTTCAGGCTGCCTTCGTGGCCGCCGGCGATGATGTTGGCAGTTTCGGGATAGCCGATGACTTTATCCATCTTACCCAGGTGAATGACCATATTCGCGTTGCCGCCAGTGACAACGGCGTCGGCCTTGGGATCGGCGTCAGCCAGGGACTGGGACTTGCCGTCCTGGCCGGCGTATTCGTCGGTGATGATAACCGTCTTAACGCCCTGGTTTTCAATTTTCACGCAGTTCATAATCAGGTCGGTGTCCGGGTTGCCGAAGCCTTCCTGAGAAACCACCGCGCCGTCCAGATCCAGCCAGCGGCAGAGCTTGGCGGTCCAATCGGAGGAGCGCTGCTTGTCGGCCAGGTAGACGTTCTCGTTGGTCAGAATCATGCCCACAAAGTTCAGGGTCTTGCCGTGCTGGGCGAACAGATCCTTCACGACGGGGTTGTTCAGGTGGTGGTAGGTGGTGTTCTTATCGCAGGCGGACACGCAGTTGCCGCTCAGGATCGCGCCGTCCATGCCCTCTGTGGGGTTCATGATGGTGGACAGAGTGCGCTTGGCGTCTACGCCATAGACATAGGTGTCGTGCATCAGGCCCTGGCTCTGCAGCATCTGGACATAAGCCACGCGAGGCAGGTTGGGCATTTTCTCCAGGCCTTCCTTGACGCCGTAGGTCTCAAAGACCTCGGTCTCGTCGGGAGTCACGTTCTTGGCCAGCTCGCCCAGGAATTTGGCGGTCTTCAAGCCGGCGAAGCGGACGGCCTTCTCATGGTCGTGCTGCTTCAGGCCGTCGATGGGCTCGATGACCAGCACCAGGTTGTTTGTCTGAGAGAAGGGGGTGTACTTGGCGCCCTCGCCGCTCATATCGATAATGCCTTCCTGGAAAGCCACGATCTTGCCGGTTGTAACGACGGCGGAGCCGCGCAGCACGTTGGTCTTGCCGCTGCCCACAGTGTCGACCTTGGAGATCACGCCGGGGAAAATATCGCCGGGGCCCTCCACCTTGCAGCGGGGCTCGATCACGTCCTTTACAGGCATGATGCGCACGCTCTCGCCGGGTTTTGCGATTTCCAGAGTAACTGATTTGATATTCTCGTCTTCCAACACCAGGTTTTTCACGTCGTCCTGATTGACATACAGGACGCCGCCCTCAACCTTGGACTGGTCGGCAAACTGAATATCATGGATATTGACGTATCCAAGTTCCAGTTTCAATTTGAGCACCTCCATAATTTAAATGTATATCATTTTCTTAAAGGTTCTTAAGAAAACTGACCGGATGGGAACGCCCGCCTTCCGCCGCTTTACAGCTGGACGGCCGAGGCCATGGCGTTGTCGCACAGACTGCAATCGATGGTGCGGAAATCCTGCCGCATCTGCTCCGGCATATCGGGAAACCGGTCTTTGCCGAATTTTCTGCAGGCGACGACGCACTCTTCTATAATGCGCAGGGATTCCGCGTCCATTCCTTTTTTGCTCTTTGTCAGGAAAATTGTCTTATACGGCGTTTCGTTGGGCTTGATACTGCCCGCCAGCGGGTGGGTGAGCAGCCTGTGGCCGGCGTGGATATAATCCCGGGCCATCCGCATAATCTCCGTATAATGGACGGCGTGAAACTCCACCTGAGCCGTCTCGGCGTATGTATCCCGCACCAGTTCGTTATTGGTGATAATAAAGAAATCCGCCATAGCCGCCCCCAGAACTGTTATCGTGTTTTTCGATAGGTTTCAGAGCGTTTATTGAATTCATCAATAAATCATTTGCTCTCTGCCCATTCTGCGTTTATTATACCGTATTCTACCCATGATGGCAAGCAAAAATCCTGCGCCCGACCGCAAAAAAACGACGGCGCCAAAAGCGAATACGCTTTAACGCTGTCGTCCCTCCGTTTTCGAGCCTGAGAGATTCGGGCGCCGCCTCCCCGCTTGTCATGGAAGCCGGCCGCCGTTGCTCCTTGGGCGCCGTTTTGGCTTTTCAGAGTCCGGTCCGCCTCCGGTCCTTTTGCCTGAAAGTTTCGCGCCGCTTCGACAAAAACGGCCCTTGCATCTTCGGCGCCCCAAAAGGGGTCTCTCCCGATAGGTTTCATCCCGCTTATTCAGTTCGTCTATATTTTAACACAATCCGCCGAAAAGGCAAGCGATATTTCCTGATTGCGCTTATCGGTTTTATGGATAAAAGCTGGCGGGAGTATGTGGGAATCGAACCCACCTAAGCGGCTCCTAACCGCTATTACTGGTTTTGAAGACCAGAGGGCACACCAGCGCCCATCTACTCCCATACTCTTTGAAAGCCGTAGTGATAATATCACACCTTCCGCCTTTTTGCAAGCGGCTTCTTGTTAATTCTCTATCAATTCTTTTCGCCCCGTTTATCGGTTTTATCAATTCGCTTGCAGAAATCCCCTTTTGGCGGTATACTGACGGTAGAAGCGGAGCGGCTGGACAAGGGCCAAAGGGCCTTCCCAGCCGCCGGGCCCCAAGCCCGACCATGTCCAAAGAGCGGCCGTCTCCAAGCGGCCGCCGGAACAAGGAGGTTTTATCCATGAAGCATTCTTTGCAATACGACCATTACTACCGCTATCAGGAGATCGCCGACCTGCTGCGGGGCTACGCCAAGGCCCACCCGGAACTAGCCCGTCTGACCCCCATGGGCCTGACGCCCCAGGGCCGGGAGATCCTGGCCATCGAGGTGACCGACGTCGCCTCCGGCGCCTGGGAGGAAAAACCGGCCTACTATATGGAGGCCAACATCCATGCCGGCGAGGTGTGCGGCTCCATGGTGGCCCTCTATCTGCTGGACACGATTTTCAGCAATCTGGAGGATCCCCAGATCAAGCAGATGCTGGAGCGGTATACGCTGTACATTGTGCCCCGCCTGTCCTGCGACGGCTCGGAACACTATTTGACCACGCCGGATTGGGTGCGCTCCGCCCCCCGCCCCTGGCCCTATGAGCAGGATATGCCCGGCCTGCGCCGTCAGGATCTGGACGGCGACGGCGTCTCCCGCATGATGCGGGTCCCCTCCCCCTACGGCGTGTGGAAGGTCTCGGACAAAGACCCCCGGCTGATGGAAAAGCGCCGGCCGGACGAAACCGACGGCCTGTTCTACAACGTCTACCCCGAAGGCGTCGTCGAAGACTATGACGGCCTGCATATTCCCATGGCCCCCCAGAAATTCGGCAATGACTTCAACCGCAATTATCCGGTGGGCTGGCAGGACGACAGCCTGCAGCCCGGCGCCGGCGCCTATCCCCTGTGCCACCCGGAGACCCGGGCCAACGCCGATTTCCTTCTCAATCACCCCAACGTCTGCTGCGTTCTGGATATGCACACCGCCGGCGGTCAAATCCTCCATACCCCCGGATACAAACACCCCAAGGAAGCCCACCAGGCGGATATGGACATTTACCGGGCCCTGGGCCAGATGGGCCATGAGGAAACCGGTTTCCCTGTGCTGAATCTTTATACCCAGTATATGCCTGCCTCCAGCCCCGCCACCTACGGCGGCTTCGATGATTTCTGCCATTTCATTCTGGGCGTGCCCGGCTTCACTGTGGAGTGTTGGGATCTGTCTGAGCGGGCGGGCTTCCCCCTGCAATATCCTCCCGCCGAACATCTCACCGACGAACAGCAGCTGGACTGCGCCTATAAACACCTGCAATGGCTGGACGAAAACCTGGGCAAGGACGCTTTCCAGCCCTGGACGCCCTTTGAGCATCCCCAGCTGGGCCCGGTGGAGATTGGCGGCGCGGATTTTAAATTCACCCAGCAGAACCCGCCTATCAAGTTCCTGGAGCAGGAACTGGAGAAGATTTCCCGCTTCGCTCTGCGGCTGATCCGCACCCTGCCCCATGTGGTCTTCGACAAGGCGGAAGCCCGCAGCCTGGGCGGCGGCCTGTACCAGGTGGAGGCCGTCGTGGGCAACCGGGGCTATCTGCCCACCTATGTGTTCAAGGAGGGCTTGAAGCTCAAGACCCTGAAAGAACTGACCCTTTCTTTGGAAGGCGCGGAGGCTGTAGAGGGCAAGCTGTGCCAGAAGATCGGCCACCTGCAGGGCCTGTCTGGCCTGAACGCCCGCAACAGCGGCATGGGCCCCAACACGATTGAGACAGAGCCGCTGCAAAAGAAAATTTCTTGGGTTGTGAAAGCCAACCCTGGCGACGTGCTCCGCCTGACCTGCCAAGGCGGCCGCATCGGCGCAGTGCGCACGGAAATTACACTGGGCTAATGCCATGCTGTCGGGGCGGCGCCCCGAACCCCCTTCAAGGGCCTTTTTGAAAAAAGTCCCTTGAAAATCCTCAAAAACCAAACCACCCCCTCTCGTTCGAGAGGGGGTGGGGTTTATTCTTCTGTTTCTTTCTTTTCTTCCATAGCAAAGATGAGCCGGCCGCAATGGGGGCAGATATATTGCTGTTGTCGATGTCTTAAAAACTGATATGCCGCTTTGTCATCAAATCGCGTACAAAAGGGGCAATAACACAGCCTTTTGCTCCATCGCTGCCGCCAACATCCAGTCGTTATCACGAACAGCCACATGATCATTTCAGAAACAGCAATAATAAAATAGAGATCTTCAGAACGAATGACTTCCAGCTGCAGCAAAAGCTTTACCGACAGTACAGCCGCAAGCGCCATACGCCCTATTCGCTCTACCTTGTAAGCCAATTGCGCTCGCTCAAGTTTGCTTTTGTCGCGCATCTTGTTTTCTCCCTCTCGAGATAACCGCTCCCCTTATCGCCGGATATCAGACGAAGCAATCGCCGTATAAGTTGCTCTCTGCTGCGGAAACTCCCTTTGAATTGGAACAGAGTAGTAATAAGATACTGGATCCTCTCCATAGAACAGATTTCCTCTTTCCTGCTCCAGCTTTTCCACAGCATACCGCCCCACAGTCAAGCGTTGGGTTTCGTCCATCTGCCGCTGAATCGGCTGCTGTTGAAGCATGATTTCCATCAGCCAGATTTGCTGGGCTCTATCAAATTGCTCCTCTTCGTCGGCGACCGTCGCCGGCGTGGCCCCATATCGGGCAATCAGCGCCTCCGCTGCGTCTGCCCGGCTCATCAGCTCCTGATGCACATTGCTGTAAGACAAAACCGAATGGTACCCCGCTTCCGGCGTATTCCAAACAAAAGCGTTGATATTGAGCGGATAATTCAAGGCAGATTCCAACACTTGAGCAGTGGACATGGCTTTTAGAATATCCTCCGGGACTTGACAAGCCTCAATTTTAGAAGGGAAATCATGAAATTGCAGCCATTGATCTGTGCCCGGCAGAATTGGATATTCATACCCTTGGGGAAATTCCTTCAACAAATCCTCCGAAACAGTCCTCGTCTCGGCAGCGGCGATTGACACAGCCAAAGAAACGGCGGCGGCGACTACAATCACTGAACAGAAAAAGCGCTGCTTCCAATTTGTGCGCATCATTTCTCCTTTCGCCATAGGCGGATGCTTCCCATTCTTCTCTACATCCCTTTTTTCATATTACTGCATTTAATTTTATTTGTCAATATATTTATTAACAATTATTAACTCTTTTTATTCTATTTCATAACAAAACAAAACGCTTCGACAAATCATGCCGAAGCGTTTTGCTATCGCTCTATTGCGCCAGCACCCGGGCGTCGCCGATTTTTTTGGTCACCTTTTCCCGGTCCAGGGTTTCCAGAATCACGATGGCGTATTTTCGGGAGGTCCCCAGCAAATCCCGGACCTCGCCCAAAGTGATCTGGCCCTTTTCCCGGATGCCGCCGCAGATCAGCTCCACCGCCTTGTCATAATGCTGCCGGTGGAAGCAGATCTGGCCGTCCATCCGGGCCAGGGTCCCGCCGGCAATCAAAGCGTTGTGAACCTGCTGGGCCTTTTTCTGGTCCCGGCCCATCTGAGCCAAAACATCTTCGGTGTCCGGCGGGGTATAGCCGCCCTCCAAATAGATTTTTTCCATCTTTTCCGTCATCCGGGCCGCTTCCTCGTCAAATTTCACCTTGAAGCGGAACAGGGAGGCCATGCCGTTGACAATTTTAATCCGCTCCGCCTTTTCGTAGTAGGCCAGCATCCCGTCGGCCACAGCCTGGCTCTGCCGAGGCAAAAACCGGGTGCGCAGCTCTTCCTTTTTCATGCCCTCTTTCAGGGGGTTTGCGGTGTGGTATTCCCGCAGAATCTCGCTGAGCCGCTGGCCCTGGGCCTGGATAAACTGCTGATGCAGATAGAGGTCCGGCGCAACGCAGGCGATTTGCCCTTCCTGCTCCAGAGCTTGAGCGGCGGCCCGAGCCTGATCCAAGGCGGCGCCGAACTGCACCGCCACAAAGTCCAGGGTCCGGTAATGGGGGCTGCCCGCCTTGATTCCCTGGCAGATTTTATCCTGCAAGGAACCGGTCTCCAAAATCTTCAGTTCCTCCAGAGCGCCTGAGTCCCCCCGCTTGCGCTTGAAGGGGGAGGGATCCAGAATCACGCCGCCGCCCACCGTTTCCAGCGGGGAATAGAATCGGACCACAAAATGGTCCCCGGCCTTGAGGGCCGCCGTCTCCTCCAGCCGCAGCTGGGCGTAGCCGCTCTGGCCCGGCTCCAAGGCGTCCCCTTCCAGCAGCACGGCTTTGCACAGGATTTCCCGGCTGCCGTGGTAAAAATGCAGGCGGCTGGTGTTTTTCACCGCTCGCTTGGCCTCTTTCAGGATATTCAGCCGCACGTCCGCCATCATCGTGGGATGCATGGTCCCCGGCGGCGCCACAACGTCTCCCCGCTGGATATCGCTCTTTTTCAGGTTGGAGAAGTTCACCGCCACCCGCTGGCCGGCATAGGCCGTGTCCACGCTCTGGGAATGGACCTGGATATTCCGCACTTTGCCCGGCTTTTCCCCGGGATACAGCGTCACCTCGTCCCCTTCGCGCAATTTGCCCTCGATCATGGTGCCGGTGATCACGGTGCCGAAGCCCTCCATGGAAAACACCCGATCCACCGGGATGCGGAAGGGGATATCCCCTTTCTTCCCCTCCAGCTGGGCCAGCTGGCGAAAAATCTCCTGCCTCAGCTCCTCGACGCCCTGGCCGGTATAGGAAGAAACCTCCATCAGCGGCGCCTGCCCCAAAAACGTGCCCTGAACCTGGCTGCGGATATCCTCCGCCACCAGCTGCCGCCAATCCTCATCCACCGTGTCTATTTTGGTCATCACGATAATGCCATGCTTGATTTCCAGCAGGGATAAGATGCCCAGGTGCTCGACGGTCTGGGGCATAACGCCCTCGTCCGCCGCCACAATCAGCAGAGCCAGGTCGATTCCCCCGGCGCCAGCCAGCATATTGCGGACGAATTTTTCGTGGCCCGGCACGTCGATGACGCCCGCCCGGCCTCCCTCCGGCAAATCCAGGTACGCAAAGCCCAGCTCGATGGTGATGCCCCGCTTTTTTTCCTCCCGCAGCCGGTCTGTCTCAATACCGGTCAGCGCCCGGATCAAACAGGTCTTGCCGTGATCCACATGGCCGGCTGTGCCGATGATGCTGTTGTTCATTCCCTTTCCTCCCGGCCGCGCTGGGCCGTCGCTTTGGCCACAGACTGGGCGATAGTATCAAAATATTCCTCTTGGGTCGTCCGCATATCCAGCAAATACCGGTCTTTGGAAATCCGCCCCACAATGGGCAGGGGTTCCAGCCGCAGCCTGGTTTCCAGCTGATCCGGCGCCACGCTCTCGTGCCGCATGGCCACGACCCGGGAAGGAATCATCTGGGTGGGGACGCTGCCGCCCCCCACCTGCCCCTCGTCCTCCGCCAGCTGGCAATGAAGCCCCGGAATATCCGCCAGCTTTGCCATCAGCCGCCGGCCCTTGGCCTCCATCTCCTCCAGGGGCATGGACAGCATTTGATAGGTGGGAATTTTCTCGTTGATCTGCTCCGGCTCCAAATAAATGCGCAGGGTGGCTTCCAAGGCCGCCAGCGTCAGCTTGTCAATGCGCGTGGCCCGCGTCAGCGGATTTTTCTTCATGGCGTCGATATAGGCCTTTTTGCCCACGATAATACCCGCCTGGGGGCCGCCCAGCAGCTTGTCGCCGCTGAAGCTGACGATATCCGCCCCCGCTTCGGCGGCCTGCTGCACAGTGGGTTCGCTTTCGATGCCATAGGCCGCCAGGTCGGTCAGCGCGCCGCTGCCCAGGTCGTAAATCACCGGCAGTCCCCGCCGCCGGCCGATTTCCGCCAGCTGCTCCAGCGGCACGTCCTCCGTAAAGCCCATAATTTTATAATTGCTGGTGTGTACCTTGAGCAGCGCCGCCGTCTGGTCGGTGATCGCCCGCTCATAGTCCTGGGGATGGGTTTTGTTGGTGGTTCCCACCTCCACCAAAGCGGAATTGCTTTGCTCCATAATCTCCGGCACCCGGAAGGAGCCGCCGATTTCCACCAATTCCCCCCGGGAGACGACGACCTGCCGATTTTTAGCCAAGGTTCCCAAAATCAGCATGACGGCGGCGGCGTTGTTGTTGACGGCCAGCGCCGCCTCCGCCCCGGTGAGCTGGCAGAGCAGGCTTTCCACATGGGCGTAGCGGCTGCCCCGCCGGCCTTGTCGGCAATCGTATTCCAGGGTGTTGTAGCTTTCCGCCGCCTCCATGGCGGCCAACGCCGCTTCATGGCTCATCCGGGCTCGACCCAGGTTGGTGTGCAGCACGACGCCCGTGCCGTTGACCACCGGCCGCAGGTTCATGCGGCTGTTTTCCTCGGCGATTTCCAGCGCCAGCGCCGCCGCCGCTTCCACTGAGATTTCCGGCGTCTCGCCGGCCAAAATCCGGCTCCGCAGCTGTTCCGCCGCCTGCCGGGCCGCCTGAGTTACGGCGGCTTTTTTGCCCTGGGCCATGGCCTGGGCCGCCTGGGGCTGGGCCAGGATCTCGTCGATTTTCGGAATCCGGCGCAGCAGTTCTTTTTTGATTTCCATTGTCATCCCATCCTATATCCTCGCCATATCAGCGCGTTTTTAGAAAAAACAGCAAGCGTCCGAAAACGCCTCTATCCGGCAAAAGCGCCTTCCGCCGGCGGAAAACAGAGCGGCCGTCCATAGGCCGTCCCCGTTTTTCCGGCTATAGCGCTCATTATACATCATCGCCGCCAAAGCCGCAAGAACACCTTCGGCGGCCTGTCGGCCTCCCTTTCAGATTGGCGTTATCCCATGCCGTTTTGCATATTTACGATAAGAGGCTCGCGCCCATCGCGATTGTGCCAATCAGCAATACTCCCACGCTGCATATGACAATTACTTTTTTAACCTTTTTGTCTCCGCTTACCGC
This sequence comes from uncultured Eubacteriales bacterium, assembly GCA_910585875.1. Taxonomy (GTDB): domain Bacteria; phylum Bacillota; class Clostridia; order Oscillospirales; family Butyricicoccaceae; genus Pseudobutyricicoccus. The sequence goes on along the minus strand of CAJUIK010000002.1, from coordinate 24,838 downwards.
CGCATCTATTTGATTGGAGAACAAAGCGCAGACAATGGAACCCATCAGGAGCAACGCTGAAAAATATTTCATATTTCCCCTCTACAGTTTCTGATTTGCCAAATCTCTTGTCGGCCCGATTTTTTAGAAACCGCCAAAGCGGCGTCTCGGCGACGCTTTTCTCAAACAGGACGGCTCAAGCGCCTCTTGCCTCGGCCTTTTAGTTGCGATACAATTTTAATCAGAGAATCCGCCGCCCTCGCCAGGCGAAAAGGCGGCGCCGGGTTTGGGAAAGGAGCGTTCCGCTGTGGAAATTTTGTATGGAGACCTCTATCTGATCGGCCTGCCTCAGGAAGACCCCCTTCCATGGTTGGCCATGCTGCGCCGGGCGCTGGCGCTGAATGTTCCTCTAAGCCAGCTGGCCCAGCAGGCCCAACCCCCGCCCCTTTTGCTGCTGGCTCGCTATCAACGCCGGGACTTCAAGCGGCTGCTGGCCGCCCATCCCGAGCTGCGGGGTTATCTGACCTTCAAAACCCGGGCCCGCTATCTCTTCGGCTTCCGATCCGGGCAGGAAAGCCGTCCGCCGGCGCCCGATCCTCTGCCAGATCTGTCGGTTGTCCCTCAGCTGGCCGCCCTGATCGCCGGGAAAGACAGCCCGACGGCTCAAGCCCTGGCCCATTGCGCCCGGGACCCGGAGGGCTATTTTGCCCTTCACCGAGCCCGCTATCGAGAACGGAACCGCCCGAATCCCGGCCCGGCGGAGGAGATCTGCCTGCTGGCCTTGGCAGACCAGCTGATCGAGGCGGGCCTGGCCTGCGATTTGGACTGGAAGGCGGAAAAGGAGGATTTCCTGTATTTCGTCCAGAAGCTGGCCGCCGGGCAAGGCGCCGGTTTGCCCCTGCGGCCGGATTGGCTGGACGAAACTTTGGATAGGGCCGATTGGATTGAGCTGCTGAACGCGCGTTGGGCGGACTCCGGTTTTTATCTGGCCGAATTGGCCATGAACAACGATTCTTTCACCCTGCTCTGCCTTTCCCAGGATCTTCTGGCCCGTCTGAGATCTTTGGCGCCCCGGCTCTTTTATTAGGCCGTCGAAGGCCCTGCTCTCTCTGGCCGCCGAATCGGCCGCGCCCCAGGGCTTCCTTCTCGTTTGTCAAAAACGGCCGTGCAAAGAGCACGGCCGCTGTTTCAATGTTCCGAGTCTATCTGAAGGTAGCCGGTTTCGGTTTCCTGATAAACCCCTTCCAGGTCCACAGCCTCCGCAGTTTCGCTCAGGCCTTGGCCGTCGAAGCGGACGCACACGCCGCAGGAAGCGCTGAGGGCCCGGGGCACAGGCGACATCCGAGCCGCCTTGCCCTGGCCTTTCAGCAGCCGCTGAAAGGTCATCGCGCCATAATGAGTAAAAAATGTGGCGATATAATTCATCTCGATCGCGTCCCCTCGGAATCAGCCGACGGTCAGCTCAAAGTCCCCGTCTCTTTCCTTGACAAGCACTTTCAACCCTCGACTGTCCGCGAAGCGGGAGATGTTGTCCACCGCTACTTGATTGTCTACCAGCACAACGGCCCGATTGCCGTTTTGGTCCAGCGCCCGCTTGGTCATAATCACCGGCTCCGGGCAGGAGCGGCCCCGGGCGTCTATCGTCACTTTGTCTGCCATTTTGCCCTGTCTCCCTTCTTGTGTTTGTCTTTTAGCGTTTGGACTTCTGCTTCTGGATGTTCAGCGCCGCTACGGCAGCCACGACGGCCAAGCCGAGAATCACCGCGATTTTGCCGTTGGGCGTGGGGCCGTCGGCGGAGGAGGCCAGCTTGAAGTTATGGCAGCAGGCGGCGCCCACAAACATACCCAACACGGAGACGGCGCTGTCGCTGTTGCCGCTGCCCGCCAGAATCAGCTGGCGCAGCGGGCAGCCGCCCAGCAGCACGCTGGCGAAGCCCACCAGCGTCATGCCCAAGAAATTCCACAATCCATCGGTATGGGCCACCGGCTGGCCGGCGAAACCCAAGCTGAAATTACCGGTAACCAGGTTGCCGACAGCGGCGGCGGCGATGATGGCGATAAACCCATAGAGCAGATAGAAATCCCGAAACAGCACGGCGTCCCGCAGGCCGCCCACCATACACAGCCGGGTCTTCTGGGCCAGAGCGCCCACAATCAGGCCGGCGGCCAGGGCCATCCAGACAGGAGCCCGCATAGAGCCGGGGCCCTCGGCGCTGAACAGGACGACAGGCGGCGCGGCCACGACCAAAACCAGCAGCGCCAGGTTGACGGCGGAAATCATGCCGCCTTCCAGCGGGCTCTGGGCATAGGTGCGCCGCAGGCTAAAGCCCTGGTTCAGGCACAGGATACCCAATAGGATGCCGCCCACAAAGCCAGCCAGCCCCACGACGGCGTTCAGGTCGCCGCCGGCGATGCGCAGCACCATGCGCAGAGGGCAGCCCAAAAACATCAGAGCGCCTACCATCACAAAGAAGCCCAGCACAAATCGAGTCATGGGCGAAGAGCCGCCCTGGGCCCGGAACTCCTTGCCCGCCACGGACATGATCAGCGCGCCCAGCGCCAAACCGATGATCTCCGGCCGGATATACTGCACCGCGGCCGCCTGATGCATCCCCACGCTGCCGGCGATATCCCGCACAAAGCAGGCGATGCAGAAGCCCATGTTCTTCGGGTTGCCGCCCAGCACCAGCGCGACGGAGACGGAGCCTACGACCAGGCCGGCCAGGACCATCCACATCGTTTTCTTGTTTTTCACGTCTTTCTTCCCCTTCACGGCAAAAATTTGGGCCAAAGGCGGTTTTCCCCTTTTTTCTCCTCCTCAGGCCTTGTCCTTACAGATTTTACGATATTTCTCCAAAAAAGTATAATACTTCTTGCCGATAAATCTGATATTGTTGATAGATTCTATCTATAAATATGGAGATATCCTGCGGAATTATGTATAATAGGAATACTTATGGGCGGCGGGGCTTTTTTCGCCGTCGACGGAGGTATCATCATGCAGAATATTTATTTTGACAACGGCAGCACCTCGTTCCCTAAGGCGCCCGGCGTGGGCGAGGCTATGAAAACCATCATCGAGCAGGGCGCCTATAACATCAGCCGGGGGGGATACGCCGGCGCCTACCAGGTGGCGGACATGGTGCTGGATACCCGGGAGCAGCTTTGCAGGCTGTTCCATTTCCCCCAATCCCGCAATGTGGTCTTTACCCCCAGTATCACCTATTCGCTGAATTATGTGATCAAAGGGCTGCTCAAACCCGGGGATCATGTGATCGTCAGCTCCATGGAACACAACGGCCTGATGCGGCCCCTGGTCCAGATGGCGGCCAAAGGCGTGTCCTTCGACGCCGCCCAAGCCGACCGGGAGGGTGTGCTGGACCCCCAAAAAATCGAGGACCTGATCCGCCCCAACACCCGGGCCGTGATGATGCTCCACGCCTCCAACCTGTGCGGAACCATGCTGCCTGTCCGGGAAGCGGGGGAAATCTGCGCCCGCCGCGGACTGATTTTTGTGATGGATTCTGCCCAGACCGCCGGCGTTTTCCCCATCGATATGCAGCGGCTGGGCGTCCATATCCTGTGCTTCACCGGCCACAAGGGCCTCCGGGGTCCCCAAGGCATTGGAGGGATGCTGGTCGACGAATCCCTGTATGCGCAGATCGACCCCCTGGTTTCCGGCGGCACCGGCAGCCGCAGCGACAGCGAAGAGGTTCCGGATTTCATGCCCGACCGCTTTGAAAGCGGCACCATGAACCTGCCGGGCATCGCCGGCCTCCATCAGGCTCTGGCCTATCTGGAGGACTACGGGATCGACAACATCGCCCTCCGGGAATTGGAACTCTGCCAGAGATTTATCGACGGCGCCCGGACCCTGCCGGATACCCGGGTGGTCGGCAAGCTGCATCCCAAGGACCGGGCGGCCATCGTCTCCCTGGATTTTCTGAAGGTGGACAACGCGGAGGTCGCCTTCCTGCTGGACAGCCAATACGGCGTCATGACTCGCTGCGGCCTGCACTGCGCCCCTCGGGCCCATAAGAGTCTGGGCACTTTCCCCCAGGGCACGGTGCGCTTTTCCTTCAGCCACCACAACACCGAGGAAGAGGTCGACATTTGTATCGAGGGCCTGCGAAACATCCTGACTCAGGGATAACGCCGCGAAAAAAGGCGGGGCCTGAAGCCCCGCCTGGGTATTTTTCGCCCGCCGGCGGCTTTATTTCACTCGAATACTCTTGCCGTCGAAGGGCCGCGCATAGCCGATCATCCGGGCGTCTCCCGTAAACTCTTCCAGCCGCCGCAGCAGCTCGGGCGCCTTGTGCTCGGGCAGGGCGACGAGAAGGCCGCCGGCGGTCTGGGGGTCGTAAAAAACGTCGCTGAGTTCCAACGGAACCGCCGGCGCGATTTCCACAAAATCCTGCAAATAACCCCGGTTGTTATAGGCGCCGCCAGGGATAATGCCCTCCCGCGCCAGTTCCAGAGCCCTTTTCTCCACCGGAATCCGCCGGGAATCCAAAACCAGCGTCACGCCGGAGCCCGCCGCCATTTCATAGGCGTGGCCCAATAAGCCGAAGCCGGTGATATCCGTGCAGGCGTGGGCGCCCGTTTGCAGCATACATTCCTGGGCCTGTTTGTTCAGGGCGGTCATCAGCTCCACCATCCGGCGGTATTCGCCGTCGGTCAGCATTCCCGCCTTGCCGCCGGTGGACAGAATGCCCGTGCCCAGGGATTTGGTCAGCACCAGAGCGTCGCCCACCTGAGCGCCGGAATTGGTCAGCACGTCCTTGGGGTGCATGAAGCCCGTGACGCACAGGCCGTATTTGGGCTCTTCGTCTTCAATCGTGTGCCCGCCGGCGATGATCGCCCCGGCCTCCTGCACCTTGCTGTAGCCGCCGGCCAAAATCTCCCCCATCACGCCGACGGGCAGGCAGGAGGGGAAGCAGATCAGGTTCATGGCCGTGGCAGGCTGGCCGCCCATGGCGTAAATATCGCTGAGGGAGTTGGTCGCCGCTATTTGGCCGAAGGTATAGGGGTCGTCCACCATGGGGGGGAAGAAATCCACCGTCTGCACCACGGCCAAATCGTCCCTCACCCGGTAAACGGCGGCGTCGTCGCTGGAGTCGAAGCCCACCAGCAGGTTTTCATCTTGGAATTTTGGCAGCTTGTCCAGAATTCCGTTTAGGACTCCCGGCCCTATTTTGGAAGCTCACCCGCCGCTTTTGGTCAGCTCCGTCAGTCTTTTGGCGCTGATGCCGCTCATACCCATTCCGCCTTTCTGTTTCCGCGCTGGGCCGGTTCTCGCTCGCCGGCCTCTCCCCTTATCATATCGCATCCACCCCCGCTTGGCAAGGGGCCCTTGCCGAGCTTGATGAAAGGAATCGCCGTTATGCATTTCAAGCAATTAGAAGCCTTTGTCAACGTCATCAAATTCAAGAGTTTTTCCAAAGCTGCGGAGGAGATCTATCTCTCTCAACCCACCATCAGCGCCCATATCAGTTCGCTGGAAAATGAATTCGGCGCCAAACTGATCATCCGCTCCACCAAGGAAGTTTATCCTTCCAAGGCGGGCAAGATTTTTTACGAATACGCCAGCGAGATGCTGAAAATGCGGGACCGGGCCATTTTATCCGTCAAAAGCTGCGCCACGGATATCCGGGGCTCGCTGGAAATCGCGGCCTCCACCGTGCCCTCCCAATATCTTCTTCCCGAACTGCTGCCCCAAATGTCCAAGGATTATCCCAACTTGTTTTTTGAACTCAAGCAATACGACAGCCGAGAGGTGGCCAACCATATCATCAATATGGACGCGGAAATCGGCATCGTCGGCGCCGAGCTGGAAAAGAGCAAATGCGTTTTCGAGCCCTTTGCCGACGACCAGCTGGTGCTGATCACCCCCAACGCCGAACGGTTCCGGGCCCTGGGCGGCGATTTTCCCCTTTCCATGCTGAAAAAAGAGCCCTTCATCCTGCGGGAATACGGCTCGGGCACCCGAAAGGAAATGGAAGATTCCCTGGCCCGCATGGGGGTGGATCCCAAGTCCCTGCGGCTGGTGGCCCAGATGGACAGCACCGAGAGCATCAAGCAGGCGGTTTCCAAGGGCTTGGGCATTTCCATCACCTCCCGTATCGCGGCGGAAGATTTCGCCCATTTCGGCCTGCTGCTGACCTTTGATTTGAAAAGCGAGTGGATGAAGCGAAAATTCTATTTCGTCTACCACAAAGACCGCCCGCTGTCCCCGGCGGCGGAAGCCTTTATGAAGTTCGCCCGGGAATATTTTGAAGAGCATCCAGAAAAAGCCTGATCCTGTTTGTCCAAGCGCAGGTGCTGCGCCAGGACGTCTCTGGCAAAGAAAAAACCGGCGGCCTGACCCATCCCAAAGGATGATCGGCCGCCGGTTCTTTCTGCTCCCCGCGTCTTCGCCTCGATTCGCCAGGTCGGAGACAGGCCTGGCAAACCGCCCCCATTCCCACCCATTCTTCCCTGGAGCAAAATAGGGGCGGCCGAAGCCGCCCCCCGGGTTCTGCGTTTGTTTGATTAAAAGTCCTCGTCTTCTTCCAGGTCGAAATTTTCAAACTCTTCGATAGCCTGAACGGCTCGATCCAGCCAGCCGCCCTCGAATTGGTGGATCTTCCCCTCGTCGCACAGGGCGGCCAAACGGGGATCAATGGGCATCTGGGCCAGCAGGGGCAAGCCCTGTTCAGCGGCGATTTTGGCGGTTTTGCTTTCGCCATACATCATGATTTTCTTGCCGCAGTCCGGGCACTGGACATAACTCATGTTTTCCACCACGCCAATGACGGGGATATCCATCAGCTGGGCCATCTTCATGGCCTTGCCCACGATCATGCCCACCAAATCCTGAGGGGACGTGACGATGATAATGCCGTCGATCGGCAGGGACTGAAAAACCGTCAGCGGCACGTCGCCGGTGCCGGGAGGCATATCCACAAACAGATAATCCACTTCGCCCCAGACCACGTCCGTCCAGAACTGCTTGACTGTAGTGGCGATGACGGGGCCCCGCCAAACCACCGGATCGCTCTCGTTTTCCAGCAACAGGTTGATGGACATGATATCCACGCCGCTCTCGGTTTTAACAGGCAGGATGCCCTGGCCGTTACCCCGGGCTTTTTCATGGACGCCGAACATCTTGGGGATGGAAGGTCCTGTGATATCTCCGTCCAAAATGCCGGCGTGATATCCTTTGCGCTCCATGGCGGCGGCCAGCATGGCGGAAACCAGGCTTTTGCCCACGCCTCCTTTGCCGCTGACCACGCCGATGACCTTTTTCACATCGCTGCCCGGGTTGGCCTTTTCCACCATGCTCCGGGGCGCCGTCCGCTGGCCGCAGTCCTGGCCGCAGGTTTCGCAGTTGTGCGTACACTCCTCGCTCAAATCAGTGCGCCTCCTTTTATCCAATCGGCGGCGTCGAAACCATCCTTCCGATGGTTTCCGCCGCCGAGATTTTTGCTTTCAGCCGTTTCTTATCTTATTATAAATCCGCCTATTTTGCAACCCCTTGAAGCTCTTTGGAATACAAGAGCCCGCCTCGTTTTGTCCCCGCCTTGTGTCTTCCCTGTTCCCGTGGTATAATGTCTTCCACAGAATATTGCGCTTTTCCTGTAAAACATTCAGATTTTTCGGAGATTCAAAATAAAAGAGGTGTGTTCCTTTGAACAAATACGTTCGCTCCATAGCGGCGCTGGCGCTGGCCGCTTTTCTGGCGACGCCGCTGAGCGTTAGAGCAGCCCAAGATAATCAGACTTCTTTTCCAGACACGGCGAACTCCTGGTGCGCCCAGGCGGTGGAGGACATGGCCCAACGAGGCGTGATTTCCGGCTATCGAGACGGAACGTTCCGCCCAAGCGGCAAAGTGACGCGGGGCGAGGCCGCCAAGATGCTGGGCGCCGCCGTGGACGTTTTGCCCTATACCCTGCCCCAGGACGGCAAGGGCGCCTTTGACGACATCGGCAGCCATTGGGCCCGCCGCAGCATTCGGCAGCTGATTGTGGAGGGGATCATCCAGCCCCAGGATTACGGCGGCTCTTTTGGCCCCAATCAGCCCGTCGCCCGGGTGGAGATGGTCCGAATGCTCATGCGGATGCTGGGCTTCTCCCCCGCCGGCCAGGTTCAGAGCGCCCGCTTCCCCGATTTGGGGAGCCTCAGCGCCGCCGACCGGTACTACTGCGAAAAAGCCGCCGAAATCGGCTTGGCCCAGGGTTATGCCGACGGCTTCTTCCGCCCCGACGCGCCCTTGACCCGAGGCCAGGCCGCCGCCCTGCTGCAAAGGGCTCTGCCCCAAGCCTATCTTTCTCTGGAGGGTCTGCCCTCCTACGAAGGGGACAACACAGTGCCCCAAATCGACGAATTTGTGCCGGTGATCGCAGGCAGTTTGACCGCCGGCCAGAGCCAATACCAGGGACGGCCCGTCCAGATTTACCGCTATACGCTGAAGGACGCCAACGCCTCCGCCGTCAAAGAGGGGCTGGCCCGCTATTTTCAGGCCCTGAATTTGCAGCGATACGCCCAGGTGGGCGCGGAGAGCGAAGCCGGCGCCAGCGCTTATCTGTTCAGCGATTTGCAGGGCGATCAGGCCGTCTTCGTCACCCTGCGCCAAAAGGACCCGGAAACCGATCTGCCCTCGCTGACGGTGGGCCTGTTTGAAAGCGACCAAGCGGCCCAGTCCTATCAATCGTTCCGCAAATCCCTGGGGACGGAAACCATTTTTTCCAGCCACGGCCTGTCTCCGGCAGAATTTCTGCTGTATGCCGACGCCAAGGGCGTCAGCCGGATGACGGAGGTTTACGACCTTTCTCTGCTGCCCGCCGGCGCCTGCCTCCAGTTTTCTGATCGGCTGCTGGCCGCCGGATACGTCCGGCAGGGGGAAACCCAGCTGGCCGGCGCCCTGGCTCAGGTCTATTCCAAGGGCGAAATCTCGGCGGCCGTTTCCTCGCTGGACGGCTTCTGGGCTGTAATGCTGATTGAGAATTGACCAAAACAGACGCCTTTGAGGCGGGAAAGGGATCGCCATGATGGAAACCGACGAGATTTTGATTGTACAAGGTATTGAAAACGCGCCGGAGGCCGCCCGGCTACGGGAAGAGGTCTTTTTGCGGGAGCAGGGGTTCGGCACAGAATTTGACGAAATCGACCCTGCTGCCTGGCATCTGACCCTGACCCGCCAGGGGCAAACTTTGGCTGTGGGCCGCCTTTATCCCTGCCAAAAAACGCCGGGGCTTTATCATATCGGCCGGGTGGCCGTGGCCAAGCCTTTCCGGGGCCAAGGTCTGGGCCGGGACGTTGTGCTGGCGCTGGAGCAAAAGGCCCGCCAGTTGGGGGGCCTGGCCGTGGGCCTTTCCGCCCAATGTCACGCCCAGGGCTTTTATGAAAAACTGGGCTACGCCGCCCAAGGCGAAGTTTATCTGGACGAACACTGCCCCCATATCCATATGAAAAAACCGCTGTAGCGGGCTTTTGGCCCCTGCGCCAAGCAAAGGAGACGTTTTATATGACCGCCCCAAGCGCTTTGCAATATGAAAAAGAAATCACAGTGGAGCAATATCAATGCGACCTGCGGGACCAGCTGTCCATGGGCGGCCTGCTGCGCCAAATCCAGCAAATCAGCACCGACCACTGCGACGCCCTGGGCGTCACGGCCCAGCGATATCAGGAGGCCCGCGCCGCCTTCCTGCTGGCCAAAATCTCTGTGGAGTGTCTGCGCCCCATCGCCGCCGGCGAGCGGCTGCGCATCATCACCCGGCCCAGCGCCCCGGCTCGGGCCGTTTATTACCGCTTCACCTCAATTTTAGACCAGCAGGGCCGGGAAATCTGCGCGGCGGACGCCCGCTGGACGCTGATCGACGTGCAAAAGCGGCGCATCCTGCGTAATCCGCCGCCAGAGCTGGGCCTGCCCTTTACCGCCCCGGTGGAGCGGACGCTGGACGTTTCCATCCCCCGGCCGGCGGAGCTGGAATCCATGGGGGAATTTACCGCCTCCTACTCCCGCACGGACCGAAACGGCCACCTAAACAACACGTTTTACGCCGATTTGGCCTGCGACATTCTGCCGATGGAGCTGATTTCCCAGCGCCCCCTGAGCCGCATGACGCTGGCCTATCACAAGGAGCTGCGCCTGGGCCAATCCATGGAGCTGTTCCGGGCCCCCCAAGGCCCCGACGGCTGGTATGTCTGCGGCGCGCTGCCCCAGGGCAAGTGTTTCGAGGCCCACGCTGTTTTTGCCGGTTGAACCGCGTCAAAGCCGGGCGTTTGCCCGGCTTTCTTGCGCAATTTTTTTGCTTTCCCTCTTGACTCTCACACTGTGTCAAGGGCTATCCTATGGGTGAATCGATTCAAAGAATTCACATCAAGGAGGGATATCATGCTGACCATCGGCGAATTTTCTCGGCTGGGGCGGGTTTCCGCCCGGATGCTGCGCCATTATGACGCCGTCGGCCTGTTACAGCCCGAATATGTGGCGGAAAACGGCTATCGATTTTATGAACAGCGGCAGCTGGCGGATTTGCAGCGCATTCGGCGGCTGAATGATTACGGCTTTCCCCTTTCCCAGATATCCGAATTGCTGGCTTTGCCCGAGGCCCAGCTGGCCCAGCGCATCCATCGCCGCAGGCTGGAAGCCTATCGGGAACTCAACCGCCGCCGGGCCCTCTTACGCCAGATGGAGGCGGATATCCTGCGAATGGAGGACAGCATGACGATGCGAGAAAACTATCGTGTAATTTTGATGGAAGACCCGGCCCAACAAGTCTTCTCTCTGCGCAAGACAATCGACATAGGCCAGCTCCATCAGCTGTTCCAGCAGCTGCGGCGGCAGATGGCGGAACAGGGCCTGAAGCTGGCGGGCCCGATGCAAAGCCTGTATCACGGCCAGGAATTTTCTTACGAGCAGATGGATATAGAGGCCCAGGCAGTCGTGGCCCAAGAGGGGACTGGGGTTTCGCGGAAGCCCGCCCAACTCTGCGCCTGCGTTGTTCACCAAGGACCCTATGAAGAGCTTCATTTCGCCTATGACGCGCTGACCGCTTGGCTGGCCCAAAACCCGGATTATCAGGTATGCGGCCCGGCGATCGAGCGCTACCTCAAGGATGAACGCTCTGTCTCCAGCCCAGAGGAGCTGGAAACCGGCGTCCTGTTCCCTGTACGCAGAAAATAGAGAGCCGACAAAAGCCCCTCGGGAAAAAACCGAGGGGCTTTATCGACGCCGTTTCTCTTCCAATGCCGCCGCGTCCTCAAAGCGCCGCGCCTATTTGACGCCCATGCACCAAAAGAGCAGCACCACTGCCGCAGCCGCCATCCAAAGCGCGCCGAGAAAATACAGGCCGTAAGTCTTGAAGGCGCGGAGGAAAAGGGGAATATAAATGGCCTCTGGACAGTCTGGGTCGTAATAGATTGGCACAATCTTGCCCGCCCTCCAGAGATATTCGCCGGGGAACTCCGTTCGATACGCCACGCCGTCCACAAAAAACTCATAGACAAAATCAGAGCTTGACTCATAGGTGATAATCCGGCTGACGATGCGGGCTTCCGCTCGGGCCACAGCCCGTCGGCGCCGGTCTGCCGTAAAACGGCGCATATTTTCAGCAGCGCCTAAAATAATCAATCCTCCCAACACCAAAAACGTCAAGAGAAAGGGATAAAGACTCATCAAAAAACCTCCCAACAGTTCATTCTTTATCAGAAGTATACCGCTGAAAGGCTTATAAATCAAGCCCAATCGGATTTAATCGGAAATTTTTCTTCCGCTATACATGACAGAATCTCTCTAAAAGATTTCCGGCCTTTTCCGGCCTGTACGGGCCGAAAGGGCCGCCGATCAATTCAAATCGGCGGTATGGCCCTCTGCGGGTCGGACGACGACCAACGGCGTTTGAAAATCGCTTTGCCCCGCCGGATTGTCCCGCAGGATTTCAGCCAGCTGATCCGCCCCGTAGGGCATATCCGGCGAAGTCCCCAAAATTTCCACTCCCAGGTCGCAGGCGTCCACAATGGCGCAGGGGACGCCCAGCTGCTCCGCCATCTGGCGGCAGACCTGGCTGGGCTGATCCGGCGCCAGAATACCGTAATCATAATACTCCGCAAAGGAAACGCCCCGGTCTGCCAGGCCGTCGATGGCGGCGGCGTCACGACCGCAGACCTGGTAAAAGACGCCTTTGACTCCAAAGGGCCGGGTCAGCGCGCTGCAAAAGGCGGCCAGCAGCACTCTCCAAAGCCCGCATTCCATGATGAACAGCTGCATTTTATGGGGCTCCCCCGCCCCGACCCCCGCCGCCGTCTGGCGGACGCAGCGGCTGAGCAGCCGGGCCCAGAAACCTGGACGGATATCCTTGCGATAGACCACCCGCTTCTGGCTCAGGGCCACGATTTTTTCGCAGACGCACAAAACGTCTCCCGGCTGCAAATGCGGCCGGGCGTATTGGTCCAGAGCCGGCGGCAGCGCTTCCCCGATTTTGATAAAATGCGTCCGCAGAGGCAGCCGCAGAAAAATCCTGCCGCAGGCGGCGATAGCCGGTTTCTTTCCCGGGTTGACTTGATATTCCATCCGAATTTCCTCCTCGACTCTGTTGCTGACAACAGTTTACCGCCAAGGAGGGATTCAGTTTTTGTTTTCCCCTGACAAACCTCTGAATATACGACAATCTTTTTATGAAATTTCCCTTAAGCCGGCGGGCTGTTCCGCCGCCCCGCTTCTACTCTTGTCCGCCGCGCCGTCGCCGCAGAAACCAAAACCGTCAGAGCCTCGGCGGCGGGGACGGCCAGCCAAACCCCAGTCAGCCCCAGCCAGGTGGAAAGGAGGGCCAGCGCGGGCAAAACCAGAACAAACCCCCGGCAAAGGGTGACGACCTGGGCGGGAAGAGCCCGTTCTGTGGCGGTAAAATAGGCCGCGGCCACAATATTGACTCCGGCAAAGGGCATAGCGGTGAAATAAAGCCGCAGACCCTGGACGGCCATGCGTTGGAGCTCCGGGTCTCTCTGGCTGTTGAACAGGCCAGCGATGGGCCCGGCGCCCAGCGTCGCCGCGCCAATCATCGCCGCAGCCAGCAGCAACGCGGCGGACAGGCCCCAAAGGAACAGGCGTCGGGTCTGCTCCTCTTTTCCTCCGCCATAGGCCCGGCTGACCAGGGGCTGCATCCCCTGGGCCAGGCCGTCGAACATGGCTACGGCCACAATGGCTAAATTGGCTACAACGCCATAAACCGCCACCCCCAAATCTCCTTCCAGCCGGAGAATCGTCAGGTTGAAGGCCATCATCGCCAACCCAGAGCAGAGCTCCGCCGCCAGCGAAGGGAAACCCAAGGCCAAAATCCGCCCCCAAGGCGCCCCGGCAGGCGGGCGCAGGCACAAGCCCCGCCGCCGCTTCCGCCAATGGAGAGAGAGGATGGCCAACCCCGCCAAGGGCGATACGCCGGTAGCCAGAGCCGCCCCCAGAATACCCATATCCAGCGGAAAGATCAACAGATAGTCCAGCAGAATATTGGCTAAGCTGCCGCAGACTGTGGCCAGCATAGCCAGCTGAGGCGAGCCGTCGTTGCGCACAAAGCAGAGCAGAGCGCCTTCCAGAATAAAAGCAGGGGAAAAATACAGCAGCACCCTCAGATAAGATTGGGTCATGCCCAGCACCTTCCCCCCGGCGCCCAGCAGCCGGGCCAGGGGGCCTGCGGCAAAGAGCCCAGCCAGCACAAACAGAACCGAAATGGCCAAACCCGCGGCTATGGACCAGCTAAAAGCCCGATTGGCCCGGTCCTGTTCCCCTTGGCTTCCCAACACGGAATATTGGATGGCGCCGCCCATGCCCAGCAGCTTGCCGCAGCCGGCGATCAGGCTGAATACCGGGATGGCCAAATTCAGCGCCGCCAAGCCGTCGGCGGCCATGCCCTGGGCGATGAAAAACGTATCCGCCAGGATATAGCAGGAAAACCCCGCCATGGCCAGGATATTCATCCCGGCATAGCTGGCGAATTGCCGAAACCCGCCTTCTGTTTTCATGGATTGGCCTTGTGCCTCCATTGTTCTTTCCTCCCCTTCCCCACTGGCTTCCAAATAAAAAAGCGCCGGCGCTCCCCCGCCTTCTTCGGCCTACGGCAGGGGGGCCCGACGCTGCGTTTTTATCCGGCGACAAAAACCAGGGTTCTTGTAAGTTTTGTATTTTACAGAAAAACATTATACTCTGTTTCTACAGGGTTGTCAACAAAAAGAGGACGGGCCGAACCTATTGCTCCGACGGCCCCTCCTCTGGCGTTAAGCTCTTTCGATATCGCTCAAGCCAATATTCCCGGCCGTCGCGGGCATCGATCTTGGCCTCTCCGCCCTGGTATTCAAAGCCAAAGGAACGGGCCAGGGCTTTGGAAGCCGGGTTTTCCGCCCGGGTGGAATAGAAAAATTCCCGCCCTCCCAGGGCGGCGGCCCAGCGCAGTAGCAAGGCCAAAATCTGCTTGCCATAGCCCCTGCCGGTAAAATCCGGCCCTATCGCGATGCCTGCCTCCTGGAAGCTATGGGGGCCCAGCCGCTCCAGGCCGGCGAAGCCCACGACCTGGCCGCTCTTCTTTTCCTCAATCAGATAGACGTCGTGGCCTTGATGAAAGGCCACAGTGCGCTCCATTCGCTGCCGGGCCTCCTGCTCGCTTTCCGATACCCGCCACATCATGTGCCGGGCCGTTTCCGGCCTGGACCAGACGTTTTGATACATCTGCCGCCAATCCTCCATCCGGGCTTTGCGCAGCAGCAGATCGGGGGTTTCCAGTTCTACCCGTCCTTCCGGGCGGCTGTCCGCCGAGGAACGGGCCATTTCGCCTTCTGGAGCCTTTGGATTATTCATACTGCACCGTCTTTCCCAGCAAAATATAATATCCTACGGCGCACAAGGAGGAAATAACCAGCATCGCGGCAAAGGCCGGGCTATAGCTGCCAAAGCGGTCGTACACGCCGCCGATGATCACCGGGGTAAAGACGCCGGCCAGATTGTTGCAGGCGGTGACGACGCCCAGAATGCCGCTGTAATTTTTTCGGCCATAGATGCTCTGCACAATGATGGGGTTGGCCACAGAACCGAAGGCGTTGCCCAGGGAAAAGCCCAGGACAATGGCCAGAATCATGGCTGGAAACCGGCAGAACAGGGCGCCGGCCACGCCCAACACCGTGCAGCAATTGGCCAGCAGGGTGGCCCGGCGGGGGCCCAGCTTGTCATAGAGCCAACCCAGCAGCATTTTGCCGCAGGCCAAGCCCCCCAGCATGACGGCGGATATATTGGCCGCCGTAGCCAAGCTGTAGCCCTGGTCGCTCAAATGCGGCGCGACATTTTGGTTCAAAGCGCACAGGCTGATATTCCCCAAAGCCGTCACGATGCAGAGCATCCAAAACCGGCCGGTATGCAGAACCTCCTGCACCGTCGCGCCCCGCTGGTCAAAATCCGAAGCGCCGCTTTGGCTGCTCTGTCCATAGGGCAGCAGGCCCATATCCGCCGGCTTTGTGCGGATCACCAGCCAGCAGACGGGAACCAGCACGAAAAAGGCCACGGCGCCCAACGCCCGGTAAGTCATACGCCAGCCCAGAGACGTCATCAGCTGACCGGCCAGGGCGTTGAACAGCATTCCGCCGATGCCGCTACCCATAAAGGCCACGCCGATGGCAAAGCCCCGCTTTTGCTGAAACCAGTTGCCAATCAGCAGCGACAGCGGCATGGCCGCGATGCCGCCCATGGAGAAGCCCACTACAACAGACAGCAGATAGTACATGGGCAGGGAGCTGACAAAGGAATAGCAGAAATAGGACGCCCCCAGGGCGATGGAGCTGACCCGCATGATGCTGCGCACATTGAATTTGACAAAAATTTTGCCCCCAAACAGGGCCACGATCATTTGACAAGCGGAAAGAATCGTCATATTCACCGCCATAGCGCCCCGGGAAAATCCCATGTCTTCGCAGACAGGCTTAATGAAAAGGCCCGAGCAGTTGTTGACAATGCCGATGGAGCAAAACATAATCAAAAAGCTGGCGGCCACAATATACCAGCCATAAAAGGGCCGCCCTTTCCTCTGTTCCGTCATAAAATCCTCCTTTTTCCGACCGGTTGTTCCGTATCTCCTCCATTATACGCCCCCAAGCCCGCAAAACAAAGGGCCCGGCGGAATTTCAGCGTTTTGCACGATTTTCCCCCCGGCTGGAGCTTGGTGCAATCGGCAAAATGGGCCAAGGACTGAGCGGAAAAATCGATGCGCAAAGCTCCAATCCCCAGCCCCTGCGATTTTTCCATAGAGCCTTCCAGCAAAGCCTTTCAAGACGCCATTTGTCAAGGATATTTTCACCGAAGATATCAAAAATCCGCTTCTAGAGCTGTCTCACATAAGGACAATAATGAACTAGTCATTCAGAGCACTGTAAAGAACCACAACTGCACATTTGCGGTTGTGGTTCTTTTTGAAATGAGGTAGGGTTCCGAGCAGTTTGTTTCATAAGCGAGTGGAAAGTAGAGCTATTCAAAATATTTGCTAACACTCAAGAATCACTCGATTATGAAGGTCTCCGTTAATTTGTCAGAAAACGAATTTTCCATCTTGGTTTTTAAAGTGCGAATATTGTCATATCTTTCTGCTTTTTCCATAAACCATAGGCGGATATCTGTAGCAGCAATAGCCACTTGCTCGACCTCTCTTAATGTTACAGTCAACTCATTATACCAGTCGTGTATAATGATTTCTCTTTACACATTTAGCATTGACTGTCGGAAGATTGTCACTCAAACAGTATCTTACACGCCAGATCATATGCAGAAAAACTTGAAAGCTCCCGTATTGCCGTCTGCTGTCTCCGTCTTCGCATGGACAATGTGCCGCTTCCTGGTTCCAGATAGCGCCCAATGCCATCGCCCCCGCCCAAAGAAAGCCATTCATCCATCAGTATTTGCGTCTTCTCCATGATTTCCACATGGACAGGATTATCCTCATTAAATGGAGGGATCATCTTGTATGGGATTGTATGGATATGTCTCTTGCCGAAACCACCATCTGGCTGGAAGTCCTTAATGGCCTCAGACATGGCGGAACTGTTCAACATCCCAACAATATAAAGTGCTTCCTCTTTGCTCTGGGCGATATGCCAGTACAATGTTTGATCCACTAGGATTCGCGTTCTGTCCTTCCCAGAAAGGTCAACAAAAGCAGCGCACGGATTGGCACCTCCGGCGTTGGAGAGCACCAGCCAATTCCCAGTGGAGAAATTCTGCTGATCCAATTTGTTTCGCAAGTTGACCTTTCTTGTAAAATATGCGGCAAGGTTCATCCCCATCCCTGCCTCAATCTGAGCGAACGCTGCTTCCGTTCCTGCGCTCACCAAGGCGCGTTCTCCCGCATCTACAGGACGCCATTTACCGCCCTCAGACCTCCCAGGGATAAACGCTTTGGCAGGTTCTGCCACAAAGAACGGTGACATATGCTTGGACAAGTATGCATCATACATATATGCACCGCTAACGCCAGCAGCTACTAAATCCTTGCAGTTCCATTGGTGGACATCATTCATAAGATATCGCAAATCACTATCCTCAGTAATCGGCTCGAGATCCCAACGCCCACCGGGACGGTTGATAGTTTTGTGAAATACCACTGTACGAGGCATCAAATCTGCCCCCTGCGTAAAATTCACCCCGCCGTCACCTATTGCCTCTGCAAGTGTGACATTCCTGCCGCTGTTCGTCCAGGCGGTGCGCTCACCCTGCCTGACCAGAGTATACACACAAGGTGAAAACTGGCCGCCATCGCTGTAGCAGCGACCATCGAGTTCATCTGGGGACATACCAGCGCTCTTCTCACCAGATAGGACGATTGCCTTATTTTTGAACGCCGTCGCTGGCAGATCCCAGATTTCCGTGACACGCAAGGTGAGTCCTGCATCCGATGTTCTGTATCGTTCCAGACGTAGTGCGTTGTGGTTGAAGCCGCCCAGCAGGCTCCCGGGCATGATACAACTCCAGCATGCGCCGTCATCCAGATAACGATCTACCGCACTCAGCAGGAAGATGGTTGCCAACTCCATATGCGGATGGGACGCGCCTGTGGGTCTAATGCCGTACTTCGTAGCTATCTCCTGCAGGGAATGCTTATACGGATTATTTGCTAGCTTGCTCATCGCCATCCACGGAGGATTAGAGATAATGCAGTTGAACTGCCGCCGTGAAAGGCTTGGGCGGTAGCTATTGCAGAGAATGAAATGCCATATGCCGTTGCGTCCCTCACGTTGTAGCCGCTCCAGTTCCATGATAAGCTGTATAGCAGGGGCAAAAAGAGTTTCGCGTTCGGTAGCTTCCAAAACTGTATCGGAATCTGCCTCCGTAGCCTCAATAAGCCTGTCCACTAAGCTGAAGCACAATGTACCGGGGTTAGTTTCGACCGCCCGCGCCATCGAGATATGGTGTATCTTCGCCATAAAAGCATCGAAAAGCCTTCTGTGTTCCGCCTGAAAAAGAAAACCGGGTAGTGCCACTTCATCGCGGTCGAACCGAAATGTATATGTCTCACCATCTGCACCTACCATCCGGCGCATGATAGGCGTGTCCACGAAAAGGGAATCCGCATGGTAGATTGGTACTGTGATATCTCCTTGGTGTAGCGGAAACAGATCCTGCATAGCGATAATCCAGTTGACCTTCGCCAGCATCACAGCCAGTGGGTCTATGTCAAATCCCATAACGCACGAGAATGCGATAGCATCCTTTTCATCTGAATAATTATCTACCGAGATGCCGTATTCTCTGCGAACGGCCTTAATCATCTCAATCAAAAATACACCAGATCCGCAACACATGTCCATAGCACGGGGAGCATTGTCGCCAAGGTGCTCCAGACAGTACCCTGCCATTTCCCAAGCAATCCAGTACGGAGTAAACTCCTGGCCCAGCAGGAGTCGATGTTCTCGATTGGCCAGTTGCGCCAACAGCTTTCCGAATAGATCCTTGTCCGGGATACGCGAGAAATCATAAGCCTTCATGCTATTTTGCATCTCAGCTACGAATCCGACGAAACTGTCCGCGAAAGGATCGTTGTTGAGCCATCCGAAATAATCGTAGTCAACAAAGTTAGAGATATTCTTTGTTGCGAAATAAGATCCGTTAATAATCATTTTTATGCCAGAGGAATCACTGATTACAGGTTCTCCGGCAAGCATATTGGCACAAATAGTCTTGGCCGTCGTCACAAGATAGAACTCATTGACATAGGTTTCCAGAGAGAAACTTCCGTAGTCCGAAACACCGAGGTAGGATACGAAGTTTTGCCAGAGCTGCTTGATGAACTCTGCGTATTCCGGTTTGGTGTCCATGGCCTGGGAGATGGTATCTCGTATGGTAGCTATATGCTCCCCATAAAAGCTGCTGTCCACGCCGAAGTCCATCGCAAGTGTATCTGCGTTTAGTAGGCGTGAACTGTCTCTGTCGAAGAACTGTGTAACGAATGTTTCAAAACGCTGAGCCTCTTCGGCACTTCCGACGGAAAGATCGACGCTGGCTATTTCCGTCAAAGTCACATCGTCCGCTCCAAAGAGTGTCCGCCCCTCCGGCAAATCCGTAGTATGTACCTTATAACCGTACCAACGTACGGTATCCGAAAGAACGCCCAAAATCTCATCTTTGGGGATTCCGGCGTTGCGGAGTGCGGCGCAGTATTCCCTGACCTGACGATATCCCTCATTGAAGATGGCCGGGCGGGTCAGATTTTTCTCGTATTCCACTGCTGTTTTGCCGATCACAGTATCCACGAACCCGCCCCGCTCGGTACCATGGACATTTGCAAACCGCACATGCTCTTCAGAACCCAAGGCATGGGCGCGAACCCACCAAGGCGAGTCTGGAAAGATACTCGATAAACTAGTGGATAGAAAATGCCGCAACCTATCCTCTACATCCCCATGGTCTATCATTACCTGCGCATCACGCACAAAACTCCATAAACGTTCGGTATCCATCATCGTTCCGCTCCCCTTTCCGAAAGTTTTCTTAAGAGTAGTCTGTCCAGCTGTTTTACAGCATCTTCTACATTTGCGACAGGGTGAAGTGTTGCCATATCTATGTCCTTCAGCAGTGAGCTATCCATCGAGCCATTGCGCATAAGTTCCTTCCCGAATCGTTCCAGTATATCCAACTCAGTATCCGAGTAGCGAGGAAACCTCAGTTTTCTCAGATGGGCGGCCTCCAGCTTCAGTGCGCCTCCACCCATGATTGTGCAAACGCACTCCAGATAGCACTTTGTCCAGACAGAATTCAGCAGTGCGAAAGCAATGGCAACAGCACGGGACTCTGCCCCCCAAAGCGTAACAAAGTTCGCATCAACAGCGATTGGGTTTCTTGGTTCTTGGTGTATGTAGATGCACTCTGCGCTAGAGGCATTGACTCGAGTCATACACAGATTTGGCAAATGACGTTGCGCCATTGGAGGCAGCATATACCAGAAACGCAGATAGGCATTCCCTGCCTTTCGTTCGTTTGGCTTCACAGCGCTGTAGTCCCTGAAGGTTCTTCCCTTTTCATCACAATATCGTTCTGCATCATTGATATATCCTGCGATAGCATCGTCTAGAACCGCATAAATCCCAGGGTTGGAGCAGCGATTCAGGTCGGTCTGCCGTGCCTCACTCTGGATGTACAGAACACCGGAATGAAGATCATCCACAGATACCGTTAGGCCATCGACTTGAGTTCGGTTACGCAGTGCTTTAATGATATTGTGTTTCGGTATGGATATATCTCTATTATTACCCTGCCACGGCTTAACGGAGATAGAAAAGCATCTTTCGTCCTCGTCATTGATGTCCAGATAAAAGAACCCATTCGCACCAGTTCGCAATCCTTGCCCACATGCAATTCCAAGATCCCCGAGCGTTATGAAGTCACCGGTATAGTTAGGTTTAGCAATTGCGGAAAGTATATTGGCGGGAATAACTGTTGTATAGCGTGCTACATTTCTATCCTCAAGCAACGCCCATTTGGCCGTCTTTGCAATGTCCGCCATACCAAGAAATATCTCGGAGGATCGTTTCGACGATAGCGCATAGCCCTCGCCATCTACATCCTTCCCTTCCGCCAATACGACAGACAGTGCATTGAAACCAATCCTGCCACAGTACTCCATTTTCCCAATCAGAGAATCATTATCTATGAGGCTTGATTCGAGATCCAGACATAACACAGGATAATCTATCTCATTCAAAAGGCAGACAGGTTTCCTTTTTGCTACAACCAAGCAGGTTCTTACCAACACATCATCAAACCAGCAAGCATTGACATCCCTGACGATGGCAAGGATATCAAAGCACTTTGCCAGCATGTATTGAATGGGCGCAGCATACTCGCGGCTAAGCCAGGTTTCCGGCACGACAATAGCAAGCAATCCATCCATTTTGACTAGGGATGCGCAAAGAAGCCATGACGGGACAGCCATGTCCGACAGACCGGAATAGCCCTTGGCGAGTTTAAGTAGCAATTCCCTATCCTTGGGTGGTAAATGCGGTAGGCTATAGAGACGTTCGACTAGATTTTTGCGGATTATCTCGCCAGATGCGATAACACCATCTGCGCCGTCCTGGAGCTGGTATCGGACATATGGGGGATTAGTGATTACGAGATTCCAACCCTCATCCGTAACAGCATCATCGCATACAAAAGCGTCCGTATTAAAGATTTTGGCATCTGGAAGCACCCCAGCACATGTAGTAGCCACCGGGGGGTCAATCTCGATTCCGACTATCCTGCCGCCTTCTGCAAGCTTTGACTGAACAGCTTTTAGAAGGTCTCCTTCCCCTGCCATAGGGTCAATTATGCTGTCAATCGTAATATCTTCGGGCAGTAAAGCTGCCAGCAACTCTGCGACTTTCCGCCCAGAGAAAAACTGCCCGTACCGCTTCCGATGATTGTCTTGGATGTGGTTCCGACTCATACCTGCCTGCCTTTCCATTGGTCGTAGCGTTTGTAGACCTGTTTAGCGTCCTTTGCCACTCTAATGCCATATTCCAGACATGCATAAACGTACATGGAATAGCAGCGCCTCATATCGAAAGACTGATTTGACTTATTCTCAGCCATGATCTTGTCCAATATCTCGTCATCCGATATTTCTGCTGCCTTTACCGAAGCGGTTTTGTGCAGTAGAAATAGGGGATCGCCCCGCACGGAACCTTCAGATACCACCTGTTTAAAGCTAGCTTGCGTCTTATCCAGAATGCTGGAACGTTCAACGCGGAAGCCAACATTAGAGATAGCAGAGTAGAAAGCATCCCAAACCGCCGCCTTTGCTGCATGGAACACGACAGAGACATACCCATTTGGCTTGAGTACACGATCAATCTCATGGAACGTTGCCATCAGCATGTTCTGATACACTGATACATCTTTGCCTTGGGACGGGCTGATGATAACCTCATCTGCCCGGTCAGTTGTATTCCCGAGCCACAATTCGTTGATCTGGTTTACCTCGGCGTAGGGAATGAAATCTCCGAATGGAGGATCCGTGAATACGAAATCAACGCTCCTATCCGCCTCATCCATTTGGATGCTAGAACGGTTGTGGATTTCCATAGTTCCGGTGCATCTCTCCAGCATTGTGTATACCTCGGCAAAAGGCTTCACTTTACGATAGAGTCCCAACAGAATATTTTTTTCGACAGGAGCTTTGCTTACATAAAGCACACCGCTCTGCGCTCCTGTTAGGATGAAGTCGCTGGCGTTTTTCTTAGCGACAACACGAGTCATAAGCGTACAGTGCGTAGCATTATAGCTCAAGAGCAACAGTTTCAGTGCGTCCCCCTGACATCCGGGAAACGTCTCTGCAAGATGCCAAAGTGCCGACATCACAAGATAATTCCGCTCTGTGTAGAAATGATGGAGATGCGTAATCCCATAGTGGTAGCCTGATCGGTGCAATTCACCCCAGCGGATTTCCTTGGGTTCGTCATGAGTTGGAAAAAGTTCTCTGCATCGTAGTGAGCCGGAATCCTCCGGACACGCCGGCCTGTCCCAGTTCTTTCCATCTGTACTACCATAAACCCACGCTGGGATGCGTTTTTTCCTAGAGATTGTCCGCTTGAGAATTGGGTCATTGTAGTCCTCTATAGAGAACGCCATATCATCCGTTTTGTGTGTTCTGCCACAATATGGACAGGTAATCTTCTTAGCGAATGCTGCTGGGTTCCGGGACATAGCGTGGGCGAAATAGGAAAGCTCTGCACCGCAGTCCGGGCAGATTAATAACTCCGACCATATGGCATAGCGGAGTACGCCTATGTTCCCGTTGGGATCCTTAACAGAATAGGCATCAGCTACAAGTTTAGTTGCATGCTCTAGAAACTCGTTGACTGCTTTCTGGTATTCTATGGCCGTGATCCGGTTCATAATCGTCTTGGCGGCGAATGAAGCATAGGTTCCAACTTCGTAGAGTACAGCATTCCTTGCGCCCCATTTAGGGACTACGCCAAGCGAGGTGGCGATGTCCTCCATCCGCTGGGTTGGATGTTCGCACATGAGAGCAGCAATGCCGGTACTCCCGCTTCCGCCAAAAGCGTCCAGCACGGTGTCCCCTGGTTCCGTGGCACAGGCAATATAGACTGCGATAGTCTCCGGGGATATCTTGGTCGGATATGGAAAAGCGTTGTAGAACGCCCCAGATCTGGATGAGGGCAACGGTTTCGCATACAGTTTTTCAAGATTTTCCACAACTACCCTCCTGCTTTGCTTATTCTTCCGATGGGCTTCATAAATGGTTGATTACCTTGTTTTTTCAGATCCATTCAAGTGTGGGCATCCGTCTTGCCTCCCATTCCAATATTGGGGGCAACACAGTCTTCATGATAGTATAGACTTCTGTTCAAATATCCAGAAAAGCCAGGATAAATTGCCTCAATAATGATTTGAGTATTATTAAAGAAACTATTTCTTTTTTCACCAATCTCGCTAACACATTCAGAAACAAAAAGGTTTAAGCACATCACTGAAAAAGCAAGTAGTGTCAAAAACATCGATCCCCTCTTTGCTGAAATTGGCGGCAAAAATGGTGTAGAAAGAAAAACAGTAATTGATAGCACAAAACACAACACAGATGTGTTTTGTAAAAAATGGTTCTTTTTGTTTTTCAAGTATTCGCTCGGATGGACACCCAATTCATAGTGGGATACAAACTGTTCAACGTTCTTTTTCATATTTCCAACACTTACGAGGTTGTTATTTACATTGGATCCAGAAGAAATCATCTCTTTCAGGACATTCGCCGTAAAAAGGCAAATGAAACGCAATTCATTTTTACCAACTCTATAAAAAAGCCAACCCTCAAAAATTTCACTTAAGGACATAAGTAGTGCTGCCATAGAAAGTCCAAGTAAAATATTGTCCGACACAACGATTATTTTAGTAAAACTCAACACTGCAACAGCTAGATAAACACACGACATAATCAAGAAAACAAAGTGAGACTTTTTCATAAATCAATCTCCGTTCTTTCTGAATTTCCCACTTTTCACTCTCGCATCTTTAGGTTTTTCTGCATCTGCTGGTACAGCCCAAGTGTTAGCAATCCGCATTACACCGGAAATACGACCATCACGGCAAAGAATCTGAATCCTGCGTGTGGAAATACCCCATTTCTCAGAGAGTTGTTTGATGGAAATTTAGTCCATGTTTGACCACCTCGTAAAGGATGTCTCGTGTCTATTATAGTCGGAATAGCGAACAAAATCAACATGCTTTTCCAAAATTTATTTCCTATTTCGCGAGCAGTGCATTTGTTCCCACAAATGCTCAAAATGGACTTCCAGCGTGACCGCTGGAAGTCCATTTTTGCTCGTTGGGGCCGTACCCCAAACCCCGTGAACAGCCCCG
>CAJUIK010000001.1:44255-145538 GCA_910585875.1 uncultured Eubacteriales bacterium | reverse complement strand
GTCTTGCCGTCCATCATAAAATCCACCCGGGCCACGCCGCAGCCATTAATGGCCTGAAAAGCTTCTATAGCCAGCCCCTGGATTTGGCGGGCGGTTTGCTCCGGCAGATCGGCGGGAATCCGGCGGCTCAGGCTTTCCATGCCCTTGGATCCCCCCTTGCCTCCCCCGCTTTCGTATTTGTCGCCAAAAGTCAAAATATCGGTGGCGTTCAGCGGCTCTTCGCAGACAGAAGCCTGGCATTCGTCCAAGTCCCCCAGCACCGAGCAGTTGATTTCCCGCAGGTTCTCCACGCATTTTTCCGCCAGCACCCGGCCGGCGTAGCTGAAAGCGTCCTCCATGGCCTCCTCCAGCTGGGCCCGATCCCGGGCCTTGCCGATGCCGATGCTGCTGCCCAGGTTCACCGGCTTGACTATAATCGGGTAGCCGCCGCAGATTTGCTCAATGCGCTCCATCTGGCTCTGGGGGCTGTCAAACCAATGCTTCTTGGAAACCAGCGCCCCCTCCACCACCGGCAGGCCGGCGCTTTGGAACAGGGATTTCATCACCCATTTATCCATACCCGCCGCCGAAGCGCAGACGTCGCAGCCGGCGTAAGGGATATTCAGATATTCAAAAAATCCTTGCAGCGCGCCGTCCTCCACATTGGTGCCGTGGGTCACGGGCAAAATCACGTCGATTTCCCCTATCCGGCTGGCGCCCAGCTTTTTAGGCGGGTAACACTGTAAAACGGCGGTATTCTGCCCGCCCACCAGCGTCACCCGGGCGGCCCGCTTCAGCGCGCCGGGGATGTCCTTATATGACTCAATTTGCCCCAGGTGCTCCCCGGTGTAAAATTGATTGTCCTTGGTAATGTAAATGGGCACAGCCTGATATTTCTGCTGGTCCAAGGCCGCGATGGCCTGCATGGCGGAAATCACCGACACCTCATGCTCCACGCTTTTGCCCCCGAAAAATACGCCCACTCTAATTTTCATCTTATCCGCTCCTATCTGGAAAATAAAAATACTTATAGTATTATTTTAATTTAATCGTCTTTTTGTCTATATTTTCTCAGCAATTCGCCGCCGTTATCTGCAATGAGCCTGCCGCAGCCCAACAAAACCCGTCCTTTTGCCTGTCCGACGCCGCGCCCGCTCTTCCAAGCCGGCGAAGGCTTCGGGCTGCCGCCCCCTCTTCAAAGAAGGGGCCGCTCTAATAGTTGTCCGGCAAATCGTTTTCCAGCAGCACGAACCGGGGCTGGCCCAGCTGGCCGCAGGTCTGCGCGAAGGCCAGCGCCTGCTGAAGGGTGTCGGCCACCATCAGCTTTTCCGGCGGGAACCCGGCTTCCAGCATCCCCTGGCGGATGGGCTCCGCCTGGCGGGGGTTGACCAAGGCCGCGTAATCGCAGCAAGCGGCCGCCTGCCTGCCAAATTCAAAATTCAGCTCAAATTCCTTTTCCCCCAGCTCCACCATGCCCGGCGTCACCAAAATCCGCAGGCCCTGGCACATGGAAAGGGTGCGCAGCGCCGCCTCGGCGCCCTTGGGGTTGGAGTTGTAGGCGTCGTCAATGACGGTATAAGCGCCGCCGCCCCGGATCATCTGCATCCGGTGGGGGGCGGATTCCAGCCGCCGGACGGCGGGCGCCAGCTGCTCCAGGGAAATGCCCAGCTGATGGCAGACGGCGACGGCGGCGGCGATATTCTGCACATTGTGCTCGCCCAGCAAACGGGTGCGGTAACGCAGGCTTTGGCCGTCCGGCGCCGTCATGGTGAATTCCGTGCCGCCGGCGGTGACGGCGATCTCCGAAGCCAGATAATCCCGCCGGCCCTCCAAGCCATAGCAGACGATCTGCTTGCCTCCCTTGGCCTCCGCCTTTTCCCGGATGACGGAGTTGTCAAAATTCAAAAAGACCTTGCCCTCTGGGGGAATGGCGTCGTACAGCTCAAATTTGGTGTCGGCGATGTTTTCCACTGTGCCGAAGCTCTCCAGATGCTGTTCGCCCACGGCGGTGATCACGCCGTACTGGGGGCGGACCAGATCGCAGATTTCCTTGATATCCCCCGGATGCCGGGCGCCCATCTCGCACAGGAAAATCTGGTGGGTGGGCGAAAGCTGCTCCCGCACAGCGCGCACCACCCCCAACGTGGTGTTATAGTTGCCCGGGGTCATCAACACGTTGTATTTTGTGGAAAGCAATGTGTGCAGAAAATACTTGGTGCTGGTTTTGCCAAAGCTGCCGGTAACGCCGATCACCGTCAGCTCTGGCATGGCGGCCAGCCGCCGGCGGGCGTCTTCCACATACCGGTTGGCAATAGCCTTTTCCACAGGCGTATTCAGCCAGTTGGCCAGGGCGACCAGCAGCGGCTCCAAAAACAGCGCCAGGCCGAAAACCCCGCCGCCCCAATCGGGCCGAAGGAACGTAGGGGCCGCGGCCGCCAAATTCAGCAGAGCCAAAGTCGCCAACAGCCGCTTGACCCGGGCGGTATAAACCAGGGGCTTTTTGGCCTTTCGGGGTCGGTTGAGAACGGCATATCCCAAAAAGACCGCGGCGCAATAGACCAGGGCCTCCCCCCTCGCCTGGGGCAAAACCCAAGGGAGCAGGGCCAGCAGCGCCTCGGCCCGCCGGAGCCCAAAAGCAGCGTTGGCGTTTGTTTGCAGATACCGCTTATATTGGCCAAACTGATAGGAGCTGAGCTGGAGCATATGCACAAAGCGTATGGCGCTGACTCCAGCCGCCGCCAGCGCAGCCAACAAAAATATTAGCTTCTGAATCATCGTTCTTTCCTCCATTTCCGCGAAACCCCCGCCGGTCGGGCCGCACCGACGAACGTACTACGAGGCTGGGCGCTCCGCCCGCCTTGGGCATTGGCGCCGGCGGCCTTTGGCGCAAAAAGCCTCGCCTCCCGCCAGTTCGCTCACAATACGCCTTCGGGCGCGCGTTTGATTGAGCCTCCCGACTATAGGAAGGCGTCTAATACGGCGGAAAATTGGGGCCAGTTATCGGCAAAGGGGAAGTGGCCGGCGTTCTGAATCACGGCCAATCCGCTTTCAGGCAGTTTTTCCTCCATCGTCTTGCCGGCCCAGAGAGGGGTGTCCTGATCTTGGTCCCCCCAAATCAGCAGCACGTTCTGCCGCACCTGGGGCATCAGCGGCGTCAAATCCAAATTCACCAGGTTGACCAAGGTCTTTTTCATCACCTCGGAGGCGTTGCGGTAATCGGCGCTGCCCCGCTTCTGCCGCATGGATTCATAGACCCCGCCGAACAGAGGCCTCGTCAGCCGGTTGTTCGCCAGCCTGCGGGCCAGCTTATAGGAATAGACTTTCACATAATAGCTGGCGGGCCGCTTGGGAAGCACGCCGGCGGAATCGACGAGCACAACCTTTTTGCAGCGCACCGGCGGATCCTGCCGGGCCAGCAGAGAGAGGATCACCCGCCCCCCGTTGCTGTGGCCCATCAAAATACACTCCTCCACCCCCACCGCCCGGCAAAAAGCCGCTGTGAAGGACACATAATCCTCAATCGTCATGGGCGCCGGCGGCTCCGGCGTTTTGCCGCTGCCCGGCATCTGGGGCACCAGCACCCGGTATTTGACCGAAAGTTTGTCGATAATCCGCCGGTACGCCTCGATAGGCGCAGCCCAGCCATGGAGCAGCAAAATCGTCGGCCCCTGCCCCTGGTCGATATAATCCACCGCCAAGCCGTTGATGTCAATCGTCATATCCCATCGCCCCCCAAAAACCCGCAGGGTTTTGGGAGCCCCCCTTTCCTATCATGAAGCGCCCAAGGGGCTCTCCAAAAAATTCCCCAAAATCCATTCCGATTTTCCGGGGACCCCTTCTATTGTTTCGATTTCCGGGAAATGTCCTGCGGACATTGTATCATTTTTTCCCCCGCGCTTCAACGCGATATTTGCCCCTTTCCGCCAAAGGAAAAGCGGAAGGATTGCGAATGTGGGGAAAAGCTGTTATAATTCCAGTATCCCATCCAAAGGAGGCGGCGCCATGACGGAGGACGAACTGTTGTTTTTCAGCGAGTTTCCCGCTTCTATCCCCATGTATCAGGCGCTGAAAGACCGGTTAGAAGCCGCTTACCCGGATCTCCGCGTCAAACAATCCAAAACCCAGATTTCCTTTTATAACCGCCGGATGTTCGCCATGGCCTCCCCGCCTTGGCGGCGGGTCAAGGGCTGGCCGGCGAATTATCTGCTGGCGTCCTTCAGCCTGCCCTATCGAAAAGAAAGCCCTCGGGTGGCCCAGGCTGTGGAGCCCTACCCCAACCGCTGGACCCATCACGTCCTGCTGCTGACGCCCGAGGACGTGGACCAGGAGCTGCTGGCTTGGCTGGACGAAGCCTATCGCTTCGCCGCCGCCAAATAACCGAAATTCTATATAGAAAAACCATCATGAAAAAAGGAGCTATTGTTTATGCCGTTTGATTTGACGCTGGACAGCGGCCTGATTATCCTGATCGCCGCCTTCGATCTCTATCTGGTCGCACGCTTTTTCCAATTCCGCAAACAGCTGGTGGTCCGCGGCGCCGTGCCCGCCCGGCTGGTCGCCCTGGTTATCCTATGCGCCGTCGTGGTCTGGCAGGCCAGCCAAGGGAAATTCACATCCTATACCGCGGCCTTCAACGTCTGCACGGTCTTGGGGGTGGCGCTGATCGCCGTCACGCCCAGCGGCCTTTCCAAAGAGGGGATTTTGTGCAATGTCATGCCCACCCCCTGGGCCAAGATTTTCTACTATGATATCGAACCCTATTCGGAAAAAAAGATCCGTCTCCGGGCCCATCTGGCTGCCAGCGAACGCAACCTGGTGTTTTCCAAAGACCAGCAGGGCCTGGTGGAAGCTCATCTGCGGTCCAACGACGTCATGACTTTCGAGGCCTACAAAGCCTTCCGCCAAAGCCGGCAGTCATAAGGCCGGAGATGCTGGCTCGTCAGCCCGCCCCGATAAAAGCCGGCGGCGTCCGCCGCCAATAAAGAGAGGAGAAAACACTATGCCGAAAGTGACGATTGAACTGTTTGAGGGCCGCGCTGTGGACCAAAAACGCCTGCTTTGCCAAAAGGTGACAGAGGCGGTCGTGGGCTCCCTGGGCGTCCGCCCAGAGGCTGTCAGCGTGGTACTGCGGGATATGAAGCCGGAGGACTATTGCCACGGCGGCGTCTTCCGCTGGGACGAGGTCAACGGAACAAAAGACTGAACCCACAGCCAAACAGAGGCGCGGTTTTGCAAAACCGCGCCTCTGTTTTTTTATACTTTCTCTGCTCTGACAAACAGCCCTCTCGCAAAGGCCGCTTGGGGGCGGTTTCCCTATTGTTTCATTTGCCGGGGCGTCAGTCCGTTTTTTTGAGCCTGTCTGCGAAAATCCAGGTTGCCGGCCAGCTGGTAGAGCGCCCGGGGGAAATCCGGCTGAGCCCACAGGGTTGGGCCGCTTCTGCCCGCCGCAATATCCTGGGCAAGGGCGTCCAGGCTTTTGCCCAAGGTCTTCAAAGGCCCCCGGCCCATAGGCGCCTGGCGCATCTCGCCGCCGCCCGCCGCCAAAGCCCTTCCCGGGCCAAAGCCGCAGTTTTTCCGCCAGAGTTCTGCCATTTCAACAGCCAATTCATTGTGGACCGCCTCGAAAAACCCGCAGTTGACGATGAAATAAACCGGAATCTGATCCAACCCCGGCCGGCCGGCCAACCGCTCCTCCAGCCCGGCCAAAGTCTCCAGCAGGCCGGCAGGAATGGAATCGACGTAAAGCGGAAAGGCCAAAACCAGCCGCTGGACGCCGGCCAGCCGTCGGGCCAATTCGTCCAGGTCCCGAGCCGGGTTGGCCGCTTCTATCTGCATCGTCCAGCCCGGCCCCAGGCGCCGGTTCAGCTGTTCAGACAAGTACAAAGAGCTGCATTTCTCGGGCCCCTTGCCAAAGCGAGGGCTGCCGCACAAGGTTAAAATTTGCATCCTATGGCCTCCTTGACTTGGTCCGCCCCGTCAAAAAAACCGGCGCGGCATTGCGCGGCGCCCAAATTCTTTCCGTTGGAGCCGACCAGCCGCTGGGCAAGCTCCCGCTCCTTCGGCGAACAGGGGCCATAAAAATAGGCCTGAAGCTGGAAAACATGGTCGGGATACCGGAGCTGATGGCGCATCCTCCCCTGAACGATCCGCAGATAAGGCAGCATATATCCCAGACACCGCTCCAAGGCGGCTTTGACGCAGAGGGAATACCCGCCGTATAACACAGGGGATATGATAATCCATTGGTCGCAGCGTTTCATCTGCTGGGGCAAAACCGAGGCCCGATCCTGTATCGCGCAGCGCCCCGGCGTCTGCACCCAGCAGCCGAAGCAGCCCAGGCACCGCTCCACCATGGGCTGGACGGGAAAATAGAAATCCTCCTGGATCTGCCCCTCCGCCCCTCGGTCTTCCGGGCCAAAATCATAAAGAATCAGTCGTTTCGCCATTCGCAGCGCCTCTCCCTTTTTTTAGCCTAATCATATCAAACTCCCGGTGAAATTACAATCGCTTTTCCCCATGAAAGCGGGGCCTCCTTTCCATATGCGCGCTCCAAACGCCGCTTCCGCCCCATCTATCGGCTGTCCCTATCAATGGCCTCTTCTTTATTATGATAAACGATTGCGCGGAACCCCTTGGGGGCTTTACAATGAAAGCGAGGCCGATCGCCTTATTTTCAGATTGTTTTGCGGATTTGCATAGAGAAACAAACGGAACCGCACTTTGAAATGGAGATGAACCGATGAACAGAGAATTGATCAAAGAACTGCCGGAAATTTTTGAAGAATTCAACGACCAGCGGAAAAAGTCCTTCGTCACCGCCATGGAGATGAAGCAAAAAGGCGTGCCCTTTGTGGGCGTTTTCTGCACCTATCTGCCCCAGGAAATTCCTATGGCCATGGGCGCCGCCGTGGTGGGCCTGTGCTCCACTTCGGGCGAAACCATCCCCGAGGCGGAAAAAGACCTGCCCCGCAACCTGTGCCCTCTAGTCAAATCCAGCTATGGCTTCGCCAAGACGGATAAATGCCCCTATTTCTATTTCTCCGACCTGATTGTAGGCGAAACCACCTGCGACGGCAAGAAAAAAATGTATGAAATGCTGGGCGAATTCAAGCCTGTTTACGTCATGGAGCTGCCCAACAGCCAGGGGCCGGACGCTTTTGAGCTTTGGAAAAAAGAAGTGATTAAGTTCAAGGAAAAGCTGGAGAGCCATTTCGGCGTGACCATCTCGGAGGAAAAAGTGCGGGAAGCCGTCCATTTGAACAACGAGGTCCGTTCCGCCCTCAAGGAATTTTACGAGGTGATGAAGCTCAACCCGGCCCCCATCATGGGCGGCGATATGTATAAAGTGCTCTATGGCTCCACCTTCCGCTTTGAGAAGGCGCGGATTCCCGGCGACGTCCGGGCGCTGACCCAGAAAATACTGTCTGAATACGACGACGGCACGGAAGACTGCCCCAAAAAGAAATTCGCCGGCCGCCCCCGCATCATGATCACCGGCTGCCCCATCGGCGGCGCCAGCGAAAAGGTGATTAAAGTGCTGGAGGATAACGGCGCCCAGGTGGTAGTCTATGAAAATTGCAGCGGCGCCAAATCGGTGGACGAGCTGGTGGACGAGAGCAACCCGGACGTTTACGACGCCCTGGCCCGCCGCTATCTGAACATCGGCTGCTCCTGCATGACGCCGGACGACAACCGCTTCAAGCTGATGGGCCGGCTGATCGACGAATACCAGGTGGACGCGGTGGTGGAAGTCATTCTCCAAGCCTGCCATACTTATAATGTGGAGAGCTTCTTCGTCAAGCGCTTTGTCACAGAAGAAAAAGGCGTTCCCTACCTGGGGCTGGAAACCGATTACTCCACCTCGGACGTGGGGCAGCTGAGCACCCGTATTTCCGCTTTCCTGGAGATGCTCTAAGCCATGGCCCGTCTGTGTTTGGGAATCGACTGTGGCTCCACCACTACCAAAGGCGCCCTATACGACGGGGAGCAAGTGGTGAAAACCGTATTGCTGCCCACGGCGGCCCGGCCTCGGGAACGGATGCAGCAGATTTACGACGCCCTGTACAGCCAGGACGTGGGCTTTGTGGTGACCACCGGCTACGGCCGGGATCTGCTGGAACAATCCGACCGGCGAATCACCGAAATCACCTGCCATGCCAAGGGCGCCGCCGCCCTGTGCCCGGGCATCTGCGGCGTGGCGGATATCGGCGGCCAGGACAGCAAAGCCATCCTGCTGGATCGGGACGGCAGCGTGGCGGATTTTATCATGAACGACAAATGCGCCGCCGGCACTGGACGCTTTGTGGAGATGATGAGCCGCATTCTGGACTGCCCGCTGGATCAGATCGACCAGTTTGTGGAGGGCTGTACGCCGGTGGAGATCACCAGTATGTGTACCGTCTTTGCCGAAAGCGAAATCATCAGCCTGCTGGCCCAGGGCGCCCATCGGGGGGATATCGCCCTGGGGGTGATCCGTTCCATCTGCCAGCGCACCGCCCTGTTCGCCCAAAAGCTGCGGCCCCAGGGAGAGCTGTTTTTCAGCGGCGGCCTGGCCCGTTTTGAGGCGTTCCGCCGCACCCTGGAGGAATTTTTGGGCCTGCCTGTGCGCACCCACCCTCAATCCCAGCTGGCCGGCGCCATCGGCGCCGCCATCATCGGCCACCGGAAAATCAAATAGGGCTTTGCAGGCCTCCCGCGCCAATCAAAACCCCCTCCGTCAAAACGGAGGGGGTTTTCCCGAGGAAAACAAATGGATACCCGCTGCCCGGCAGAAACCATGCCGACGCTGATCAGCGGCAAATGGAATGTTCTGATTCTGCGGGATTTGCCGCCCGGCGCCAAGGCTATGGAGCGTTGGGGCGGCGCCGTCCACAGGGGTTTTGAACAGCCTGTTCATAACCCCTGTGGATAACTCTTTCGTGTTTTTCGTAAATTTTCAATCTTCTGGGCCAAACCGAGAAAGCTGTGGTATAATATTCTTCGGATATGATACCAGGGGCCCCGCGAAAGCGGGCCCCGCAAACCAAAATACGGGCTGCGGCCGGCGGGCCGTCCCGACCAAAGGAGAATGAAAGAACATGAATGAAGCGTTGACCAAAAGACTGTCTTCTATCCTGTCCATGAACCTGAAAAAGGGATGGACTTCCGTGTCCTACGCCATCATGCGTCATGGCGAAATCTGGGCCGCCGATTCCATCGGAACCCAAGGGGGCCAGGAGAAAAAGCCGGCGGACGTGAACTGCACCTACAATGTGGCCTCGGTGTCCAAAATCTATTGCACTGTGGCCGTTATGCAGCTGGTAGAGCAGGGCAAAGTGAGCCTGGACGAGCCCATCGTCTCCTATCTGCCCGAGTTCAAGATGCTGGACGACCGGTATCGCCAAATCACCCTGCGCCATTGCCTGAGCCACAGCAGCGGCCTGCCCGGCACCCAGTGGAAGCATTTTTCCGCTTCGGACGTCAGCTGCGACACCTATTACCAGGAAGTCTATGATTACATGGCCCACAGCTATCTGAAAGCCGCCCCCGGGACTTATTCCGTCTATTGCAACGACGGCTTCACCATGGCGGAAATGGTGGTGGCCAAGGTTTCCGGCATGAGCTACGCGCAATACTGCATGGAGCATATCACCGAGCCCATCGGCGCCCATTCCAGCCGCCTGTCCCCCCTGCGCAACGAAAAATATCCCTTGGTGCGGGAGGGCAAAAAGCCCGGCGAGCTGCTGTTTATCCAAGGCGGCGCCGGCTACACCACCACCATGAGCGACCTGTGCCTGTTCGGCAAGCAGTTCCTGGGGGATTCCAAATTGCTGACCCAGGCCAGCAAAGACGAGATGGCCAAGCCCCAGGGCGTCACCTTCCTGCCCCAGGATTCCCGCAGCGCCAATTTCGGCCTGGGCTGGGATACCGTCTGCTTCACGGATCAAGATTACGACCTGGGCGAAGGCGTCCTGCAAAAGGGCGGCAACAGCTTCCAGTTCACAACCCAGTTCCTGGTGATTCCCAAGTACGACGCCGTAATCGCCATCTCCGAGACCCATGACTGCGGCATCGACGTCTCCGAAACCGGCCTGCGCCTGTTCGCCACCGCCATGCTGGAGGAAGAGGGAATTAATATTTATAAGAAATACCTGCCTGTTCCCAAGGAGATGGCAGAAAAGTACCAGGGCACTTATCTGGTTCCTTCCGCCATTTTGAACGTCCATCTCTACGGCGCCGTTCTGAACGTCACCCGGGACGACACCCGAGGCGGCCATGAGGGTATGCAGAAAAACCTGAAATGGAACGGCCAGGTCTTTGAAGGGGACAACGACACCCGGATTTCCTTCATCGAGCATGAGGGCGATATCTTCACCATGCTGGATATGCGGGGCAAAATCGCGCCCCACGCCATGAAGGCGCCCCAGCTGCCCCCGGTAAACGAAGCCTGGCAGGCCAGAATCGGCAAGCGCTATGTGATGTGCAGCGCCTCCCCCTGGGATCTGATTCCCTGCGAGCTGATGACCGGCTTTATCTGCAACCGCCTGCCCGGGTTCGACGGCATTTTGGTGGCCTCCTGCTCCGGCCGCAGCGACAGCGGTGTTTACGGCCTGTTCGAGGGCTCCTTCGCCCCTGTGACCGACCAAATCGGCACAGGCTTCCTGAAAACCCCTTCCAACGGCAGCCGGGATCTGATTACCCCCTGCTTTGAGATGCGGGACAGGGCGGAATACTGCGTCGTGGGCTCCTATACCTATCGGGACGCCGCCACGCTGCCGGAATACGCCGGCCAAGGCTTCGAGGGCCAATACAGCCCGGATCAGCTGAACGCCGTCTATCGCCTGGCCTCCAAGCTGGAAACCCTGCCCGAAATCCCCCAAGGCCGCCGCTTGATCGTGCTGGACGACGACATGGTCAACGCCTACGACAGCCTGATGGGCGGAGATTACAAGCCTGTGGAAAAGGGCTATCTGCTGTTTGTCTAACAATAACGAAAAACCGAGGGGCGGGATAGGATTCTCGCCCTTCCTTTCGTTTCAAAGCCGCAAAACCTCGAAAGGAGTTTTTTTATTATGTCTGTTGAAACAGCCCAGGCCCACCTGGCCCGGTTCGGCCGGGCGCAGGACATCCTGCTGCTGGATCAATCCAGCGCCACGGTGGAACTGGCGGCCCAGGCCCTGGGCGTCCCCGCCAATCGCATCGCCAAAACCCTGTCCTTTCTGACCAAAGAAGGCCCTGTCTTGATCGTGGCCGCCGGAGACGCCCGGATTGACAACGCCCGCTACAAGGCGTTTTTTCACGAAAAGGCCAAAATGCTCTCCGCCCAGGAGGTCTTGGACTTCACGTCCCACCCAGTAGGCGGCGTCTGCCCCTTCGGCCTGCCGGCGGGCGTCCGGGTCTATCTGGACGAATCCCTGGGCCGCTTCGACCTCGTCTACCCGGCCTGCGGCAGCGGCGCCTCGGCCATCGCCCTGACTTGTCAGGAGCTTTTTGAATACAGCGGCGCCCTGCAATGGGCGGATCTTTGCAAAGGGTGGCGGGATGAGCAGTAGCAAACGAAACCGGCGCCCTAAGGGCCCGGCCGCGCCCCGGGGATACCGGGGTTCCCGGCGCAAAAGGCGGAGGCTTTGGGCCCTTTGGGGCCTGATTGGGTTGGGGATTTTGATTTTTGCGGCAATCCAGCTTCGGGTCTGGCTGGTATCCCGCCCTTATCGGCTGGAATCGGCAGAACAGGCGCCAAAGGCCCAAGCCATTGTGATTTTGGGCGCCAAGGTGGAAGAATCCGGCGCCGTCAGTCCCGCCCTGCGGGATAGGCTGGACCAGGGTCTGGCCCTCTACCGTCAAGGACTGGCGCCCCAGATATTGGTCACTGGAGACGGCGAAAACCTGGTCCGCAACGAAACGGAAGCCATGGAAGCCTATCTGTTGGAGCGGGACGTCCCGCCCCAGGGCATTGTCAAAGACCCCCGCGGCCTGAACACCTACGCCAGCCTTTATCGGGCCAAACACAAATATGGCTTCGACAGCGTCCTTATTGTCACCCAGGAGTATCACCTGGGCCGTTCCCTGTATCTGGGCCGGCGGCTGGGCTTGGACTGCTGGGGAATCGGCGTTCCAGACGCGGTGTTCAAACCTGTCAACATCCCCTATAATTATACCCGCGAGGCCTTGGCCCGGGTCAAAGCCTTCCTCAACGCGGATCTCCAGCGGCTGGAGGTTTCGTTGGAAGAGTAATCAGGTCGGGCGGCCCCCTATGCGCGGAAAGATGGATTGTCCTTTGGGCGAAAACCGGGGAGTTCGCCCGGAAGCCCCCTGTCCTTTGCTCAAAACCCTTCTGATTGTTCCACATGAAACAAAAAGGAAACGACTATGTTAGATCCCATGGACCTTTACATCCGCCAGGTCCGGCTGAAAGACAAACCACAAGACCTGGAGGATTATGTGGCTTCCCTGCCGCTGATTCAACATCTGGACGCCCTGCGGCTGGAGCGTCCGGTGACTTTTTTGATCGGAGAAAACGGCAGCGGCAAATCCACTCTGCTAGAGGCCATTGCGCTGGCCGCGGGCTTCAACGCCGAGGGAGGCGGACGGAATTTCCGCTTTTCCACCCAAAATACCCATTCTCAGCTCTACCGAAACCTGACGCTGATCCGCGGCGCCAAGCGGCCCCGAGACGGCTATTTTCTGCGGGCAGAGAGCTTTTACAACCTGGCTGGCGAAATCGACCGGATGGGCGATTTAATAGAAAGTTACGGCGGCCGCTCGCTGCTCCGGCAGTCCCACGGCGAAAGTTTTCTCTCCCTGATGCTCAACCGTTTCGGCGGACAGGGGCTTTATCTGCTGGACGAACCGGAAGCCGCTCTGTCCCCCAGCCGCCAGCTTTCCGCCCTAGCGGCCTTTCACTGGCTGGAAGAGCGCCAATCCCAGCTGATTATCGCCACCCATTCCCCCATCTTAATGGCCTATCCCGGCGCCCATATTTTCCAATTAGACAAAGGGGGCTTGAGCCCGGTGGAATACCGACAGACCGAATGCTACCAGCTGACTCGCCGCTTTTTGGAAAACCCTGAAAAAATGCTCCGCTATCTGCTGTCAGACTCTGGCGCTGGAGAGGACGACCCCCGTTAGCCGGCGCCATGTCTGTCGCCCGGCGCCTTCCTGCTCTATCGCCGGCTTTCCTGCTCCCGGCTGTCTGTTGTGACGACGCGGCCCTCCTCGACCACATACCGGCAAAAAAGCTCCGCCTGGATTTCCCCAGTATCCGGCGCCACGGGCTGCTGCAACACGGCGGCTTGAATGTTCCGGCCTTCTGGGGTCTGGTTTTGTTCTGGGCGCGTCAAAAATACCATAGCGGCGCCGCTGGATTGCTCCGGGCTGTCCAGATAGTCCCTCAAATAAAAATCCAGCTGGAAATCGCCCTGGCATTGGTATTCAATCACCGGATAAACCATACCTCGGGGACATATTGAGGCAAAATCCCGCTGAAATTTGGCCTCCATTTGGTCGATATGTTCCGGGGGTATCTGCCCTCGGCGCCGGTGTTCGGCAAAAATATTTTCCATTTTGCGCCACATATCCTCCAAGCGCGTCTGAAGGATCTGAATCCAGAAGGTTTCGCCGGAGGTTTTGTCAGTAACAGTTATCTTCTCTGTGCCCTGGCCCACAGCCAGCCGCAAAGGCAGCTCTACCAAATGGGCTTTTTGCCGCCCCTCCATCACAAATCGGATAGGCGCCTGACAGTCCACGTCTGGAATGCGCTCGTAACCCCCCTCAAAGGTCCAACGAGAAAAGGCGAGGCGATCCAACCTCCATTGCGCCAGTTCCCCTGGGTCCCAGCCCTGGTCCAGCAGGCGAAAAAACAGGGCGGCCTGGCTTTCGGCGCCGTATTCGGCCTCCCATTGAGAGGGTTTCAACCCCCTTTCCCCAAAGAAAATTTCCCGGACGCCCCCCTCGACCGCCCGGCGGAAGGGCGGGTTTTCGCATATGGACAGGGCCTGGCGGCGAGTCAACGGGGGCTTTTCCTTGCAGGAACAAGAGCTGTTTTGGGCGTCCAGCCAATCCCCATATTCTGGGTCCAGCTCCAGGGCCAGCAAATGCAGCGCCCCTTCCCTGTCCAGTTCCAGCCCGGCCAGATGGCAAAGCAAGTCTTCCCGCCGTATCGTCTGCCCAATCGGCAGCAGTCGGCGGATTCCTTCCAGCCGGTTCTTCATTCCTTCTAATGTGATACCCATGTTTTTTCTCCTTCTGCATATCAAATAACGAAAAAAGGGCGGGAATTCTTCCCCGCCCTTTGGTTTTGCTTTATTCTTGTTCTGAATGGCAGCAGACCTCTTCATGTCCGCTGGAAACCGGCATATAATCCGCCGGGTTTTTGCCCTGGCGCTTATAATAATCCTCCAGCGCGGATTTGACGGCCTCTTCGGCCAATACAGAGCAGTGCATTTTCACCGGAGGCAGCCCGTCCAGCGCCTCGGCCACGGCGGCGTTGGTCAGCTTCATCGCCTCCTCCACAGTCTTGCCCTTGATCATCTCGGTGGCCATGGAAGAGGTGGCCACGGCGGCGCCGCAGCCAAAGGTCTGGAATTTCACATCCTGGATCACTTCGTTTTCATCGATATCCAGGTAAATTTTCATGATATCGCCGCATTTCATGTTGCCCACTTCGCCAACGGCGTTGGCGTTTTCCAGCTGGCCCACATTGCGGGGATGGGCCAGGTGGTCCATCACTTTTTCCGAATACAGCATTTCTTTTTCCTCCTCGCCCCTCTATTTGCGGTTCCAAACAGGCGACATGGCCCGGAGCTTGTCCACAACCTGGGGCAGCTTTTCCAGGATGACGTCCACGTCCTTCTCTGTGTTGAAGCGGCCCAGAGTCAGCCGCAGAGAGCCGTGGGCCGTCTCGTGGCTCAAGCCGATGGCCATGAGCACATGGGAAGGGTCCAGGCTGCCGGTGGAGCAGGCCGAGCCGGTGGAGGCGCAAACGCCCTCCATATCCAGGTAAAGCACCAGGGATTCGCCCTCGACGGCGCCGACGGCAAAGCTGCAAGCGCCGGGCAGGCGCTGGGTCGGGTGGCCTGTGAGGATGGTTTCCGGGATGCGCAAAACGCCCTCGGTCAGCTTTTGGGCCAGCTTTTTCAGCCGGGCGGATTCTTCCTCCATGGTTTCATAGGCCAGCTGGGCGGCGGCGCCCAACCCCACGATACCCGCCACGTTTTCCGTGCCGCTACGGCGGTTCCGCTCCTGACCGCCTCCCTCGATCACCGGCCGCAAACTCAGCCCCTTGCGGATGTACAGGGCGCCGGCGCCTTTGGGCCCGTTGATTTTGTGGGCGGAGAGAGACAGCAGATCGATATTCATCTCGTTAACGTCGATGGGCATATGGCCGAAGGCCTGGACGGCGTCGGTGTGAAATAAAACCCCGTGCCGGCGGCAGAGGGCGCCGATTTCCGCGATGGGCTGAATGGTCCCCACCTCGTTGTTGGCCGCCATGATGGAAACCAGGGCGGTATCCGGCCCAATAGCCTGTTCCAGCTGCTCCAAATCAACCAGACCCTGGGAATTCACGTCCAGGAACGTGACTTGGAAGCCCTCTTTTTCCAGGGCTTGAGCCGTGTGCAAAATGGCGTGGTGCTCCACTTTGGTGGTAATCAGGCCCTTTTTGCCCTTGGCGGCGGGGCCATATAGGACGCCTTTCAGCGCCATATTATCCGATTCTGTGCCGCTGCCGGTGAAAAAAATCTCCTCTTCCCGCGCGCCGACGACCTGGGCGACTTGGCTCCGGGCTTTTTCCATAGCGATTTTGCTCTCCCGGCCCAACCGATACAAAGTGGAAGGATTTCCATACTGCTCCTTCCAATAGGGCAGCATCGCCTCCAGCACTTGAGGCGCGATCTGGGTGGTGGCGGCGTTATCCGCATATACAAACATCGTTACAATATCCTTTCCTTGGGGATCCATGTAAAACAGGGGCGCAAGCCCCGGCCATTGTCCTCTCTGCATCAAATATACACCAATTCAGTGTAGATTGCAATAGAAATATTTTCACAGAGGAACCCAAACGTTCTGGGGAAACGCCGGCCGGCCCAAAGGCGCGCCGAGGCGTCGCCGGCCCGACAGGGGGCTATCCCCTGTTTTGGGCGATCTGACCGGTCGCCAAGGCGTCGCAGCGGTTGTTGTAGGCGTTGTCGGCATGGCCCTTCACCCAATGGATCGCCACTTGGTGCCGGGCCAGCTGAACGTCCAGCGCCTGCCAAAGGTCCACGTTGAGCACCGGCTTTTTATCGCTCTTTTTCCAGCCGTTTTTCTTCCAGCCTTGGAGCCAGCCTTGGGTAATGGCTTTGGAGAGGTATTGGGAATCGGTGTAGAGCTCCACCTGGCAGGGCTCCTTCAGGGCCTCCAGGCCCTGGATGGCGGCGGTGAGCTCCATCCGGTTGTTGGTAGTTTCCGGCTGATAGCCGGCCAGCTCTTTTTCAGCGACGCCATAGCGCAGCACGGCGCCCCAGCCCCCGGGGCCCGGGTTTCCCGAGCAGGCGCCGTCGGTATAAACTTCCACTTGCTTCATGATCACACCGCGCCGCCTTCTGCTTCCGCGCCCTCTGTTTGGGGCCCTTCCGGCAAGCTCTCTTCCGCCTCGGCCCTTTCGGCCCCCTGGTCCGCCTGCTCGGCCTCCTGGCCTGCCTCCGGTTCTTTTTCCGCCGTGGCCAGGGAAATCAGGCGCACTCCTTCGTCCAGCTTCATCAGCTTGACGCCCTGGGAAGCCCGTCCACAGACCCGGATGGCCTCCGCCGCCGTGCGGATGATGACGCCGCCGTCGGTAATCAGCAGGATATCCTGGTCCAGGCTGACGCACTTGACGCCGGCCAGCAGGCCGGTGCGGTCTGTCAGGTTGTGGGCGGCGATGCCGCCGCCGCCCCGGTGATGCTCGGTGAATTCCTCCGGCGGAGTCAGCTTTCCAAAGCCGTTTTCCGTCACGGTGAGCAGCATTTGGCCGTCGCTGTCGCAGGCGGCGCCCACAACGGCGTCCCCCTCCGCCAGGCGGATGCCCCGGACGCCGGCGGCGGACCTGCCCATGGCCCGAACCTCGTTTTCATCGAAGCGGATACCTCTGCCCTGGCGGGTACACAGGATGATTTTGGCCTGACCGTCCGTCAGACGCACGCCGATCAGCTCGTCGTCCTCGTTGATGGAGATCACCCGCACGCCGGCTTTCCGGGCGGTATGCAGCTCGGAGAGGCGGATGCGCTTGACCACGCCCTTTTTTGTGGCGAAAAATACATAGGCGCCGTCGGAGAACTCTTTGATCGGAATCATCGCGGTAACCCGCTCTCCGCTTTCCAGCTGGAGCAGATTGACGATATTGGCCCCCTTGGAGGCCCGGGAGGCCTCGGGAACCATATACCCCTTGATGCGCAGCACCTTGCCCAGGTTGGTGAAAAACAGGACATGGTCGTGGGTGGAGGCGGTGAACACGGTTTCCACAATGTCCTCCTCCCGGGTGGCCATGGCGCTGATTCCCCGGCCGCCCCGGCGTTGGGCCCGGTAGGCCGAGCTCTTCATGCGCTTGATATATCCCAGCCGGGTCAACGTATAGACGCATTGTTCTTCTTCGATCAGGTCTTCGATATCCAGCTCGTTCTCCACGGTGGAAATCTCCGTCCGCCGCTCGTCGCCGTATTTCTTGCGGATCTCGGTAAGCTCATTTTTGACAATCGCGTAGATTTTATCCGGGCAGGACAAAATATCCTCATATTCGGCGATTTTCGCTTTCAGCGCCGCCAATTCGTTTTCGATTTTCTCCACTTCCAGGCCCTGGAGCCGCCCCAGGCGCATATCCAGAATGGCCTGGGCCTGAAGCTCGGAGAGCTGGAAGCGCTCCATCAGCCGGGGCTTGGCGTTGTCATAGCTGGAGCGGATGATGTGAATCACTTCGTCGATATTTTCGCAGGCGATTTTCAGGCCCTCCAAGATGTGGGCCCGCTCCTGGGCTTTGCGCAGCTCGTAGCGGGTGCGCCGCTCTACCACCTGATATTGGAAACGGATATATTCGTCCAGCATTTCCCGCAGAGACAGGATTTTGGGCTGGCTCTGGTTATTCACCAAGGCCAGGTTGATGACGGAGAAGGTCTCCTGCATTTGGGTGAACTGATACAGCTGATTGAGCACAACCTGAGGGTTGGCGTCCCGCCGCAGTTCGATCACAATGCGCATTCCGTCCCGGTCGGATTCGTCCCGCAGGTCGGTGATGCCCTCCACCCTTTTTTCCTTGTGCAGGTCGGCGATATTTTCAATCAGCCGGGCTTTGTTCACCATAT
This sequence comes from uncultured Eubacteriales bacterium, assembly GCA_910585875.1. Taxonomy (GTDB): domain Bacteria; phylum Bacillota; class Clostridia; order Oscillospirales; family Butyricicoccaceae; genus Pseudobutyricicoccus. Next base: position 127,269 of record CAJUIK010000001.1, on the reverse strand, counting down.
AGGGCAGCTCTGTCACCACAATACGCAGCCGGCCTTGTCCGTATTCTTCCACTTCCGCCCGGCAGCGGACGACGATCCGCCCCCGACCGGTGGCGTAGGCGGCCCGGATGCCCGCCCGGCCCATGATGACGCCGCCGGTGGGGAAATCCGGCCCCTTGATGAAGCGGCAGATATCCTCCAGCGCAGCCTCCGGGTTGTCGATCACATGGCAAATGGCGTCGCAGACCTCCCCCAGGTTGTGAGGCGGGATATTGGTGGCCATGCCCACGGCGATGCCCGAAGAGCCGTTGACCAGCAGGCTGGGAAACCGGGAGGGCAGCACAAAAGGCTCTTTCAGCTTGTCGTCGTAGTTGGGCACAAAGTCCACAGTGTCCTTCTCGATGTCGCTGAGCATATGGGCGGCCAGCTTGGACATTCTGGCCTCGGTATAACGATAGGCCGCCGGCGGGTCGCCGTCCACGCTGCCGAAGTTGCCGTGGCCGTCTATCATGGGGTAGCGCAGGGAAAAATCCTGGGCCATGCGGACCAAGGCGTCGTAAACCGAGGCGTCGCCGTGGGGATGATACCGGCCCAGCACGTTGCCCACGGTGGTGGCGGACTTGCGGTAGGGCTTATCCGCCGTCAGATTATCCTCATACATGGCGTAGAGAATGCGGCGATGCACCGGCTTCAGCCCGTCCCGCACGTCGGGCAGGGCCCGGCCCACGATGACGCTCATGGCGTAAGCGATATAAGATTTCCGCATCTCCTTTTCCAGCTCTACATTGATAACCGTTTGACCTTCAAAAGTCAAATCGTTTATTTCATTCATTCTTTCACCTCTGTAAATAGTCGGGGCGCCCCGACAGGAAGTCGACAAACGCCGACGGGCATACTGCGAAGCGGGGCGGAGGGAGGGCCTTTTGCGCAAAAAACCCTGGCTTCGAGCCCGCAGGCTCTTTCCTCCTCCCTATTGGGCCGCGCTTTCGGCGCCGGCCCGATTAGCGCCAGCCGTTGGCGTCGTCCTGATTGTCCCGATAGGAGGGAGTTTGGTAGGAGGATCCGTCGTCGTCGTTTGGAATGACGACGGCGCAAATGATATATAACAGCAGACCGGAACCGCCCATACAAATCATCACTGCCCAGATCACCCGAATAATAGTGGAATCCAAGCCAAAAAATTGGGCCAATCCGCCGCACACGCCGGCGACGATTCGGTCGTTCCTGCTTTTACACAGTCTTTTATTCATGTATTGTAACGCTCCTTTCGTCTCCGCAAAACCTTCGATTTCGCGGAGGCCTTTTCGATTTTTCCTGAAAGGGGACCTTGAAAACGCTGCGGCCCTGGCCCAGCGGCGGACGAAAACGCGCTTTTAGACTCGTCCGCCCGATCCAACCCGGATCCCGCCGCAGCAAACCCCGCCTCCTTAATAATCCAAATTACTGGCGTATTTGGCGTTTTTCTCGATAAATTCCTTCCGAGGCTCCACTTTTTCGCCCATCAGAATGGTGAAAATTTCGTCGGCCAAAGCGGCGTCCTCCAGATTGACTTTCAGCAAAATCCGGTTTTGGGGGTTCATCGTTGTTTCCCACAGCTGTTCCGGGTTCATCTCGCCCAAGCCCTTGTACCGCTGGACGTCGGCGCCCGGCGTCTCGGCCAGCAGCTGTTCCAGCTGTTCTTCGGTGTAGGCGTATCGAGGCTCTCCCCGGCCTTTGACCACCTTGTAGAGAGGCGGTTGGGCGATATAGACATGGCCTTCCTCAATCAGCGGCCGCATAAAGCGGAAAAAGAAGGTGAGCAGCAGAGTGCGGATATGGCTGCCGTCCACGTCCGCGTCGGCCATCAGAATAATTTTTCCGTAGCGCAGCTTGGATAAGTCGAATTCGTCGCCGATGCCGGCGCCGAAGGCCGTCACCATGGGCATCAGCTTTTCATTGCCATAAACCTTGTCCAGCCGGGCTTTTTCCACGTTGAGCATCTTGCCCCAAAGAGGCAGGATGGCCTGATAGCGGCGGTCCCGCCCGTTTTTGGCCGATCCGCCGGCGGAATCGCCCTCCACGATATAGATTTCGGTATAAGTGGGGTCTCGCTCCTGGCAGTCGGCCAGCTTGCCGGGCAGAGAAGCGCCTTCCAGGGCGCTTTTGCGCCGGGTGGCTTCTCGGGCCTTCCGAGCGGCCTCCCGGGCCCGGGCGGCGGTCATACATTTTTCCAGAATCACTTTAGCGGTGGCGGGGTTTTCCTCCAAGAAATCCGTCAGGCCGCTGTAGACGGCGCTGTCCACCACTCCCCTCATCTCCGAATTGCCCAGCTTGGTCTTGGTCTGGCCCTCGAACTGAGGCTCCTTCAGCTTGACGCTGATGACGCAGGTCAGGCCCTCCCGGGCGTCGTCTCCGGAGAGGTTTTTGTCGTCTTCCTTCAGATATTTGTATTTGTGGGCGTAATCGTTGACGACTCGGGTCAGCGCGGCTTTGAAGCCGGTTTCATGGGAGCCGCCCTCTGTGGTGTTGATGTCGTTGGCAAAGGACAGGATGTTCTCGTTGTACCCGTCGTTGTACTGCATGGCCACCTCGGCTATGGCCTGGTCGTCCCCGTCCTCCCCGTTTTGGCGGGCGGACAGATAAATGACGTCCTGGTGCAGGGCGGTCTTGTTGCGGTTCAGATGCTCCACAAATTCCCGGATGCCCCCCTGATAGCACATCACGGCGTTCCGGGGATCGTTTTCATCCCGCAGATCGGAAAAAGAAATGGTGACGCCGGCGTTGAGGAAAGCTTGCTCCCGCAGACGGTTGAGCAATACGTCGTAGTCATATTCTACCGTCTCAAAAATGGCGTCGTCCGCTTTGAACCGCACGACGGTTCCGGTGAAATCCGTCTCCCCTGTGATCTTCAGAGGGCTTTCGGGAACGCCCCGGCGGAAACGGATGGAATGGATTTTGCCGTCCAGATGGACGTCCACCGTCAGCCATTGAGACAGGGCGTTGACTACGCTGGCGCCTACGCCATGAAGGCCGCCGGAGACTTTATATCCCCCGTCTCCGAATTTGCCGCCGGCGTGCAGGATGGTATAGACCACCTCCACCGTAGAAACGCCCATTTTATGGTGGATTCCCACCGGGATGCCCCGGCCGTTGTCCCGCACAGAAATCACATTGTCCTTTTCAATGGCCACTTCGATATGGGTGCAGTAGCCGGCCAGCGCCTCGTCGATGGCGTTGTCCACAATTTCATAGACCAGATGGTGCAGGCCCCGCTGGGAAGTGGACCCAATATACATACCAGGCCGCTTTCGGACGGCTTCCAGCCCCTCCAGCACCTGGATTTGGCTTTCGTCGTAGGTGGTCTCCACCTTTTCTATCTTCTGGATTTCGCTCATTGATTTTCATTCCTCGCGTTACAGTTAAAATATAGGGCGGCGATATCGTCAAGAAGGCTCTGGGCCCGATCCTTTACTGAGATAGGATATTGCCGGGCAAAAATTCCCCGCCTGCCCGCTTGAGCAGGGTTTGGGAAGAAATCTGCGAGATATAAACCGTGGTCTGCCCTTCTTCCACGCAGACTACGGCACTTTTGGGCAGCTCGTCGCTGACGACGGTCACCCGCCCCTGTTTTTCCGCCTGGGTCAAAAATTCCCTGGTTCGTTTGCCATAGGTGGCGGTGTCAAAGTCAAAAATACCCACGATGGTCTGGCGGGATACGGCAATATCCCGGCCCAAATGCAGATACATAAAAGCCTCCCTCAATTTTCCGGCCGGACGGCGCCGTTTTCCACCAAAAAAGAGGCGGCGTCCAGCTGGCGCAGCCGGCCCTCCCTTTCGCAGCAAGTGATAATCACCTGTCCCCCCTGGGTCTGCTGAATCAGGTATTCCTGCCGGCGGGGGTCCAGCTCGCTGAGCACGTCGTCCAGCAGCATCACCGGATATTCCCCGCAGTCGTCCTTCAAAATCTCCCGCTCGGCAAATTTCAGAGCCAAAGCCGCCGTGCGGGTCTGGCCCTGGCTGGCGAACCCTCGGGCCGCGGCGCCGTTTACTGTGATTTCCAGATCATCCTTGTGCGGGCCCGTCAGGCATTGGCGGCTTTGCAGCTCCGCCCTTTCATGGCTTTTGGCGTGTTCCGTCAGCCATTCAAAAATCTGCCGCTCTGAAGCTTCCGGGTCCTCCACGGCGGAAACCGTCCGGTACTGGATTTCCAGCCGCTCGCCGCAGCCGGAAACCGCCTGCTGTATTTTAGCCGCCTCTTCCGCCAGCCGCCGGGCATAAAAAGCCCGATATCGGATGACGGCGGCCCCATATTGGTTCATCCGGGCGGTGAATTCAGGCAGCGCCGACAACATAGAGGGGTTTTCTTCCTGCATTTTCAGAATTTTAGATTTGTGCTCCAGCAGCTTGGCATATTCCGCCAGAGCCACGCCGTATCGAGGCCGCAGCTGGCACAGGGCGGCGTCCAGAAACCGGCGGCGGGCGGCGGGGCCTTCCCGGATCAGATACAAATCCTCCGGCGAAAAGAGCACGCAGCGAAAGATTTCAGCCAGATCGCCTTGGCGCTTTTGCTTGATCCCGTTGACGGCGGCTTGCATCCGGCCTGTTTGAGGCAGATCCAGCTCCATGTGGAAGTCCCGGCCCCGAGAAAAAACGTCGGCTTCAATCCGGGCCCTGTCCCGGCCAAAGGACACCAGATCCCCCCGGCGGGCGGCCCGCCAAGACCGGCTTCCCGTCAGCAGAAACACAGCCTCCAGCAGATTGGTTTTGCCCTGGGCGTTTTCCCCAGCTAAAATGGCGGCGCCAGCCGGCAGATCCAGGCTCTGGTTATCATAATTTCGGTAATTTTTTAGAACGATACGGTTCAGCTGCATGAGGCCAGTTCCAAAGCCGCGCCTTCCAGCTCTATCAGATCGCCGGGGTAGCATTTTTTCCCTCTGGATAGACAAATCTGGCCGTTGACTGCGACCAGCCCCTGGCCGATCAATTCTTTGGCCTCGCCGCCGGTGGCGCATAGGCCGGCGAATTTCAAAAGGCTGTCCAGTTTGATATATCCGGTTTGGATGGATATGGTTTGTTTTTCCATAAAAGACCCTTTCTGCGCGCAGAATTCCGCGCAAAGAAAATCAAGCGTCCGCTTTCAGCCGCACTGGCAGCACCAAGTATAGGAACTTTTCCCCTTCTACCGGCCGGATGACGCAGGGAGAGAGGCTGCTTTTCAGCTCCAACATTACTTTTTCCTCTGGGCAGGCCCGCAGGGCGTCCAGCAAGTAGCGGTTGTTGAAGCCGATCTCAATTTTTTCCGGGCAATGGGGGATGGGGCATTCGTCGTAAGCCCGCCCCAACGAGGTGACGCAGGAGATTTTCAGGCTTTCGTCTTCAAAACAGCAGCGGATGGGGTTTTTCAGCCGCTCGGAGATGATGAGCGACACCCGTTCTACGCAGTTGATGATGGATTTTACGTCGATTTCCAGCCGGATGGCGCAATCCGTGGGGATGGCGTTGCGGTAATTCAGAAATTCCCCTTCCAGCAGCCGGGTGGTGATCAACGCCCCGTCGATTTCAAACAAAGCGTGTTTGCGTTCGGGGTAGATGTGAATCAGCTCGTCGTCGCTGTCGGGCAGAATGCGGCTCACTTCCTTCAGCGTTTCCCCCGGCGCCACAAAGGAGAGCTGCCGCCCGGAGGCGTTTTGGATTTCCTCTTGGCTCATAGCCAACCGATAACCGTCCACCGATACGATGGTCAGCTTGTCGTCTTGGATTTCAAATAAGGAGCCGGTATGGATGGGTTTGTTTTCATTGTCCGAAACGGCGAAGACTGTGTGGTCGATCATGCTGCGCAATAGCCGGCAGGACAGGGCGATTCCATCATTTTTTTCCACGCTGGGCAGTTCGGGGAATTCTTCCGCCGAGGCGCCGATGATATTGAATTCACTCATGCCGCAGCGGATGGTGGTCATATGGTGCTCGTCGCAGGAAATTTCGATCATGTCGTCGGGCAGTTTGCGGACGATGTCGTTGAAGATCCTGGCGTTGAGCACAATGGCGCCGGTTTCCGCGATGTTGGCTGAAACAGTTTTTTTAATGCCTGTCTTGAAATTGTATCCGCAGACGGTTAATTCGTCTTTGGCAGTCAGTAGCAGGCCTTCCAATACGGAGATGGTGCTTTTAGCCGCTACTGCGTGAATACACACGGAAATGGCTTCGCTGAGCACGGCTTTTTCACAGGTGAACTTCATGTTTCGCGCTCCTTTTGGTTTCTATTTTTATTTCTTTATTTTTAGTAATAGTAGTAGGGGCTGTGGATTTGTGGATAAGCTCCCGTTTCCCTTGGGGTTCTAAGGCGGAGAGCCTCCACAGATCTTGTGGATAGAGTTGTGCAAAACTCTGAGTTATCAACAGGCCATATTTTATCGACAGTTTTCCACAGCTTTCAACAGCCTTTGGGGAAAACTTTGGGCAAATCGGCGATTTCTCCATTTTTAGTGGTTTTGGATGTTTTTTTTCAGGGCGTTGACTGTAGAGGCGAAGGCGTCGTCTTTTTCGATTTGCTCCTGGGTTTTTTCGATGGAATACAGGACGGTGGTGTGGTTCCGGCCCATAAAGCGGCCGATTTCCGGCAGAGACAGGTTGGTCATTTCCCGGATCAAGTACATAGCCACCTGCCGGGGCATGACGACGTCTTTGGTTTTGGCCGTTCCCAAGATCCGGTCTGGGGTGATGTTGTAGAAGTTGGCGGTTTCGTCTAAGATCAGCTCGGCGGTGGGTTTGAGCCCCGGGTTTGTTTTGAAGATATCTTGGACGCATTCCTCTGTCAGCTTGATGTCGATGGGCTGTTTCATCAGCGTGTGTTTGGCCAATATTTTGTTGATGGCGCCTTCCAGCTGGCGCACGTTGTTGGTAATAGAGGAGGCGATGTATTCCACTACGTCGGGGGGCAGCTCCACGCCTCGCATCTCCGCTTTTGCATTGACTAAGGCCATGCGGGTTTCAAAATCCGGCGGCTGGATGTCCGCGATTAGTCCCCATTCAAAGCGGGATTGCAGCCGGTCCTCCAGCGTCAGGATTTCCTTGGGTTTTCGGTCCGAAGTCAGCACGATCTGTTTTCCCGATTCGTGCAGCGTGTTGAAGGTGTGGAAGAATTCCTCCTGGGTGCTGATTTTGCCGGCGATAAATTGGATATCGTCTACCAGCAATAAATCGGCCATCCGGTATTTTTCTCGGAAGCCCTCCACGTTGCTGCGCTGGATGGCGCTGATCAGCTCGTTGGTAAAATCGTCGCCTTTCACGTAGACGATGCGATATGGGGGCCTGGTTCGGGCGATATAGCCGGCGATAGCATAGAGCAGGTGGGTTTTGCCCAGGCCAGAAGGGCCGTAAATAAACAGCGGGTTATAAGAAGCCGCTGGATTTTGAGCCACTGCCAGCGCCGCCGCATGGGCGAATTTGTTGCTGCTGCCCACAATGAACCGCTCGAAGGTGTAGTTGGCGTAAACAGTGTCCTCGTTGGCCTCCCGCCAAAGCCGCAGCTCCTCGTCGCCGCTGAGCACCCGCAGGGCCAGGTCTTCGCCGGTCAGCTCCCGGGCGGCTTCGCAGAAGGGCTGGGCATAGCGGTTTTCAATCATTTCCCGTTTCATGCGGGAGGTGGTGAGCAAAATAAAAACGCCGTCTTTCACCGTCACGGCGGAGGCGTCCCCAAACCAAGTGGAAATGACGACGGGGGTGAAGCGCTGCTCGAGGATATGGATTACGTTTTGCAGCAGTTCCGCAGGGCTTGTCATATCGTTCTCATCCATTCAAAAGTAATGTGTCGGCGCGGGCCGACGGCCGGACTCGTGTGGGCGCGTAGGTATAAGCATCCTTGCCGATTGATAGCCTGGGCCTTTGTAAATGACGCGCAGGGCTGTAGGAGCCGTTGGCGAGGCCGATAGTTTGCCGAGGTCCGTTATTTGGCGGCCGTGCTTACGCGGCTCGGGACCCGGATTTATGTGAGCGTATGTGTTGGCGCAGGCGTCCTCGGCGCTCGATAGGTTATGTTTTTATCAGTTATGAACAGGGCCGTTTGAGCCATTACCGGGGCCGGCAGTCCGCCGAGGCCCGGTATTTGGCGGTTGCGCCTACGCGACTATTGTACCATAACCTGCGTTTTCGTACAATGAAAAAATCGCGTTTCCGGCCCTTTATATTGTATAAATACATTATAATATAGAGAGAGGAAAAAATAAAGCGGTAAAGCGCGATTTCCTTCGATTTTCTATCGGTTTTTTTTGCGGGGTCTGGACAGAGCAAACAATTCGGCGCCCAGAGTTTTGCACAGCCTGTGGAAAGAAGATGTGGATTATTTTTTGCAGTATCGCAGAATTTGAGAAGCAAAGCCGGCGATCGCTTTTTCTCCTCTTGTGCGCTTGTCAGAAATAGAGTACAATGGTCGCAATAGCGCGCCCAGTCGCGCAGGTGCGATTGCCAGACAATCAGGCTCGGCGGCCCGCCGGCCCTGTGCAGAGCTCGCAAAGGCCCAAGCTGTCGAGCGGCGAGGGCCTATACCCACGCGCCTACGCGAGCCCGGCCGTCGGCCTCCGCCGACATAAAAGGAGGATTGGATGGAGAAAATTGTTTTGGGTCTTTCGGGAGGAGTGGATTCCGCCCTGTGCGCCCGCTTGCTGGCCCGGCAGGGCTGGGATGTGCGGGGGCTTTATCTGGATACCGGCGGTTCCGCCGGTCTGGCGGACGCCCGGCGGGCCTCCGCCGAGCTGGGAGTTCCTCTGGAGGTCGCGGATATCCGCCGAGAGCTTTATCAACAGGTTGTGCAGCCTTTTGTGGAGGGCTATTTGCAGGGAGTCACCCCCATCCCCTGCGTCCTGTGCAACCCGGCGGTGAAATTCCGCTTTTTGCTGGAGTACGCCGATTCCATCGGCGCGTCTCGGGCGGCTACCGGCCACTATGCCCAAATCAGACAGGTGCCCGGCGGCTATGCCGGCCTGTTTGCCTCCCCCGCTCCCAACGATCAATCCTATATGCTCTACCGGCTGAGCCAGGCTCAGCTGAGCCGCCTGTCCTTTCCTCTGGGCGAGCTGACGGATAAGGACGATACCCGGGCCCTGGCCCGGCAGTATGGCCTCAGCGCCGCCCAGAAGCCGGACAGTATGGAGATCTGCTTTATCCCAGACGGAGATTACGCCCGTTTTATTTGTGGGCAGGTTGGGCAGAAAACGCCCCCTCCCGGGGATTTTGTGGACGAGCAGGGCCACGTCCTGGGCCGCCACAAAGGGATTCACTGCTACACCGTGGGCCAGCGCCGGGGCTTGGGGATTCCCGCCGCCAGCCGCCTGTTTGTCCGGGAAATCGACCCTGTTCAAAACCGGGTGATCTTGTCCGACCAATGGCCTCAGGCTTCCACAGTCTTTGTCCACAGCCTGTGCAGAACGGCGCCGGATTTCGGGGATTCCCCCTTTGAAGCGGAGGTCAAAATTCGTCATAGCCGCCGGCGGGATCGGGCGCGGGTTTCCTATCTGACCGGGGACCGGGCGAAAATTGAATTTGCCCAGCCCGTCCGGGCGCCCTCCCCCGGCCAATCCGCCGTGTTTTATCGGGGCGACCAGGTTGTGGGCGGCGGGTATTTGGAGAAATTGCCCGGCGAAAGCCTGCAATAGACGGGAAAAGCAAAATTTTTCGTGCATTCGAAAAAATAGTCTGATATAATAAAGACGTATGCGGAGCGCTTTGCCTCCGCCGGATATGAGAAGTCAGCCATTGACTATAGAACGCAGAACGCATAAGGAGTGTATGACCATGCATAAGTACGTTTACCTTTTCTCTGAAGGCAACGGGAATATGCGGGAGCTGCTGGGCGGCAAAGGCGCCAACCTGGCCGAGATGACCAATCTCGGTATGCCTGTGCCCCAGGGCTTCACCATTTCCACCGAAGCCTGCACCCGGTATTATGAAGACGGCGAGCAGATCGCCCAGGACATCCAGGACCAGATCTATGAATATCTGGCCAAGATGGAGAACATCACCGGAAAGACTTTCGGCGACCCCAGCAACCCCCTGCTGGTTTCCGTCCGTTCCGGATCCCGGGCCTCCATGCCCGGCATGATGGACACCATCCTCAACCTGGGCCTCAACGACGAGGTTGTGGAGTCCTTTGCCAAAATCACCAACAACCCCCGCTTTGCTTACGACAGTTACCGCCGGTTTATCCAGATGTATTCCGACGTGGTTATGGAAGTGGGCAAGAAATATTTTGAAGAGCTCATTGACAAGATGAAGGAAGAAAAGGGCGTTAAGCTGGACACCGAGCTGGATGCCTCCGATCTGAAGAAGCTGGCCGAGCAGTTCAAGGCCGAATACAAATCCAAGTTGGGCGTGGATTTCCCCTCCGACCCCAAAGAGCAGCTGATGGGCGCCGTTAAGGCCGTGTTCCGCTCCTGGAACAACCAGCGGGCCATCGTATACCGCCGCATGAACGATATCCCCAGCGACTGGGGCACCGCCGTCAACGTCCAGTCCATGGTCTTCGGCAACACCGGCGACGACAGCGGCACAGGCGTGGCCTTTACCCGCAACCCCGCCACCGGCGACGCCCACCTCTATGGCGAGTTCTTGATGAACGCCCAGGGCGAAGACGTTGTGGCCGGCATCCGCACCCCCCAATCCATCGACCAGCTGAAAGAAGTTATGCCCGCGGTATACGAGCAGTTCGCCGTCATCGCCGATAAGCTGGAAAAGCATTATAAAGATATGCAGGACATGGAGTTTACCATCGAAAAGGGCAAGCTCTATATGCTCCAGACCAGAAACGGCAAGCGCACAGCCCAGGCTGCGCTGAAAGTGGCCGTAGACATGGTGGACGAGGGAATGTTGACCAAGGAAGAGGCCATTATGAAGGTGGAGCCCAAGCAGCTGGACGCCCTGCTCCATCCCCAGTTTGACGCCGCCGCCCTGAAGGCCGCCCAGGCCGCCACAAAGGGCCTTCCCGCCTCCCCTGGCGCCGCCTGCGGCAAGGTCTATTTCACCGCCGCCGAGGCTGTGGCCGCCGCTCAGAACGGCGAGAAGGTGGTTCTGGTGCGCTTGGAGACTTCTCCTGAAGATATCGAAGGCATGGCCGCCGCCCAGGGCGTTATGACTGTCCGCGGCGGTATGACCTCTCACGCCGCCGTCGTGGCCCGCGGCATGGGAACCTGCTGCGTGGCGGGCTGCGGTGAAATCAAGATGAACGAAGCGGAGAAATACTTCGTCATCGGCGACCACAAGGTCTGCGAAGGCGATTATATCTCCATCGACGGTTCCACCGGCAACGTGTATCTGGGCGAAATCAAGACGGTGCCCGCCTCCATGACCGGCGATTTCGGCCGCTTTATGGGCTGGGCCGACGAAATCCGCACCCTGAAGGTCTGCACCAACGCCGATACCCCCAAGGACGCCGAGCAGGCCGTCCGGTTCGGCGCCGAGGGCATCGGCCTGTGCCGCACAGAGCATATGTTCTTCGAGGCCGACCGCATCAAGGCCGTCCGGGAGATGATCGTCTCCAAGGACGAAGCCCAGCGCCGCAAGGCTCTGGAGAAGCTGCTGCCCATGCAGCGGGGCGATTTTGAGGGCCTGTTCATGGCCATGGGCGGACGCCCGGTGACCATCCGGTTCCTGGATCCCCCGCTCCACGAGTTCCTGCCCCAGGAAGAGGCGGATATTGTGGAAATCGCCGGCGAGATGAATATGCCTGTGGAAGAGCTGAAGCAGATCATCGAAGACCTGCACGAATTCAACCCCATGCTGGGACACCGCGGCTGCCGTTTGGCCGTCACCTATCCAGAAATCGCCGAAATGCAGACAAGAGCCGTTATCGAAGCGGCTATCAATGTGAAAAAAGCCACCGGCCTGGATATCGAGCCGGAAATCATGATTCCCCTGGTGGGCATGATCAACGAGCTGAAGTTCGTTAAGAACATCGTCGTCAAGACGGCCGACGCCATTATCGCCGAATCCGGCGTGGAGATGAAGTATCTGGTGGGCACCATGATCGAAGTGCCCCGCGCCGCCGTCACCGCCGACGAGATTGCCCAGGAGGCCCAGTTCTTCTCCTTCGGCACCAACGACCTGACTCAGATGGGCTTCGGCTTCTCTCGGGACGACGTGGGCAAGATCCTCAACGCTTACTATGACAAGAAGATCATGGAGCGGGATCCCTTTGCCAGCCTGGACCAGGACGGCGTAGGCCAGCTGGTCAAGATGGCTGTGGAAAAGGGCCGCAAGACCCGCCCGGACATCAAGCTGGGTATCTGCGGCGAACACGGCGGCGATCCGGCCTCTGTGGAATTTTTCCATAAAATCGGCCTGGACTATGTGTCTTGCTCCCCCTACCGCGTGCCCATCGCCCGCCTTGCCGCCGCCCAGGCCAAGGCAAAAGAAATTCTGGCGAAATAGCGCAAACCCCGTTCCTATCGGCGCACCAGGGCAAAGAGCCTGGCGCGATGCGCCCGCTGACGCGGGTTGAGCGGAATCAAATAAACAAGCCCATCAACAGTCTGTTGATGGGCTTGTTTGATTGTCAGAAGCAGCTGAAAGCCGCCTGCGCGCCTTTGCCGAGGCCGGCGCGTCCTCTGCTTCGCGGCGTCAGGACCGCAGGGCGGCGACAGCGGCCGTCATATCCGAAGCGCCGTAGACAGAAGAGCCGGCTACCAATACGTCCGCGCCCGCCTGGACGGCCAGCGGGGCGTTTTCGCCGTTAATTCCGCCGTCAATTTCAATCAGGCAGGACAGGCGCTGTTCCTCAATCCGCCGCCGCAGCGAGCGGACCTTTTCCAGGGATTCCGGCATGAATTTCTGCCCGCCGAAGCCGGGCTCCACCGACATCACCAGCGCCATATCCAGCATGGGCAGATAGGGAAACAAAGCCTCCGCCGGCGTGGCGGGCTTGACCGTCAGCGCCGCCAGTTTGCCCGCCGCCTTGACGCGGCGGATCAGGCTGTAAAAATCTCCCTGAGCCTCCAGATGAAAATTCACCAGGTTCGCGCCGGCCTCCAAAAAGGCCTCCAAATAGCGCTCTGGCTGGGAAATCATCAAATGTACGTCCAAAAAGCCTTGGGTGGCCCGGCGAATGCAGCGCAGCACAGGGGGGCCGAAGGAGATGTTGGGCACAAAATGGCCGTCCATAATGTCCACATGAATCCAGTCGGCGCCGGCTTTCAACACCTTGTCGATATCTTGGCCTAAGTTCGCGAAATCCGCAGAAAGAATAGAAGGGGCGATTTTGACCATATGCAAAAACCTCCGATTGTTTTGGAAAAATAAAAAAGGGAAAGAGACAGCCCGGCAAAAACCGGGAAGCATTTTGACGGGTCGGCGGCGGCGGAAAAAACCGTCACCATCGGGGCCGGCGGCGGCATATATTTGAGTAGCAGCGAAAATCCCAGCCAGCGGCGCCGTCCTCCCGCAAGCCCGGCAGTATCGTTTGAAAATCCCTTGGTCGGCTTTCGCTGCTGTTCATCATAGGCGGCCGTCCCTGCTTTGCCCGGGGCGGCCGCTCTTCGCGTTACATGGGGAAAATATAATTCAGCCCGCCCACCACAAGGGGGATGATGAAGACGGACAGGATGTTGGACAGAGCCAGGCCCTGGGCGGCCGCCCGGTCGTTGCCCCGATAGAGGCCCGAGAGGATCACCGTCTGGTTCATAGCGGGCATAGCCGCTTGGACGCAGAAGACGCAAGCGGGCAGAGCCGGCACTTTCATCGCCAGGCAGACGCCGGCGCAGAAGACCGGCGCCCAAAGCAGCCGGGCCGCCACGGCGCCCACAATGCACTTGGGCGTTTTCAGCACGTCCTTGCCCATGCTGGCCAGCAGATAGCCGCACAGCAGCATGGCGATGGGCGAGGTGAGGGCGCCAAAATCAGTAAGAGCTGTTTGCACAAACTGGGGCACAGGGATATGGACCAGATTGACTGCCGCGCCGATGAGGAAGGAAACCAGCGGCGGGGAAAACACCCGCTTGATTTTGTCTTTCAGGGAGATAGAGCCCTGGGCTTCTCCCCCGGCGGCGATGCGGGGGGCCACCAACACCCAGAATACCACTGTGTTGGCGATGTAATAGGCCGTCACATAGGGCAGGCTGACTTCGCCGAAGATCTGCATACAGATGGGGAACCCCATCAGCATGGTGTTGCACATGGCGAAGATGGAGATAAAAATGCCTTGGAGGGATCGATCCAGCTTGAGCAGCTTGGCGACGCCCAGGGCGATGAAATAACCTCCCAGCTGGGTGACAAAAGGCGCCAGCAGCAGCGGGCCGCTTTCGGCGATGAAGTCCGCCGTCACATTTTTGATGGCGTTTTGAAACAGCAGGGCGGGCACAGAGTATTTCATGATAAAAGAAGTGAGGAAATGGTAATAATCCTCGGTGAGGAAGTTCTTTTTGGTCATAAACACGCCCAGCAGCATGAGCAGCATCAGGGCGAACATTCCGTTGAAGGCGTTGGCAATCGACATAATAATCTCTCTCTCAAATCTCTCAAAATTGCAGCGGCAAAAGGCTGATCAGATAGATTGTCAGCAGATGGGCCGGATAAAAGGCGTAAAAAAACCATTTGTTGATTTTGACGCCCGTATGGGTGGGCAGGAAAATCAGAGGCAGAGCCAGCAAGGAGAAGAATTCAAAACCGACGGCCCAGCCCCCGATTTTCAGGGCCAGCGGGTCCGCCAGGTCGCCCAGCCATAAAGCGGGCAGATAGTTGACGGTATAGAGCGAAGCCCCCAGCCAAGGTTTGTTGCGGCACAAATAGAAAATCAGCGTCAGAATCAAGCCGTTTACAGAATAATCAAAATTCACTAAGGCCAGCAGCAGCAGAGCGCCGGCGAACAACAGCCATTTTTTCTCCTTAAATCCCCAAGTCGCCGCCAGGGTGACGACTAATGTGAAAAAAATGTTGAAGTTCAGCAGATTGCCCATAAAGTCGTCGGCGTTGAAGGCAAGGATCCAGAACGGCTGGGAAATCAATGCAAAAACACCCAGACGAAGCAGGTATTTTTTAATATCGCGGGTATAGAGCATCCCCACGGTCAGGCAATAACAGAAAATAGGGAAAGCGAGCCGTCCCAGCCAGCGGAAAACCGGATATTGAGGGAATAATGCGCCGCCGATATGATCGATCAACATGGAAACCACGGCGATCAGCTTGAGGAAATCCGTATCCAAATTGGTTTTTAATTTTGGCTGCTCGTCAAACATCAATAGATTCTCCTTTTTGTATTTCGGGACAAAATAGGCGCCTCCATCATTCCAAGATTCAGGCCGGCCCCCAGTCCCGCAGCGCGCCGCCGGCAAAGAAAAAGCAGGCGTCCGCCTGCTTTTTCTGTTTTTGCCTCGGCAAAAACGCCTGATTATTTCTTCATGGCGACGACTTCGATTTCAACCTTCACGTCTTTGGGCAGCCGGGCCACTTCCACGCAGGAGCGGGCGGGCAGCACGTCGCCGGTGAAATAATCGGCGTACACTTCGTTGATAGCGGCGAAGTCGTTCATGTCCTTGATAAAGACAGTGGTCTTGAACACGTCTTCCATGGCGCAGCCGGCTTCCGCCAGCACAGCTTTGACGTTTTCCAGAGACTGCTTTGTCTGAGCCTTGACGCACTCTTCCACCTGGCCGTTGGCCGGGTTGACGGGGATCTGGCCGGAAGTATAGACCAGATTGCCCGCAATCACGCCCTGGGAATAGGGGCCGATAGCGCCGGGGGCCTTATCTGTGGAAATCTTTGTTGCCATAGGAATTACCTTCTTTCCATTGATATAGGACCAGGCCCGAGGGCCTGATTTTTGAGAAAAAAGCCGCCTGCGCCTTGCGTTTCAAAAGCGCAGGCGGCCGGTCGTCAGGATACGGCCCGCTGGGCCTCTCTGGCCCGGCTGGCTTCGATCTGCTGCTGCACCATCATGTCCTTCACCTTCATCAGGCGGGTCAGGTTGCCGCGTTCGTTTTCGTCCAGCTTCATGGTGATATACCGAATGGTCTCCTGAAGCTGGGGAATCATCACATATTCCAGCGCGTTGACGCGGCGGCGGGTCTTTTCAATCTCCTGGGCCAGCAGCTTGACGGTCTTTTCCATCTCCGCCAGCTTCAGCATTTCTGTCAACACAGAGGAAAGCTGGCTGACGGCGTCGTCCAGCTCGCCGCTGGTGGCGGCGAAGCCATAGGGATAGATATCCGCTTTGTCGTCTGTTTTGGTGATAATATCGTACATCGGCACGTTGACTGACATAATGTTGCGGAATGTCATTTCAATGCCCACGCCCTGCTTGGGGTAGAGGAAAGTCTGCTCCAGCATCTCGGGGGACATAACGGCGCCGGCGGCCTGGAAGCCCGCGTAGGATTCCATCAGGGCCTTTTCCACAGAGAGCCGCAGCTTCTCGCCGATGCGGACGATATCCAGAAATTGCTTCATCAGCTCGTCCCGTTTGTCCTTCAGCAGCTTGTGGCCCCGGGTGGCGGTGACAAGGCGCTTTTTTAGCCGAGTCAGTTCCATGCGCGTGGGGTTTACATTGAGCTTGGCCATTGGTGCTCCTCCTTCCCGTGCCGGCGCTTAGTCCTTTTTGGGGTAGTATTTTTCAATATATTCCGGCTTGATACGCTTGAGCTCGCTCTTGGGCAGAATGCTCAGCAGCTCCCAGCCCAGGTCCAGCGTTTCCTCAATGGTCCGGTCTGTCTCATAGCCCTGGGAAACATAGCGGCGCTCAAATTCGTCGGCAAATTGGGCGTAGAGCTTATCCATGTCGGTCAGCGCGGCCTCGCCCAGGATGGTCATCAGCTCCTTGGCGTCCTTGCCGCGGGAATAAGCGGCGAACAGCTGGTTCATCGTGCCCGCATGGTCTTCCCGGGTTTTGCCCACGCCGGTGCCCTTGTCCTTCAGACGGGACAGGGAGGGCAGCACGTCGATGGGAGGAGCGATATCCTTACGGTAAAGCTCGCGGCCCAGGATGATCTGGCCCTCGGTGATATAACCAGTCAAGTCGGGGATGGGGTGAGTCTTGTCGTCTTCGGGCATGGACAGGATGGGCACCATGGTGATGGAGCCGTCTTTGTCCAGCAGACGGCCGGCCCGTTCATACATGGTGGCCAAGTCGGTGTACAGATAGCCGGGGTAGCCGCGGCGGCCGGGCACTTCCTTCCGGGCGGCGGAAACTTCGCGCAGAGCCTCGGCGTAGTTGGTGATATCCGTCAGGATGACAAGCACGTGCATCCCGCAGTCAAAGGCCAGGTACTCGGCGGCAGTCAGCGCCATACGGGGGGTGGCGATACGTTCGATGGCCGGGTCGTTGGCCAGGTTCAGGAAGAGCACGGTGCGGTCGATGGCGCCGGTGCGCTTAAAGTCGGTGATAAAGAAATCCGCCTCTTCAAAGGTGATGCCGATGGCGGCGAACACAACGGCGAATTTCTCGTCTGTACCCAAAACCTTGGCCTGACGGGCGATCTGAGCCGCCAGGTTGGCGTGGGGCATACCGGAGCCGGAGAAGATGGGCAGCTTCTGCCCGCGGACCAGGGTGTTCAGGCCGTCGATGGCCGAAACGCCGGTCTGGATAAATTCAGAGGGATAGTTCCGGGCGGCCGGGTTCATCGGCTGGCCGTTGATATCCAGATATTTTTCCGCCAGGATTTCCGGGCCGCCGTCTTTGGGATGGCCCATGCCGTCGAACACCCGGCCCAGCATATCCATGGATACGCCCAGCTCGGTGCCGTGGCCCAGGAAACGGATTTTGGATTGGGCCAGGTTGATGCCGGCGGAGCTTTCAAACAGCTGCACCAGGGCGTTCTGGCCGTCCACTTCCAACACTTTGCAGCGGCGGACTTCTCCGTTGGGCAGCTCGATCTCGCCCAGCTCGTCGTAAGAGACGTTTTCCACGTCGCGCACCAGCATCAGCGGGCCCGCGACCTCCTGTATGGTACGATATTCCTTGATCATGCGTTTTCACCTCCGGCGGAAACCTGGGCGATCTGCTGCCGGATCTCGGCTTCGATCTGGTTGTATTGCTCTTGATACACGTCCTTATGCACGTCCTTGGCCCGGCCGATCTTGGCCCGGGCGGGGATATCGAACAGCGGCGCCATGGGCGCGCCGTCCTGAATGGCCTGACGGGCGGTATTGTAATAGAGCAATATCAGCTCCAGCAAGCGGAACTGCTTGTCAATTTCGCAATAGGAATCGGTGTCGCTCATGGCGTTCTGCTGCAAGAAGTCTTCGCGGATCATCTGGGCGGTTTCCATGACCAGACGGTCTGCCGGGGACAGGGCGTCCACGCCCACCAGCTGGACGATTTCCTTCAGCTCGGCCTCCTGCTGGAGCAGCTTCATGGCCTCGTTGCGGTTGGCGATGAAATCCGGGCTGACGTTGTCTTCATACCACGGGCGCAGCCGGTCGAAATAGAGGGAATAGCTGTTGAGCCAGTTGATGGCCGGGAAATGCCGGGCATAGGCCAGAGAGCTGTCCAGGCCCCAGAACACTTTGACGATACGCAGGGTGGCCTGGCTGACGGGCTCGGAAATATCGCCGCCCGGAGGGGACACGGCGCCGATGGCGGACAGGGAGCCGACGCGGCCCTCCGCGCCGTTGCAGACCACGCGGCCCGCCCGTTCATAGAACTGGGCCAGGCGGGAACCCAGGTAAGCCGGGTATCCTTCTTCGCCGGGCATCTCTTCCAAACGGCCGGACATCTCGCGCAGGGCCTCGGCCCAGCGGGAGGTGGAGTCGGCGATAACGGCCACGTTATAGCCCATGTCGCGATAATACTCGGCGATGGTAATGCCGGTGTAGACCGAGGCTTCTCGGGCGGCCACGGGCATATCCGAGGTGTTGGCGATGAGCACGGTGCGCTGCATCAGGCTTTCGCCGGTGCGGGGGTCTTTCAGCTCGGGGAATTCCCGCAGAACGTCGGTCATCTCGTTGCCCCGCTCGCCGCAGCCGATGTAAATCACGATGTCCACGTCGCTCCACTTGGCCAGCTGGTGCTGCGTCACTGTCTTGCCGCTGCCGAAGGGGCCGGGGATGGCGGCGGTGCCGCCTTTGGCGATGGGGAAGAACGTATCCACAATGCGCTGGCCGGTGACCATAGGCAGGCCCGGCGCCAGCTTCTCTTGATAGGGGCGCTCCACGCGGACGGGCCATTTTTGCATCATCGTCAGCTCGTGGGTCTTGCCGTCTTCCCCTTCGACGACGGCCACTGTCTCGGTGATGGTATGTTTGCCGCCCCGGATCTCTTTGATAGAGCCGGAAACGCCGTTGGGCACCAGGATTTTATGGTTGACGATGATGGTTTCCTTGACAGAGCCCAACACATCGCCAGGGCCCACTTTCTGGCCCTTTTTGACTTCAGGCGTAAAATCCCACTTGGTTTCCCGGGAAATGGGATCGACCTGGATACCGCGGGTGATGGTGTTGCCCACCTGGCGGCGGATATCCTCCAGCGGGCGCTGGATGCCGTCGTAGATCTGGCCGATCAGGCCGGGCCCCAGCTCCACGGAAAGGGGCGCGCCCGTGGAATAGACCTCTTCCCCTGCGCCGATGCCCGCCGTCTCTTCATATACCTGAATGGAGGCCCGGTCGCCGCGCATTTCGATGATCTCGCCGATCAAGCGCTGGGGGCCGACGCGCACCACGTCGAACATATTGGCGTGGGCCATGCCCTCGGCAATAACCAGCGGGCCGGCCACTTTCACAATTTTTCCTGTTTTCTCCATGAAAAAAGGCAACCTTCTTTCTGTTTCGGGGGGGCGAAAAACCCCGCCCGCAAACGGTTACTCCCGCCTCTGCCGCGTTGGCGGCAGCGGGGCTATTGCTGCTTGAGGATATCCGCGCCCACGGCCCGTTCCACCGCCAGGTGCAGGCCCCGCACCCCGATGCCCAGGCTGCCCGCCTGAGAGGGGATGGGAATCACAGCCACCTCCGCCGTGTCGTTGTATCGGGCCATATCCTCTTCGATCTGGGCGGCCAGCTGCTCGGTGATATAAATCACGGCGTAGCCGTTTTCCGCCAGCTTGTGCAGCTGGGCGGCGGCTTCCGGGCCGTCGTTGGCCGAGGCTGTGGTCAAGCCCACAGCCTTGAAGCCCATCACCGTCTGGCTGTCGCCGATGACAGCCGCTCTATACAACATAAGAGATCCTCAGCCTTTCCATAATCTTATCCGTGCTCAGGCCGGCGTTTTTGCCCGCCAGCACCGACCGGACGGCGGCGAATTCCGCCTCGCTGGCCAGCAGATAGGCGATGGCCGTCTGCTCCCCAAAGGGCACCATCCGGGCGCTCCGGGCGTATTCGATCAGCAGGTCGTCGCAGGCTTTGTCCAAGGGGGCGAAGCCGCCGCCCTCCAGCGCCCGGCGGGCGCTTTCCGCCGCCGGCTCCAGGGGGGTTCCCGACAGCAGCTTGTCGATGTATTCCGGCGTCATAGGCTCGTAAAAAGCCTCTGGGCTGATGGAGCCGCCGGGGTTGATCGCCCGCTGGGCGTAATCCAGCCCCTTGCCCATACGGGAGAGCCGCAGGGCGGTGCGCAGGTTGGAGCAGTCGACGCTGCGGCGCACATAGCCGATGAGGAACTCGCTGCCCGAGGCCCGGGCGGTTTCCAGAGTTTGCTGGCATTCCGCCCGGTCCAGCGCCATGTCGCTGAGCTGGGGGTCGCCGGTGCGGTCCAGCATCTCCTTGGCCTGCAAAACGGCTTCGGCCATCACGGGGTTCATGGCGTCCAGCTCGTTTTCCCGCATCATGCGGATCAAGTCTTTGGGGGGGATCAGCGCCGCGTCTGAGAGCAGGGGCAGCGGGTCCACCCGCTGGGCGTCTCCCTTCAGGATGGCTTTGATATTGTGATAATCGTATTTCAGCCGGAAGACCTCGATGAGCCGAGGCTCCGGGCAGTGCTGATACAGCAGATCCATTACCTGGCGGCGGCGCTGGCCGATGGCCCGCTCCGCCTGGCCCATATCCCGCCAGTCAAAGGCGGGCCAGCCCTTTTCTTCCAGCAGCTTGGCGGCCTCGGCGGCGCTCCCCGCCTCGGCCAGCCGGGTCAGCTGGGCGTTGGTCATCAGCTGGCCTTCGATACAGCGGATTCGGGCGCTGATATGCAGGTAATCGGTGTCCTTGTGTTTTTTCAAAAAGCTCCCTCCTTAAAAAAGGATGGCGGCCACGTCCTTCGCCGTCTGCTCCGCCAAGGAGCGGACGATGGCGTCCAGGGCGCAGTTGATCTCCACCTGGCCCTGCCGCAGGATAAACCCGCCGGGGATAGGAGCCGTCTGCTGGGCGAGCTGGAGCTGGGCGCCGGTCTGCCGGTTCATTTTTTCCACCAGCCCGGCGGCCCGGGACTGGTCTTTTTTGCCAAACATCACTTCGCCGGCCTTGGCGCCGGTCTGGCCGCACAGGGAGCACAAAAGCTCGCCGTATTTGTCGTCGCTCAGCGTCAGAATCTTGGTCAGGGCCTTTTCATAGGCCAGGTCAATCATCTTCTGCCGGGCGGCCAGCTGGCTCTTTTTGCTTTCCAGCTGGGCGGTGCGCTCGTTGCGGCGCAGCAGCTCTTCCGCCCGCTGGGCGGTTTCCGTCCGCATTTTTTCGCTCTCGGCCTTGGCCTGCTGGGCGCCCTTTTCCCGGGTCTCCTGGGCCCGCTGCCGGGCCTCTTCCAGTATCGCCGCCGCCTTGGCCTGAGCCTCAGCCGTGATTTGCTGAGAGATATTTTCAATCCCTTTCATGGTTTGTTCCGCCAATTAGATGCCGAAAACGGCCAGCACAGAGATCAGCAGGGCCAGAACGGCGTATGTTTCAACCAAGCCGGCGCTGATAACGCCCTTCATGGAGTCGTCGGGCTTTTTTGCCACGATGTTCATGGAAGCGGCGGCCACGCGGCCCTGGCGGACGCCGGAATAATAACCAACAATCGCGATGGGCAGAGCGGCGAAGAAATAAGCTACGCCGCTGGACAGGGACAGGCTGCCGTCCAGCACGCCGGGACGGTACAGAATCAAGAAGGCCACCAGCAGGCCGTAAATGCCCTGTGTGCCGGGCAGCGCCTGAAGCAGCAGCACGCGGCCGAATTTAGAGGGGTCTTCCGTCAGGATGCCTGTGCCGGCTTCGCCAGCCAGGCCCACGCCCTTCGAGGAGCCCATGCCCGCGAAGGCCACGGCGCACACAGCGCCCAAAATTGCGAAATTGGAACCCGTGAAAATAGTGGCAAATAACTCTTTCATAACGATTTAGTCCTCCTTAACCACTTCAACATATTTTGTCTTATTTTTTAACGGCTGCATAATCCGCCCGCCGTCTTCATAGAAGCGGCCGAAAAATTCGATGTACTGCAGACGGCTGGTGTGCACATAGGCGCCCAGCACGCTGATCGCCAGGTTGAAGACATGGCCGATCAAGGCCACGATAATAAAGACCACGACGCCCACGACCCCGCCGCCGCCCATGGCGCCCATCTGGTTGAAGACGGAGCCTACCACGGAGCCGGAAAGGGCCAGCGCCATAATACGGGAATAGCTGAGCAGGTCTGAGACAAAGCCCGTCACATTGTAGAGCTTGCCCAGGCCGCCTGTGATTTTGCCAAAGCCTTTTTTGCCCCGGCCGCCCAGAATCAGCATCAAAACGACGCCGGCCAGCGCCACATAAAGGCCCGCCTGGATTCCCAAGCCCACATAGAGCCCGGCGCCGATAAAGATGATATACCAGCAGCCCGGGTCAAACAGCGCGCCCAGGTAATCTTTTTGTTTGATCATCCGCCACGCGGAAACCGCCATGCCCACGAGAATCTGCACGGCGCCGAGAACCAGGGAGAAAATCAGCATTTTCAGCGGCTCTTCCGTCAGGTTGAACCACAGAGGCCGGATATTGACCGCGCCCTCTTCGCCCCAGAGCATCCGGGTGAATTGGTATACGGCGTCGCCCAGCCAGCCGCCCATCAACACGCCGGCCACAATGGTGCCCAAGCCGCAGTAGAAGAAGAGCGTCAGCATCTGCCGCATGGTCCCTTTGGGCTGCATCAGCCGCAGGGCCAGGAAGCAGCCCAAGGCGATGACGATGCCATAGACGGCGTCCGCCATGATAAAGCTGAAGAACGTGATGTAGAAGGGGACCATCAAGGGGTTGGGGTCCACCAGGCTGCCGTATCGGGGCATTCCATACATTTCTGTCACCGCGTTGAAAGGCTCGGCCAACACGCCGTTTTCCATGGCGGTGGGGGGGAACTCCCCTTCCTGGGGGTCTTCCATGCTGTAGGCGCAGCCCTGCTCCTCCAGCACTTTGGCCACGGCCTGCTGGGCCTTGGCGGGAATCCAGCCGGTCAGCGCCACAGTGTCCTTGGTGCGGGCCAGGCCGGAGAGCAGCTGGTCTTCCTCCGCCTCCAAGGAATAGGCGTCCACGGCCTGCTCCAGCTGGCGGTAGGAATCCCGGTATTTCGCGATGTCCTCCACGCATTTCTGGCGCTGGGCCCGACCCTCTTCGATCTGCTGCTGCAAACGGCCGGTCCATTGCCGGGCGGGCCCCTCCGCCCCCTGAGCCGAAGCCTGGGAAAATCCCCGCTGCTTGAGCAGGCTCAAAGCGGCCTCCCGGCAGGAGCGGTGGGTCAGCAGCGTCACATAATGCTGCTCGTTATCGGAGGACACGGCCTCCAGCTGGCTGGCGGGGGCCTGCTGGGCCAGCTCCTGCTCCAGCGCTTCCAAAGAGGCGGCGGCAGGCAGAGCGCCCCGCAGGTAAAACACCTGTCCGTCGTCCAGCTCGTAATTCAAGGGAACGTCCAGCGCAAGCCAGGGCTTGAGCTGGGTGATGGCAGATTCCAGCCTGTTTTCCTCGGTTTGCAGGCGGTTGATCTGCTGGGCGGCCCGATTGATTTCTTTCGCGGCGCTGAGGGCGCTGTCCAGCGTCCGCTCGTCATAGAGCTGCCCCTCGGTCAGCTGCGGCTTGCGGGCCAGCAAAGGCCGCTTTTCCGGCGGGGCGTATTGATCCAGCGTCTGTTTCGCCTGCTGCAGCGCGGCCAGGTGCTCCTGGGCGCCGGTGTTTTCCTCCGCTGTCCGGGGCAGGTTTTCCTCCCCGTTGAAATCGGTGGAATCCGCCGCCGTTTCAACCTCCACGCAGCCGAGCTGGCGCAGCTGGCGCAGCAATACTCTGCGCCGGCTCTGCAGGGCCACGGCCCGCAGACGCTTCATTTCCACAAGCGCCATTAGCCCACGACCCTTCCGACGATGAATTTAACAGCGGCGTCCATTTTTTGAGACGCCTGCTGCTCGATGGCCTGACACAGTTTTTCTGTTTTGGCCTGCAATCCGGCCGCTTGCTGCCCGGCCTGCGCCTCGGCCTGGGCCAACGCGGCGGCGGCCTCTTCCTTAGCCGCTTGGCGGGAACGCTCTTTTTCCCGGGCGGCCTCGGCTTCTGCTTCGGCCAGGATCTGCTTGGCTTCGCCCCGGGCGTTTTCTATAATCTGTTCCGCCGCGGTCTCCGCCTGCATCACCTGTTCGATGGCCTGCATTGACAATCTTATCACCCTCCTTTTCCTGTTGCGACCATCTTCCCCATCCCAGCTTCTGGGGGCCGGGCGGAGAGACGCTCTTAGTATATCATCAAACCGGAAATCCGTCCAGTTTGCAATAAAGGATTGCCGCTATTTTTTCGACGCGCCGCCGCGGCGGGCGGCTATGGCTTGGCGGACCATTTCAATTTCCGGCTTCAGCTCGCCGGAGACGAGCAGACAGGCGAAATAGACGGCGCCGCCCGCCCCGGCGCCGCAGACTGTCTGAAGAAAAGGCCCTGCGGGCAGCCAACGGCAGACCAGCCAGGCGGAAAGCGCGCAGAGAAAGGCGCTGGCCAGGATGCGGAAGCAGCTCTTCCCATCCGGCCGGAGTCGGACGCTGTGGCGCAGGCCCCAGACCACCATGAGGAAATAGAAGAAAAAGGCGATCAAGCTGCCCAAGGCGGCGCCCTGGATGCCCATCGGCCGGATCAAGGCCACGGTGGCGACGATTTTGACGCCGGCGGCCAGCAGGCTGTATCGCAGCACCGGCTTGGTGTTTTTGGTCAGTTCAAAGCCCTTGATAGCATATTCCGTTAGATCCATGAAGAAATAGGCCAAGGCCACGATGCCGACGACGCTGGCGCCGGGCCAATAGACCGGGGCGAACATAAAGCGGGACAGGGGCTGGCAGACGGCGCAGAGCCCCAAGGCCGCCGGAGCGCCGATCAGGAAATAGATGCGCAGCCCTTGGGAGAGCAGGGTTTCCGCAGCTTTCAGCCCGTCCTTGGCGTAGCCGGCGATGAGGGAGGGATAGACCGCCCGAACGACGGCGGCGGCGATCATGCCGAAGATGCCTGAGCTGACGGTGAAATTGCTGATATATACCGAGGCGTCGGCCTCGCCCATCATGGCGGCCACGATAAAGCGGTCCACCATGCTCAGCAGCCCCGTGCCCACGCTCATGCCGATCAGCGGCAGGCCGAAAGCCAGGAGATCCCGGAGCAGCGGCCGAGAAAAATATCGGGGGCGGATGTGAAAGGGCGCCCGGAGGGCGGCCATGGCCAGCAGCGAAGCGGCCAAATCGCCCAGCACGGCGCCGAATACCGCCGGATATGGGGTTTCCGCCGTGAAAAAGACGGCCAGCAGACAGGAAAAAGCCAGCTTGCCGCCCACGTCCAGTAGCGAGGCGGCGATGCTCACCGTCAGCCTGTCGGTTTGAATCAGCAGGCCGTTCATCATGGTGAAAAGAGAATAGGTCGTCAGCATCAGCGAAGCGGCCAGGCAAAGAAAAGAGCCGGATATCAGCCAAGCGCCGGCCCCCACCGCCAGCACAGCCAGGGTAATGACGCCGAAGGACAGCAAAAAGGTGGAATAAAAGGTCTTTTCCCCTTCCGGCGAGCGGTATTCCGAGATAAACCGGGCGGTGGCGTTGTAAAGCCAGGCCGCCGTCACCAAAAACAGCGCCAACACAGTAGAATTGACCAGCTGGTATTGGCCGTTGATCACCGGCGGGAAGACCCGGGAATAAATCGAGGCCGTGGCCAGCAGCAAAACGCCTTCCAACACCTTGGCAGGCATCAGGATCAGGGCGTTGCGCGTCATCTTTTTGTTTTCTCCAGCCACTCGATCACCGTCCCCAAATTCTATCATTTTTTGAGAGCCGCCGGCAGACGAAAAGGGTTCCTTAGAGCCGCTCCCCCAAAATCCTGTCTGCAAACGGGCTCCCGGCGCAATGGGCGCCGCTCCAGTCAAGCATATGTCAAATCGGGCTGAGGTACAACAGACAAAAATAGGTTTATGAGTCAAAAAAACACAATCGAGGGAAATTGTAACCTTTCTGGCGCCGGCCAGAGCAAAGGCCGCGCCCCCGGCTGACACGGCTTGCGAAAGGCCGGGGGATACGATATAATAAAAAACAAGGAAAAAGCCGCCGCTTACCGGGGCGCGGCGCAAGCGGGCTTTTGTTAAGGCATTAAAAAGCAACGCTGTTATTATATAACGACAACGGCCTATCTTCAAGGCTTTGGGGAGGAAATCATGAAAATTTTGCACATCGCCGGCGGCGGGGACAGGGGCGGGGCGAAAACCCATATCCTGGCGCTTTGCTCCCGGCTGAAGGAAGAGCATGAGCTGAAAATGCTCAGTATGCGCAAGGGCCTTTTTGCCGAAGACGCCCGGAAGGCGGGCATTGACACTGTGGAGATTCAATCCGGCTTCCCTTTGCGGGATTTTGTGCTGGCCAAAGAGGCCGCCCGGCAGTTTGGGCCGGATATCGTCCATTGCCACGGCGCCAAGGCCAACCTGGTGGGGGTTTATCTGAAAATGACGTTGGGCTGCACGGTGGTTACCACTGTCCACAGCGATTATCGGCTGGATTACCTTCATTCCTTTATCCGGCGCCAGACCTTCGGGCGGCTGAACGCCGCCGCGCTGCGGGTGATGGATTACCATGTCACCGTGTCCGACAGCTTCAAACAGATGCTGATTCAGCGGGGCTTCCGCCCCTCTCGGATTCAGACCATCTACAATGGTTTGGATTTTTCCGTGGAAACGCCGGAGTTTGACAAAGGGGGTTATCTGCGTCAGTGCGGGCTGAACTACCAGCAGGGAGACGTGGTGATGGGCATCGCCGCCCGGCTGACGCCGGTGAAGGATATCCCCACCCTGCTGCGGGCCTTCGCCCAGGCCCGGCGGCAGGATCAGCGGCTCAAGCTGCTGATTGCCGGCGACGGCGAGGACGCCCAGAAGCTCAAGGACCTGGCCCGCCAGCTGGAGGTGGATTCCTCCTGCTGCTTCTGCGGCTGGGTGGCGGATATTGGGAAGTTTTTCAAAGCCTGCGACATCGACGTGCTGTGCTCCATCTCCGAATCCTTCCCCTATTCCATTTTGGAAGGGGTTAAGGAGGGTTGCGCCGTCATCACCTCGGACGTGGGCGGGATGCAGAAGCTCATCGACAGCGGAGAAGATGGATTTATCTTCCAGCCCGGCGACGTGGACGCCTTTGCCGACTATATGCTGCGCCTGGCCCGGGACCCGGGGCTGCGCCAATCCTTTGGCCAAAAGCTGCGGGAAAAGGCCAGCCGCATCTACTCCCTGGACGGCATGGCCGCCCGCCAGAGCCAGATTTATCAGACCATCGCCGCCCAGCAGGCCCGGGGAAAGCGCAACGGCATTGTGATCTGCGGCGCTTATGGCCGGGGCAATTCCGGCGACGAAGCTATTTTGGACGCCATCATCGCCA
Source organism: uncultured Eubacteriales bacterium (assembly GCA_910585875.1). Taxonomy (GTDB): domain Bacteria; phylum Bacillota; class Clostridia; order Oscillospirales; family Butyricicoccaceae; genus Pseudobutyricicoccus. The sequence goes on along the minus strand of CAJUIK010000001.1, from coordinate 99,622 downwards.
CTATGAAGGACTTGGACCCCCTGTCCCCCTTGACGGTGATGACCCGCAAGCCGGCGGAAACCAAGCTGCTCCATGAGGTAGACGCGGTATACACCTTTAATTTCCTGCAATTCCATCGGGCCATGCGCCGGGCCCGGCTGTTCATCAACGGCGGCGGAAGCCTGATTCAAGACATAACTTCCAACCGGAGCCTTTATTTCTATCTCTATACCATCCACGCCGCCCGCAAGCTGGGCTGCAAGGTGCAGATGTACGGCTGCGGCGTGGGCCACGTGAGCGCGCCCTTCAACCGGCGGCTGGCCAGCCGGGTGCTCAACCGCAGCGTGGACGTCATCACCCTGCGGGACACTGTGTCCTATCAGGAGCTGAAGGACATGGACGTGACCAAGCCGGATATTCGCCTGGCGGCGGATCCGGCCACCACCTTGATTCCCGCCCCGGACCAGCAGGCCCAACAGTTTCTCACCCGCCGGGGCGTGCCCATGGACGGCCAATATATCTGCTTCGCGCTGCGGCCCTGGGCGGATTTCCACGATTTCAGCTGCTTCGCCCAGGCGGCGGAATACGCTTATCGGCAATACGGCCTGTCCGCCGTCTTTTTGCCCATCGAATCCCCCCTGGACCTCCAGGCCTGCAAAAAAGCGGCGGCGGCTATGCAGACCCCCCATTATGTGCTGGGGGAGATCCCGGAGGACGTGCGGCTGACCATGGCCGTCCTCCGCCGGATGCGGATTGTCTGCGGCATGAGGCTCCATTCCATCGTCTTTTCCGCCGCGGCCTGCGCCCCCTCCATGGCGGTGAGCTATGACATCAAAGTCTCCGGTTTTATGCGGTATATCGGCTTGGCGGACCGGTGCCAGCCCCTGTCTTCCGTCACGGCGGACTGGCTTTGCCGGCAGATCGACGAGCTGATGCAGGGGCAGGACCTGGAAGCCGCCCAGGCCATCCGGGATAAGCTGGTGGGCCTGGAGATGGAAAACCGCCGGGCCGCCGCCCAGCTGCTGGGCCTGGAATAAAAGGGCGGAAAGCAAGCCGAGGGGAATCCCCTGATCCGGGGCGGGCGTTCGTATCAATGGAGAAAGGAGAGGCCTCAAAAATCGTCGATTTTTGAGGCGACGCAGCATATGGAATTCGTATCTCTCAAAAATGTGACCAAACGGTATCAAATGGGCGAGGTGACCATCACCGCCGTCGACGGCGTCAGTTTTTCTGTGGGAAAAGGGGAATTCTGCATCGTGCTGGGCCAGAGCGGCGCGGGCAAGACCACGGTGCTGAATATTCTGGGCGGCATGGACGGCTGCGACGAGGGCCAGGTGTTGGTGGACGGGGAGGACGTCGCCCAATATTCCCCCCGGCAGCTCATCGGCTACCGCCGCGACGACATCGGATTCGTCTTCCAGTTCTATAACCTGATGCAGAACCTGACCGCCCTGGAAAACGTGGAGCTGGCGGCCCAGATCTGCCGCAATCCCCTGGACGCCGGGGAGACGCTGCGCCGGGTGGGCCTGGGGGATCGGCTGGACAATTTTCCCGCCCAGCTTTCCGGCGGCGAGCAGCAGCGGGTGTCCATCGCCCGGGCGCTGGCCAAAAACCCCAAGCTGCTGCTGTGCGACGAGCCCACCGGCGCCCTGGACGATAAAACCGGCCGGGCCATCCTCTCCCTGCTGCAGGATACCTGCCGCAAACAGGGCATGACGGTGATTGTCATTACCCACAACTCGGCCATCGCACCCATGGCCGACCGGGTGGTGCAGCTGCGCAGCGGCAAGGTCGTGAGCGACGTCCGCAACGAGAACCCCACCCCGGTGGAGCAGATTGAGTGGTGACGCTATGAGAAGACGCAGCGCTTTGATTCAGGATATCCTGATGGAAATCCGCAGGACCCGGGGCAGGTTTCTTTCCATCCTGTGCATCGTCATGCTGGGCGCCGGATTTTTTGCCGGCATCAAATCCACCTGCCCGAATATGAAGCAGACAGCCCAGCAATATTTTGAAGACCAGTCGCTGATGGATATGCGCCTGAAATCCACCATGGGTTTCACAGAGGGGGATATCCAGAGCCTACGGGATCAGCCGGAGGCGGAGATTGTGGCGCCCGGTTATTCTGTAGACGCCTTTGCGGCCCTGGAGGGGCCGGACAGCCTGCTGGTCCGGGCCTGGAGCTGGAAGCTGGGGGCGGAGCAGGAGGAAGACGCTCTGAATCTGCCCGTCCTGCAGGAGGGCCGCTGGCCCCAGGCCGCGGACGAATGCTTGGTGGAAAAGGGGATGCGCACAGGAGGACGCTTTGCCCTGGGCGACAAAATCAGCCTGTTTTTGGAGGATGGAGAGATTGGCGAGGCCCTGAATACCCGGGAATTTACTGTGGTAGGCGTGGTTCAATCCCCTATGTATATCAATTTTGAGCGGGGCGCCAGCAATCTGGGCAATGGGTCTGTCGACAGCTTTCTCTATCTTCCCGAGCAGTCCTTCGCCTATGAAGTATATACCGACGTATTTTTGACCTATCGGGACGCCCGGGGTCTACCCTTTTATGAAGACGAATATCAGGACCTGATGGAGGACAAAACCCGCCGGCTGGAAGAGCTGGCCGCCTGCCGGGAGCAAACCCGGTACGATGAAATATACAACGAGGCCAAAGCCGCCGTGGACGAAGGACAGGCGGAACTGGACAAAGGCCAAGAGGAATACGACAAAAACAAAGGGGAATTCGACCGGCAGATCGCCGACGGCCGGTCGCGGCTGGCCGACGCCCTTCGGGAAATCAACGGCGGCGTCAGCCGCCTGGATCAAACGGAAACCCAGCTGGCCCAGGGCCAGGCCCAATATGACCAGGGCGCGGCCCAGCTGGCGGCGGAGGAAGCCCGGTTGGCGGAGGCTTGGGCCCAGTTGGAGCAGGGCGAAGGGCAGATCCAGGCCATGGACGCCGCCTTGCAGGGAGGCCGGGGCCTGATCCAGGCCTACGCCCAGGCAGCCCTGCCCCAGGATCAGCCTGCGCCCGCCGAAGCGGAGGCCGTTTTGGCGGGGCTGGAGGCCATTTCCAGCCAAAACGCCCAGGAGACCGGCCTTTCTCAAGGGCTGCGGGCCTATCTCTACGCCGACCCGGCGGGGCCGGAGAAGCAGGCCATAGCCGCCCAGACGGAAGAGGCCTTTGCCCAGATCGAAACCCAGACGGCGCCTCAACGCCAACAGCTGGCCGATTCCCGGGCCCAGCTGGAGGCAGGCCAGGCTCAGGCGGCGGAGGCTCGGACCCGGCTTTCGGAACAAGGCGCTCAGCTGGAACGGGGATGGGCCCAGCTTCAGCAGGGCCGGGCCCAGATTTCCCAGGCCCGAGTGGAGTATGAACGGGGCCTGGCCGAGCTGGAACAAAGCGAAGCCGAGGGCCGCGCCCAGCTGGAAGAGGCCCAAAAGGAGCTGGCCCAAGGCCGGGCGGATTTGTTGAAGGCCCGGCATCAGCTCAACGACCTGGGCTCTCCCGAGTGGTATCTATGGGATAGGGCCGGCAACCCCGGTTACGCAGAGTTCAGCCAGGACGCCGAGCGGGTGGACCGCATCGCAAAGGTGTTCCCGGTTTTCTTCATCCTGGTGGCGGCGCTGGTCTGCCTGACTACAATGACCCGCATGGTGGAGGAAAATCGCGTCCAGATCGGCGCTTTGAAGGCTCTGGGCTATGGCAAATGGGCCGTCGCCGCCAAATACCTGATTTACGCCCTGTCCGCCAGCGCGGCAGGAGGGGCGGCGGGCTTGGCCGTGGGCTTTCGGCTGTTCCCTACCGTGATTTTCAACGCCTACCGCATCATGTATATCCTGCCCGACTGCCAGACACCCTTCCGCTGGGATTACGCCTGCTGGTGTCTGCTGGCGGCCATGGCCTGCACTGGCCTTTCCGCCTTTGCCGCCTGCTATCGCGTCATGCAGGAATCCCCCGCTCAGCTGATGCGGCCCAAGGCGCCGCCGGCAGGCAAGCGGGTGCTGCTGGAGCGCGTGAAGTTCCTTTGGCGCCGGCTCAGCTTTTTGCAGAAAGTGGCCGCCCGGAACCTGTTCCGGTATAAAAAGCGCATCGCGATGACTGTGGTGGGCGTGGCCGGCTGCACGGCCCTGATGGTGGCCGGTTTTGGTATGCAGCACGCCATCTCCTCCATCGTGGACCTGCAATACGAGGAGATTTTCCTCTATGACGCCATAGCGGCCTTTGACGACGCCATTACCGCCGACGAAAAGCAGGAGATTGAGGATCAGTTGGCCCAGAACCCTCTGGCGGAGCGGGCCATGGCCGTGCGCCAGAGCTCGGTGGAGATCTCCGGCGAAAAGGCTAAAAAGAGCGTCTACCTCTTTGTGCCCCAGCGGCCGGAGGAACTGGATCGCTATATCAACCTGCGCCGCCGTCACGGGGGAGACGCCGTGGCCCTGCCGGAGCGGGGCGCCGTGCTGACGGAGAAAATGGCCCGCTTGCTGGACGTCTCCCCCGGCGACGTCGTTTCCATCCATCAGGACGACAGCCGCGTCTACCAGGTGGAGATTGCAGAAATTGTGGAAAATTACACCATGAACTTTATCTACCTTTCTCCTGGCCAATATCAAGAACTTTGGGGCGAGGAGGCCAGGAGCAACGCCTTTTTGGTCAATCTGGCAGAGGGCGCCGATCAAGACCAGCTGGCCGCCAGCCTGTTGAAAAACAACAATGTGCTGGCCGTGACTTCCAGCGACGCTTCGGGCCGCCAATTCCGGGATATTGTGGGCAGTTTGAATTATATCGTGTTGGTGCTGATTGTCTGCGCCGGCGCACTGGCCTTTGTGGTGCTCTATAACCTGGCCTCCATCAATGTGGAGGAGCGGGCGCGGGAAATCGCCACCATCAAGATTTTGGGATTTTATGACAGGGAGGTGTCTTCCTATATCCGCCGGGAGAGCAATATTTCCGCCCTGATGGGCATGATCGCCGGCCTGCTGCTGGGCGTGCCTTTCCTGGATTTTATCATTCAGACCGCCGAGGTGGACGCCGTCATGTTCAACCCCGCGATTAACAAGGAGACGTTTTTGTTCTCCGCCCTGCTGACGATGCTGTTCACCGGCGTCGTCAATTTCGCCATGCACTTCCGCTTGAAAAAGATCGACATGGTCCAGAGCCTCAAATCCGTGGAATAGCGCGCCGCCGCAAATCACGCCCTCGGGCGCTTCGCCGATTTGAGGGTTAGGAAAACCTTTATCGTTTCTTAGGGAAAAAACAGCAATCCAAAAATTTTTTGGAGGTAAAATGGGAGCAAAAATTCAGGAAGGAGGGCAAAAGGATGCCGGATAAAATTTTGGTTGTGGACGATGAGATGGAAATCGCGGACTTAATTGAACTTTATTTGCGCAATGAAAATTATACCGTATTCAAATTTTATTCCGCCCAGAGCGCTTTGGAATGTGTTCAGAAAGAGGAAATCGATCTGGCCATTCTGGATGTGATGCTGCCGGATATCAGCGGGTTCGCCCTGTGCAGAAAAATCCGGGAAACCCATGCTTACCCCATTATCATGTTGACTGCAAAAGACGGGGAAATGGACAAAGTAAACGGTCTGACTTTGGGCGCTGACGATTATATAACCAAGCCGTTTCTCCCATTAGAATTGATCGCCCGGGTGAAATCTCAGCTACGCCGTTATAAAAAGTATAACCCGGCCGGCGCTTCGGGAGACGGGCGGGACGTGGTTTTTTACGCAGATCTGGAGTTGGACGTCAACGCCCATAAATGCCTGAAAGGGGGCGCGCCGGTTCCACTGACGCCAACAGAATTTTCCATTCTGCGCATTTTGCTTCAAAATCAGGGAAAAGTCGTGGGAGCAGAGGAATTATTTCATCAGATTTGGCAGGGCGAATATTACAACAAGAGGAGCAATACCATAACCGTCCATATCCGTCATCTGCAGGAAAAATTGAACGATTCCATGGATCAGCCCAAGTATATCAAAACAATATGGGGGATTGGATATCAAATTGAAGCGCGGTAAAAAGGATGAGTTTAGCGCATTTCAGGCCAAAATTGCGCGGCGGTTTTGCGGCGCCGCCTGTCTCTCCCTCCTCATTGCGACCTTCTTGTATCTGTTTTTGTGGAAGCAGCGGTTGGGCGACGTTGTCGTCGGCTTGTTGGAAAATGTTCTGAACTTCAAGCATGAGGAGGCCTTTTTGGTTTATCATGAATATTTCCGCGGATACAGAGAAATTTTTTTCACCGCGGCTGTGGCGACGGCGTTTTTGTCGCTGCTTTGGCTGCTGTTCCGATGGATGAGCGGTTATTTTGAGGAAATCAATCAAGGCGTCGATCATTTGCTGGAAGACGACGGGGCGCCTATTCGTCTGTCGCCAGAAATGCTGCCTTTTGAACGCAGGCTTAACGAGGCGAAGCGGACTTTGGAACGGCGGAAAGAGGAAGCCGCCTTAGCGGAGCGGAAAAAGGACGAGCTGGTGATGTATTTGGCCCATGATATCCGCACGCCTTTGGCCTCGATCATCGGATACTTGAGTCTGCTGGAAGAATTTCCAGATATGCCTGCGGAACAAAGAGAAAAAAACTGGGGCGTCGCTCTGAAAAAGGCATATCGGCTGGAAAAGATGATAAACGAATTTTTTGAGATTACCAGATATCGCTCTCAGCAGATTACTCTTTCGAAAAAGCCGCTGGATCTCTGCTTTATGCTGGTGCAGATGTCGGACGAACTGTCGCCAGCCTTTGCCCGGCGCGGCAATTCCATTGTTTTGGACGTGGATGAAACTTTGACCGTATGGGCCGACGCGGACAAACTGGCGCGGGTATTTGGAAATATCTTGAGAAATGCCGCGGCATATAGCGACCCGGAAACAGAAATCAGGATTTCTGCTGAAAAATCCGGCGGCTTTGTTAGAGTGATGTTTCAGAATAGAGGAGAGGCGATTCCAGAAGAAAAATTGTCGGCGCTTTTTGATAAATTCTATCGTTTGGACGAGGCTCGCATATCTGACACTGGCGGCGCCGGCCTCGGCCTGGCGATTGCGAGAGAAATCGTCCGTTTGCATGGCGGAGACATTCAGGCCTCCAGCTCAGACGGCGCCATTCTGTTCATAGTGGAGCTCCCCGAAGCGGATTAAGAAAAATCCCGCCTCAAATTTAGATTTTATTAGGAATAAAACGATGAAATCTTACAACCCATAGCCCTCAGATCCGGTAAAATGACGACTGGAAAGAGGGTTATGGGTTGTTTTTTTGATTGAGAAAGGAGCTTTCGGATGGAAAATGAAAAAATGCAAGGCAGAAACCAAAGCAGGCGGGCCCGACGCAGGATGAAACGCTTGCGGTTGGCGGTAGTTTGGACGATGATTCAGTTGGCGATTGCGGCGGTTTTGCTCGCTAAATTGTTGCAGTACGCTCCGTTAAAGGCAGAAAGGTTGGCGACGGGCGGTCAAATTCGTCCGTCGGCCCAACCGGCGCAGATCGCGCCTCCAAGCTCCCCCTTGGCGCCGGGGCTGGAAGGCCAAGAGTCCCAAAGCGCGGACGAGGCTGGCCCTTGGCAGCTGACGTTGGTCAATAAGCAGAATCCAATCCCTGAAAATTACCAGATAGATTTGGTGGAATTAGACGGCGGGGAGCAGGTAGATCGCCGCATTTATCAGCCTTTGGCAGAGATGTTAGAGGCGGCTAAAGAGGGTAATTGGGGAAAGCTGCCTCGCGTGGTTTCGGGATATAGGACGCGGGAAAAACAGCAGAGCCTTTACGACAATAAAATAGCGGAATATTGTAAGCAGGGCTATTCGGAAAGCCAAGCCGAAGAAATGGCGGGACAATGGGGCGCCAAGCCGGGCCATAGCGAACATCAGCTGGGGTTCGCCGTGGATATCAACGGGGAGACGTACGACGCGTATCTTTGGCTGCAAGCCAACAGCTACAAATATGGATTTATTTTTCGATATCCTGGGAATAAAACCGAAATCACCGGCACGGCGGAGGAGGTCTGGCATTACCGTTATGTAGGAATAGAAGCGGCTACAGAAATTTATAACAAGGGCATTTGCCTGGAAGAATATCTGGAACAGAACTCGCTTCTGCCAGAAAGCTGAAGCGCCGTTCCGCAAGTCTATGTAAAAGAAAACCAAAGCCGCCCCTAATGGGGCGGTTTTTATCGCGAATTTATAGTTAAGCTATTGAACCATTCTCCGGCGGGTAGTACAATAAAGATAGGATTTCAACAAGGAGGGCTGATTTCAATGAAATACGATTTCACATCCATCCCGGACCGCAGCCGCTGCGGTTCCAGCAAATGGGCGGGAATGCCCGGGGCCAGCGTGGAGCGGGTGCCCCTGTCCACGGCGGACATGGAGTTTCCTGTGGCGCCGGCCATTGTCCAAGGGCTGAAGGAGCTGACGGATACCACCATCCTGGGGTATACCGCCCCTACCAAGGAATATTTCGACGCGGTGTGCGGCTGGATGGCCCGGCGGCACGAATACCAGGTTTCCCCAGAGGAGATCGTCATGACCCCCGGCGTGGTTTACGCGCTGGCCATGCTGGTGGAAGCGGCCAGCCAGCCCGGAGACAGCGTCATCGTCATGCCTCCGGTCTATTATCCCTTTGATATGGCGGTGACCGCCCGGGGCCGGAACCTGCTCTATAACCCCTTGGTTTTGCAGGAAGGGGAAAACGGCCGGTATGGTATCAATTATGAGCAGCTGGAGCAGCTGGCCGCCCGGGAGGACGCCAAGCTCCTGCTCTTCTGCAACCCCCATAACCCCATCGGCCAGGTTTGGAGCCGAGAGGAGCTGGAGAAGGTTGTGGAAATCTGCGCCCGGCACAATGTGTTCATCATCGACGACGAGATTCACAACGACCTGATTATGCCCGGCTATCGGCACACCGTATTGGCCACGGTTTCCGAGCAGGCCCGGCAGATCTGCGCCGTGTGCACCGCCCCCAGCAAGACCTTCAATCTGGCGGGCGTCCAGTGCTCCAATATCTTCATCGCCGACCCGGAAATCCGGGCCAAGGCCCAGGGCTTCAACCTGATGAACATGATGCTCCACCTGAATATTTTCGCCTATCGGGCCTGCCAGAGGGCTTACGACGAGTGCGAGGATTGGTTGGAAGAGCTGATTCAGGTAGTCGCGGGCAACGCGGACTATGTGACGAGCTTTATGAAAGAGCATTTCCCCCAGGTGCGGGTCTTCCCCTTGGAGGGCACGTATCTGCTCTGGCTGGATATGCGGGCTCTGGGCATGACCCATGTGGAGCTGGAGCAGCTGATGAAGCAGGACGCCGCCCTCTACCTGGACGAGGGCTATATCTTCGGCCAGAGCGGCCGGGGCTATGAGCGCGTCAATCTGGCCTGCTCCCGCACCACCTTGGAGCGCTCCATGGCCCGGTTCAAAGAGGCTATGGATAAAAAACAGGCCCAGTGGGCCGCCGAGGGCAAGCCCTATCACAAGACGTTGGCTGCCGGCGACAAACTGGAGGGCTTTGTCTACGACGCCCCCCGGGGCCAGGGATTGGACTTGACGGCTCAGATGGAAAAGCCCGCTCTGGTGATTTTCTCCCGCTATTATACCTGCGGCTTGTGCCAGACTCTGCTTTCCCAGCTCCGCGCCCTGTGGCCGGAGATAGAAAAGGCCGGCTACGACCTGAAGGTCGTGCTGCAATCCACCCGCCAGAGCGTGATCGAGGGGACCAAGGACAATCCCTATCCCTTCGACCTGGTCTGCGACCCGGAGGCCAAGCTCTATGACCGGTACAACGTCTTTGAGGCCGACGGCGCCATCGCCATGGTGGGCGGCAGCCTGGAGATCATCAAGGCCCTGGGCGGGCCGGATAAGCTGCTGGCCAGCCAGTTCAGCAAGAAGCCCACAGAGGGCCGCTCCCGCCAGCTGCCCGCCGCTTTCCTGGTGGGCAAGGACGGAATTGTCCAGAAGGCCCATTACGGCCAGACCATCGTGGATCTGCCCGACGTGAAGGAATTCCTGAACCTTTAGCCGGCCGGCGCTCACAGCCTGAACAAAAACGCCCCCTTGCTCTGGCAAGGGGGCGTTTTTCGTTCTAACCCAAGGCTGCCTGCGGGCTCAGCCTGACAGTATGCCGGCGCTGGCCGGCTTATTTCTTGATGTAATGGAACAGCCAGTCGTTGATCTCGTTCATGCGGCGGACCCGGTGCTTGGGCTTGCCGGAGCGGGACAGCTCGTGGTTTTCGCCGTGGAAGATGCACATCCGGGTGGGCACGCCTTTCAGCTGCAAAGCGGAGTACATCTGAATGCCCTCAGGCAGCCAGCAGCGGTAATCCTCGTCGGAATGGATGAACAGAGTGGGAGTCTCGGCGTTCATGGCGTATTGCAGAGGGGAAGCTCTCCACATTCCCTCCAGGTCGGTCCAGGGGGTGGCGCCGCCCATTTCCCGCTTGCCGAACCAGGGGCCGATATCGCAGACGCCATAGAAGCTGACCCAGTTGGAGATAGAGCGCTGGCTGGCCGCGGCGGCGAACCGGTTGGTGTGGCCGATGATCCAGTTTGTCATAAAGCCGCCGTAGGAACCGCCGGTGACGCCCAGGCGCTTGTCGTCGATCTGGGGATATTTTTTCAGCACTTCGTCGGTGAAGGCCATCAGGTCGTCGTAATCGATGGTGCCGTATTTGCCCCGGATGTCGGCGAACTCGTCGCCCCGGGCAGAGGAGCCCCGGGGATTGCAGAAGAACACAAAGCTGCCCGCGCTGGCCATGACCTGCATTTCGTGCATAAAGCCGGCGCAGTAGTTGGTGCGGGGGCCGCCGTGGATCTCCAGAATGCCGGGATACTTTTTCTTGTCGTCATAATCGATGGGCAGCAGCACAAAACCGTCGATGCGCACGCCGTCCTTATTGATGAAGGACAGGGGCTGGGGCTGAGCCACATACTTATCCTGGAAGAAATCGCCGTTGAAATTGCTCAGCTGGGTATCCTTGCCGGAAGCGGCGTCCACTTCATAGACCTCGTGGAGCCGGGTGTTTTTCAGGCCCACGGTATAGAGCTTGCCGCCGCGAATGCCGAAGAAATCCACGCCCAGTTCCGCGGGGGTGATATGGCGCAGTTTGCCGCCTTCCAGCTGGCACAGGCCGCTGGTGTTGTCATAAGAAGTCACCAGGTAGAGCTTGCCGCCTTCGGCTTTCATGGTACAGCCGCCGCCGTAGCGGACGTCGCAGCCGGTGGTGCAGCCCAGATCCTCGGGGACGTTTTCATACAGGGTTTCCAGCTTTTTATCCTTGACGCCCACGGCGTACAGGCTGTTGCCCGGGACGGGAGCGCCCTCTACCACCCGGCTGGCGGAGAAGACGATACGGCCGTTGTCGTGATCCAGGCAGAAGTTATGGATGCTGTAGGGGCCGTCTTCCACCAGGCAGGTCGTCTCGCCGCTGCTCACGTCGTGGAGATACAGGGCGTTGCTCTGGCCCCGCATGGCGCTGAAGCTGTGGCCGGTGTAAATCACCTTGTTGCCGCCGGCGCAGTATTTGACGCCGCCCACGTCGAACAGAGGCTCTGTCAAGGGCTTCAGGCTGCCGTCGGCGCTGTTGTAGAGATAAAGGCGGGAACGCTTTTTGTTGATAAATCCCTGGCCGTTGAACCAGAAGGGCAGTTCGTCCACAACCTCATAATCCTTTTCCTCTTCCCAAGCTTTTTTGGCGGCTTCCAGCTCTTTGCCTTCCAGAGCGTCAAAATCCGGCCGGGCGTTGTCGAAGGAGGCGGTCAGCAGATACAGGCCGTCGTTCATCTTTTTGGCAGAAGCGCCGCTGAGGGGAACCCGGAACAGCTCCTGAGCTTCGCCGCCCTCCAAGCTGATTTCATAGAAGACCGTCAGCTGCTCCCCGTTCTGCACCTTCTTTTTGTCGGCGTCGCTGCGGACGCCGGGGAAAATCACGGAAGAGGGGCTGTTAAAATCAAAGGAACGCTCCGCATTGCCGCTGGTCAGCTGGCGGAATTCCCCCTTTTCCACGTTGAAAGCCCACAGATTGCTGTGGTAGCTGTTGCTCTCCACATCCGCTTGGGAAACGCAAAGCACGCCGTATGCGCCTTCTGGAGCGAACTCCAGGTTGGACAGCATCTCGTAGTTGGCGAAATCAGGAACTTTGATAGGTTTCATACTGCTCATTCTCCTTTTAATAAAATTGGGTCTTGCCGTATGATCCAAAAGCGGGGGCCGGGTTATCTGGCGCAGGTCAATCCGCCTCCGCCCTGTCCTCGCTGGTCTGGTAAAGGTATTCCTGGCATTGCTTCCACTTGGCTACCCGGCGGCCGTCCGCAGGGTAAAACCGCATGGCGCCGCAGCTGGCGTTGTAAATTTCAAAATATCCGCGGCTGCTGGCCAGCAGGCCGGGCAGCAGCCGGTTTTCAATGGAGAAAGAAAAGGGAAGGCCGTCCAACGAGCCGTCATAGCGGATTTCCCGGCGGGTCAAGGTCATCGCGCCCCGGCCCCGGCGGGCGCCCAGCCGCAGCTCCACAGGCTCGCTCATGGCAAAATCAGGCCCGTCGGCCTGCTCCAGCAGACGGCGCTGCCAGGCGTACCAATCCCGCAGGGTGGAAAAGACCTGGCAATCGGGCCGAGCGGGGCGAAGCAGCATCGTCGGGCCCACCAGGGCCTCGTTGCCGCAGTTTTCGCAGACCAGCCGGCTTCCCCGGGAGCGGAAAGCGAATTCCGCGCCGCATTTGGGGCAGCGCCAGCACAGGTTTTCATATCCGGCGGCCCGCTTGCCCTTGTAATGGGGGCGGGCCTGCTCCGCCCAGGCGTATTCGTCGTAATCAATGGCCTGGCGGATGACTTGGGCCGCCTCTTCGTCGGTCATCTGGGCCAGCTGCTCCGGCGTCAGCAGCAGGCTGGTGGTAACCTGGCACAGCCCCCGGCAGACCCGGAAGCCGCACAGGCGGCTCATGGAGAAAAAGGCGCCGTCCAAATGGACGCAGACCACCGGGGCCTTGAGCTTGCGGCACAGGCGGCCGATGCCGTCGCCCACGGGGCCGGGGACGCCGCACATGGAGGTCTGCCCGGCGGGGAAGACTCCCACGACGCCGCCTTGGCGTATGCGGGAGATAATGCTCTTTACCGCGCCCAGGTCCGGGTAAAACTGCCGCTTGGGAATAGCGCCCATCCAATCCAAAAGCCAGCGCAGCCACGGGCGCTCAAAATACTGCATGGAGGCCACGAAGTTGATCTCCCATTGGGGAAAAGCCGCGGCCACCAGGATAAAATCCAGCATCCCCTGATGGTTGGACACCACCACAGCCGGGCCTTCCATCCCTTGGGTGGCGCTGTTGTCGATTTCCAGGCCCAAAAAGAGTTTCAGCGCCGGCCTGGCCGCCATGGTTACCGCCCGATAGACCCAGCGGCGCGGAGGTTTGGCTCTGTGTGTTTGCCGGTTTGCCAAAGTCGTTCCTCCCTTTTTCTCATTGTGTCTATCATACCACACAACCGGAACATTGTCTATCTCGTCTGCCAGATTGCGCAAAATATTGCTGAGGGAGATTCCAAAGTCTGCGGCCGTCGGGGAGCGGCTTGAACGAAAGGTTCCTGAAAACTTCCCCGCGATGGGATTGCGGTATGCCGGCGTCGCGGCGGGTTCCGGCGCTTCCTATGAAAAAATTTTGCGAGAAGAAAAATTAAAAGTTTATATTGACATTTTGAAGAACAGCGCTATACTAAAATAATACATTCCATCATTTGTGTGAAAATTGCGCATAGCCGTCGCGTAAAATGAAAGGGGCGCAGCATGAAGAAAAATTTCAAAGGGTTTTTGGCGGTTACAGCTGAAGGCGTGATTGCCGATTCTGGGGATTATTGATGCATATCCGTTGGGGCCGTGTATTTACACGAGAAAATTTAGGCAGATTCAGCAAATGGGCCAGCGTTGCAATATTCCTAAATTTGATTCATATCAGCTGGTTAAGCTGGGTCGCCGTAATCACGTTAGAAGCCTATTTTCTCTTTGCTTCTATTTATTTTGGGCGGCAAAAACAATATGTGATATGCGTTATTTTTTCCATTTTATCCGTATCGTTTCCCCTTGGAGTACTTTATCTGAATCTTTATGGCGTGGAGAAAGGGATTGCGGTGCGGGATAAGCCGGATATCCGATGACTTGATTTTGAACCCCCCTGTCATGAAAAAGACAGGGGGGGTGTTTTTTTTCGATAGGGCTTGCGGGGGTTCGGGGCGTCGCCCCGAAAAAACGCTCTTTCTCCTTGGGCAGCTTTATGGTAAGATAGCGTTGAAAAAAGGAGGAATGCTGAATGGACGGAGAAATGCAAAGTTTTATCAACCGGCTTTCCCGGCTGAGCGCCGAGACGCTGATCCGGGCGGCTCTGGCGGCGTTGCTGGGATATTTGCTCATTCGTTTGGCTCTGCGGCTGCTGAGCCGGGCTTTGGGCCGGGGCTCTTTAGAGCCGTCCCTGACTCATACCCTGCTGACGGTCTGCCGCCTGGTTCTCTATTTTGTGCTGTTCACCGTGATTATGGGCCAGTTGGGCATCCCGTCTTCCTCATTCATCACCCTGCTGGGCGTTTTCGGCCTGGCTCTCTCCCTGGCCATGCAGGATACGCTGGCCAACATCGCCGGGGGTATTTTTGTGCTGTACACCAAGCCCTTTAAGATTGGAGATTATGTGGAGCTTTGCGGCGCAGAGGGCGCCGTGCGGCTCATTGGCTTTATCCATACCACCTTGGCCACTGTGGACAATAAGCTGATCTATGTGCCCAACGGCCAGCTGAGCAAGGGCAATATCGTCAATTATTCCGCCGAGGGCAAGCGGCAGCTGGAGCTGACGGTGGGAATCGGCTATGAGGACGACACCGCCGCCGCCCGCCAGCTGATTCAGGACGTGATCGCCGCCGACCCCCGAGTGGACCAGAGCCGGCCTATCTTCGTCAAGGTCTGGGAGCTGGCGGACAGCGCCGTGACCATCCGGGCCCGGGCCTGGACCGCCGGCCAGGATATGATCGAAACCCGCTGCGACCTCTATGAGGCCGTCAAAGACGCCCTGTTGATGAACGGTTTCCATATCCCCTACCCTCAGCGGCAGATTACAGTTTATTTTAAATGATATAAAAATAAATAAATATAAATAAATTTTATTGACAATCTAAAAAATTATGATATAATATAAGCATAACATAGCTATGTTGAAGATAAGTCGTCTTTTTTGTCTGAAAATGAAGAAGTCCTTTAGGTTTTTATGTCTGATACTGGCGTTTTCTGTTTTTGCTGGTGTTTTATCTCTGGCCCAAGCAAACTCTGTTGAAGAGAATGAGAATACGGGATGTATTCTTCTCCCTGTTTACGCCAAGACAACTGCACAACTGACCCTTGACGATTTTATCGCTGAAGGGTACAATGAGGATGAGGTTACCACTATGTTTGGAAATAGTGGGTGGGTTTTTGAAGAAGATTATATGTACCGCATCTCTCGTTTGATGGGCGGAAACATCTTCATCGATGGACAGGAGTATTTGATAAATCGAGATGGATTTATTGAATATAAAGTCCCTGTAGCGGTTCCTATGAATATGGAATATGAGTTGAATACAAATCTTTGTGCTCAACGAGTGTCCATTACCACAAAGCATGTTGAACCCACGATTCAAGGCGAGTTGGAACGGGCTGTTTATGCTTTGGATACGGATGATTCTGCTTTGGTAGATGAACACTCTCCAAAGATTTTGATTGAGGAAGATCTTTTCGATCTGTTTGATCTTATGGATGAAAAGAACGAAGAGTATCTTGCTTCGCTATCGGAAGATTTAGACTTTGTTGGGCCTCCATATGGAACAAAATATTCTGTAGGAGATCAAGTCCATTGTAATCGTTTCAATGGTCCTCACACAGATGATATTCACTACAGCAAGCTTGCGCATCCTATCAAAGCGGCAACCAATTTTAATGGAAGTGATTGTGATGTCTCTTTGCAGCAAGTTACTTTTTGCCGAAACAGTGATAAATGCAACCTGTTAGGTCCAGGTTCTCGCGCAGCATGTTCTACCTTTACTGCA
The DNA here is from genome assembly GCA_910585875.1 of uncultured Eubacteriales bacterium. Taxonomy (GTDB): domain Bacteria; phylum Bacillota; class Clostridia; order Oscillospirales; family Butyricicoccaceae; genus Pseudobutyricicoccus. The sequence continues at coordinate 83,622 of CAJUIK010000001.1, read as the reverse complement.
TATACAAGCGGAAGGGCTTGCCCAAAGACATACCATTCACATACATATGAATTTGCGAAGTTTGATACCAATCGGTATTTCAACAGCCCTTGGTATGGCAAATAAGTGATTAACTACCGCAAAAGCATGGGCAATTTTGCCCATGCTTTTGCGGCATATCTTGAGGAGGAGAGGAATCCATGGATTATGTCCCCTATCCCTTCAACCTGCTTTTGATGGTATTGATTCTCAAAACGTCCCTCTGGGGGGATTTGCTGCTCAACGGCGCCCTGTGCGCTTTGACGGCGCGGAATGAATGGGTTTATTCCCGGCCGGACACGGAAAAAATCCCCAAGCGGATGATGCTGGGCACTTTGGCGGTACTGCTGGCCCAAATGACGAACCAATATGGCCTTTTTCCGCTGAACTTGGCCCTTTACGGGCTGCTGAACCTCTATCTGCTTTATTGCGGCGGCAAGCTCTGGCAGCTGCAAACCCAAACGGCGGGAGCGGGCGGCCCCACCCCGGTGGACAACCGGGGCAAAAAGACCGCCCTCCTCTTCTGGCTTCACGCCGGCTTTTCTCTGTTTTTGATCGCCCTGGAACTCTATTTCCGGGACGTGGTATGGTGAAATGGAACAGCTTTACGCTCTGCTTTTGCTGAACCAAAGCGGGTTCGAGCACCAGGAGGATTATCTTGCGCTGCTGCACCAGCTCTTTTTGGCCAACCCAGAGGACGGAACGCTGCTGGAGCTGGAGATTTGCGCCGGGAATTTGAAAGCCTCCGCCAGCCTGCTGAACGGCTATTGGGCGGAGCGCTGGTTTCGGTTCCCCGTCGCCTCCTTCCGCCGTTTTCTGTTCGCCTGCTTGGCTCAAGCCTATGCCCAGGCGGAGGATTTGAGCGCTTTTGGGCGCAAAAGCTACCTGCTCTGGCAGCGCCTGCCCGCCCCCTTGCAGCGGGAACAGTCTTTCTGGACCTTATGTTATGCCGACGACCCTTTATCCTGGGGGACGAGGCGCAAACCAGGGCCGTCTATAAGGCGCTGTTTCGGGAGGAGGGCCAATGGTGAGGAAATTTTATTAAGCTCTATGGAGCTTTTGGCCCTTGGGGCCTTGATTCGATTGATAAAACGACGCCCGGAGCCTGGGTCTTTTGTGAAAAAGAGTCAGGTTCCGGGCGTCGCTGTCGCTTTCTTTGCCGTATAGCGATGGTTAAGAGTTACTTTTTCCAGAGAATTTGACCGTTTTTTACCGTCATACAGCAGTCTTGAGCGGCCTTGATATCCGCAATGGGGTCTTGGGCAAATACGGCAAAATGGGCTTTTTTCCCGACGGTAACAGACCCCAGATCCTTTTCTACGCCGCATAGAGCGGCGGCGTTGACGGTGGCCATGGTAAAGGCTTCATAGGGATTTACGCCGCAGTAGTTCGCCGCTATCTCCAGCTCCAAGGCAAACTCATCATGGTAACAGAACTGGGTGCCGCAGTCGTTGGCCAGCACACAGGGGACGCCGGCGGCGTAGGCCCGCTTAAAGCTGTCCAGGGAGGTTTTGAAGCCTTTTTCCGCTTTTGTCTTGAATTCCCCCTCCGGGGCCCGGTTGAAAATGCAGTAGGCGGCGGAAAGCGTGGGATCCAGCCAAACGCCTCGGTCTACCATCATCTGAATGGTCTCGTCGGAGAGGATATCCCCGTGCTCCAGGCAGTCTACCCCCGCCAAAATCGCGTTGCGGGCGCCGGCGTCGTTTTGCACATGGCAGCAGGATTTGAGGCCCAGCTTGTGGGCTTCCTCCGAAGCGGCCCTCAGTTCCTCAACTGAGAGCTGCGTGGCGCTGGGGTTGCTGCCCCTTGTGATAATGCCCCCTGTGCCCATCAGCTTTATCCAATCCGCGCCGGAGCGCAGCATCAGGCGGGCCGCTTTCCGGCATTCATCTTCGCCGTCGGCTTGGTATCCTACCATGGTCCAGGTTGTGCCTCCCGTCTGGCAAATGGGGCGGCCAGATAGCTGCATATCCGGGGCCATTGCAATCCGCCCGCTCCGCACAGCCTCCCGAATTTCCCAAATTTCGTCATAGGAGCCTACGTCCCGCACAAAAGTGACGCCGCTTCGGATATAAGAAGCCAGGTTTTCCAGGGCCAGCAAGGTGGATTCCACTGGCGTATAGGCGTGAAAGTTGGAATCGGTAGAGGCGGAAACAGTGGTATGCACATGCATATTAAAAAAGCCGGGAGACAGATACTTGCCGCCCAAATCCTCTATTTGATACCCAGCGGTATCCAGCTGCGGGCCCACGGCGCAGATCCGGCCTTCCTCTGTCAGAACAGTCTGATCGATTAGGGTTTTGCGCTCCAGGACGTCGATAACATTCGCGTGAATAAAAGCCGTTTTCATAGAATAACCCCTTCCGCAATAGATTCGTTTGCGCTCCCATGATATAATAGCCTTACAAGAGCGTCAATCGCCTGAATCCAATCGCTTCTGTTTGGAGCAAATCCATTTCTGTTTGGATTCTTTCCGCGCTTTTTTCGGGCAAAGCAGGCCGTTTTCTTGCAGAGGAGGGAAACCAGATGAAACAAAATACAAAACAGGAGAAAATCCTGTCGGATATCCCAGAAGGCGCCTTGCGGATTGAAAACCATACGCCCCAATATGCGCCTTTTTTTGAGAAAACCCTCTACGCCCGTTCCGACGGCAGGGGACTGATGGAATATTGGACCGTCTTTCCCGGCGTTGTTCTGAGCCGCAGCCGATATCAAGCCGGTTATTATGAATTTTGCCATGCGCCTTTGGGCTCTGTGCTGCAAATCAACCATTGTCGCCAAGGAAGATTGGGCTGGGATATGCAGGACGACGCCAGCATTTATCTGGGAGAGGAAGATATATCGTTTCATAAGATGGACGTCTGCACAGAATCCGTTGTCCATTTGCCGGCAGGATATTATGAGGGCATGGCCGTCATGATCGATATGGAGGCGCTGGAGCAAGAGCCGCCAGCCATTCTGCGGGAAGCGGGCGTCAGTGGGAAGCGGCTTTGCGAAATCTTTTGCGGGCGCAGGAGATACGCCGTCATGGCCGCCGATCTTCGGCTGGACGGCATATTCTCCGGGCTTTATACGCTGCCTTCCCGGCTCCAACTGCCCTATTTCAAACTAAAGGTTCAGGAGCTTCTGCTGTTTTTGAGCGCGTTGGAGCCGGCGGAAGCGGCGGAGCAGGCGATCTGCCCCAGCTGGCAAATTGCAATCGTCCAAGCGGTTCACAAACAGTTGACAGAGCGTCTGGACTGGCGATTCACCATAGAAGAGCTTTCTCGGCAGCATGGCCTCAACCCTTCTACTTTGAAGGCGGTTTTCAAGCGCGTTTATGGCGCCCCGATGGCCGCTTACATGAGGCGTTATCGGCTGCGAAAAGCCGCCAGGCTGCTGGGCGAAACAGAAATCAGCATTGCTGAAATTGCCGCGTTGGTGGGTTATGAAAACCCCAGTAAGTTTTCGGCCGCGTTTCAATCCGTTTTTCAGGTCCTACCCAAGGAATACCGGAAAAGAACCCTTCTTGCGGCAATGAAACAACGCCGCGCTGAGGACGAAAACACAACGAAAACCTTGTTTCCATAGGCTTGGAAGAGACGGCCACGCCGACTGTTCTGTCGGGATCGCTTGCCGGTTTTGGCGGAGATATGGTATACTGTATCCGATGAGGGAACGCATACCAGGACCCGGCCGAGGCAGTCGAGTACAAAGACGGCCTCGCTCGCCGCGCTGACACGAGTATGCCCGCCGGCGTCTGCCGGCCCGGCCCTCAATCTTACATAAAAGGTGGTAATGTCCGATGAACAAGGCGGAAGCGATTCAGATCATCGACGAAAAGCAGGCCCTGCTGGACGACGTGAACGACAGCATTTGGGAATATGCCGAAACGGCTTTCCAGGAGTTCCAATCCATGGAGAAGCTGTGCCAGGCCCTGGAGCAGGAGGGCTTTGCGGTGGAAAAGGGCGTGGCGGATATCCCTACGGCCTTCACCGGAACCTACGGCCACGGCAAGCCGGTCATCGGCCTGCTGGGCGAATTTGACGCCCTTTCCGGCCTGAGCCAAGTGGCGGGCAGCGCGGAAAAGAAGGCCCTTGTTCCCGGCGGCGCGGGCCATGGATGCGGCCATAACTGCTTGGGCACGGCCTCCTTGGCCGCGGCCATTGCGGTGAAAAACTATCTGCAAAACAACCCGGAGGTTTCCGGCACGGTGATTTATTACGGCTGCCCCGGCGAAGAGGGCGGCTCCGGCAAGGCCTTCATGGCCCGGGAAGGGGTCTTTCAGGATCTGGACGCCGCCATTACCTGGCATCCAGGCGGCACCAACAACGTGGCCAGCGGCTCTTCTTTGGCCAATTACCAGGTGAAATATCGGTTCTACGGCACCGCCTCCCACGCCGCCGGCGCGCCGGAGATGGGCCGCTCCGCTCTGGACGCAGTGGAGCTGATGAACGTGGGCGTGCAGTTCCTGCGGGAGCACATGATCGATGAAGCCCGGGTTCACTACGCCATTTTGGATTCCGGCGGATATTCCCCCAATGTGGTGCAGCCTTACGCCGAAGTGTTGTATCTGATCCGCTCTCCCCGGAATTCTCAGGTAGAGGAGCTGTATCAGCGGGTCAATAAAATCGCCCAGGGCGCCGCGCTGATGACGGAAACCCGCATGGAAAGCGAATTCATCAAGGGCTGTTCCAACACCATTCCCAACAACGTGCTGGAAGCCCAGCTCTATGAAAACTTCAAGGAAATCGGCGTGCCCCATTACACCCCGGAGGAACACGAATTTGCCCGTCAGATTGTGGCTCAGTATGAGGCGGGCCCCAACGCCGAGGACGGCGCAGCCAAGACCACCAAGGCTTGGAACAAGGAGCTGAACGACTATTACAAGGAACACGGCGTGTCGCTGAACGAGCTGCTGCTGTCCCTTCAGCCCTATGACGCCGTGGGCGCCGGCTCCACCGACGTGGGCGACGTCAGCTGGAACTGCCCCACCGCCCAGATCCATGTGGTGACCACTGCGGCCAAGACCCCGGGCCATTCCTGGCAGTTCACCGCCTGCAACAAGACCTCCATCGCCCACAAAGGCGTCAACTGCGCCGGCAAAGTCATGGGCGCCACGGTGATCGACCTGATCAACGATCCCTCCATCATCGAAAAGGCCAAGGCCGAATTCACCGAGCGCCTGGACGGCGAAACCTACAAATGTCCCATCCCCGCCGGCATCAAGCCCCAGGCCATCAACCCCAAAAAATAATGTCGGGACGGCCCGACGGCCAGACTCGTGTGAGCGCGGAGGCTGCTTTTTCCTCAGTGCTCGACCGCCTGGGCCTTTGCGAACAGGGCTGTTGGCGCCATCGCTCAAGGTTGGCTGAGCATTCAGCCTCGTAGTACGCCCGTCGGCGAGGGCCGTCGTCGGGGAAAAGCAAACCCGCCGGCAAATTTGCCGGCGGGTTTGTTATTTCAGTAATTCTGTTATCCAGCTGGGGTTTCCAGAATTTCGACTTGGGTGATCAGCCCGTTTTCGTCCAGAGAAAATTTCAGCCGGGCTTGGGCCTGCTGGCCGTCCGCGTCATAAGTCACCAGGGCCTTTTCATATCGAAACCCCTTTTCCTCCAATTCCGTTTTTGATGGAGTGATTTTCTGACCGTTCAGCGTCCCTTGTCCGAGGAAATAGGTAGCTTCCATCTTGAAAAACGGTTTGAAGCAGTTGGGGGCGAAATAGCGGCCCACAGCCTGCTCCCAGTTGGCCTGCATCTGTTCGTTGGCCGCCTGGATTTTTTCCTGCTCCTCCGGCGTGGTTTCCACCCCAAGGCCAATGCGGCCGACGGCGTCTTCATGGAAAAGCTCTGGGTTGGGGCAGGTGAACATGGCGTCAATCACCGCCCGAGGGCCTTCGCTGAGCCGATCCTGAGAGAGAAAAAACCAGCCTCCGCCCGCCAGCAGGCAGACGACCAAAATTGCTCCGACGATCCAAAGTTTCTTTTTCATAGGCCGCTCCTTTCACAAAAACTATCATGCGGGATTCGCGCCGAATCCATTTCGCAGAGGGAAAATAAATTCTTTATCCTATCAAAAATTTTATTGTCTCCATGATATCATCTCGCCTTGTAAAAGTCAATAGTTGCCATATGAAATTTCAGAACAAATTTCAAAAAAATGTCCGCTCCCCTTTCAGGGAGCGGACATTTTCCAGAGAATTTCAAACAAAAAATTGATAGCGGCGGAGGCTAAAAGTCCAGGATGCCGATGGCGTCGCGGATGGTTTTTTCCATGGCTTGTCTGCCGTATTGATCCACGTCGGCCTTGCTTTTGGGGCCGTGGGTGATGCAGCCGGCGCCGCCGATACAGCCGTTTTCACAAGCCATGCCCTCGATAAAGTTGTTGGGCAGCATATCGCGGCTGGCTCGGAGCAGAGCGGCCCGACATTCCTCCACGCCGCTGCAGGAAATGGCGTTGAGCTGAAATTCCTCCGGCTCCACTCCCCGCTCTTTGAGGGCCTGCTCCACAGCCACGGCCAGACCGCCGCTGCGGGCGAAAACCCGGCCGAAATAGGAGGCGTTGTCCAGCGCCTCTCCCGGCAGAGCGGTCAGGTCGATCTCCCGGCTGTCGAACAGGGCTTGGAGCTCCTCAAAAGTCAGCACGCAGTCCACTAACTCTGAAACCTGAGGCAGGCGGCGCTCGGCTTTTTTGGCCGTGCAGGGGCCGATGAAAACCACCTTGCTCCCTGGATGGATGCGCTTGATGTACTTGGCGATCTCCGCCATGGGGGAAAGGTTGTGGGAGATATGCGAGGCCATGTCCGGGAAAAATTTGTGGATATATTCCACAAAGGCCGGGCAGCAGGAGCTGGTGAGAAATTTCTTTTCCGCCAGTTCCTGGGCCTCTCGCCAAGCCGTCATATCGGCGCCCAGAGCGGTTTCCACAACGTTGTAAAAGCCCAGGGCCTTGAGGCCGGAAACCACCTGTTCCACCGAGGCGTGGTGAAACTGGCTGGAAATAGAGGGGGCCACGATGGCGAAAACCTGGTAGGCTTGGTTGTTCTGGGATTGTTTGACCAGGTCTACGCAATCCAAAATGAAGGATTTATCGGAAATGGCGCCGAAGGGGCATTGATAGACGCAGGCGCCGCAGCTGATGCACTTGCTGTTGTCGATGGCGGCCTTTTTGTTTTCGTCCATGCGGATCGCCCCGGTTTTGCAGGCCTTTTCGCAGGGACGGGCGGATTTGACAATGGCGCTGTAGGGGCAGGCCGAGACGCACCGGCCGCATTCCACGCATTTTTCCTGATCGACGACGGCCCGATGGTTGACGATGGAAATAGCGCCTTTGGGGCAGGCGTTCATGCAGCGGTGGGCGATGCACCCCCGGCAGGATTCCGTCACCCGGACGCCGGCCACCGGGCATTCGTCGCAGGCGACTTTGATGACCTCGATGATGTTTTCATTGTCTTCGTCGCCGCCCATCGCCATGCGCAGGCGCTCTTCCATGACGGCCCGCTCTTTATAGATACAGCAGCGCATGGTGGGCTGAGGGCCAGGCACGAGGCGGGCCGAGGCCCCCAGCAGGCCCTTGAGCAGCTGGTCTTGCCAGGCCAGCCGGGCGGCCTCCTTCAGGGCTTTGTATTTTAATTCCTGTACTTGAGTGTCGAAAACCATAGGTTGAAAATCCTTTCCGGTAGAGATATGGCGGGGCCGGGGGCTAACAGGATTGCACCGTCACCCGTTTTCCCATGTCCCGCAGCAGTTTTTCCAGCTTTTCAATGACGCCCATTTTCAGGGAAAAATCGATGTGCAGTTCCGGCGCCTGGTGGGAGGGGTTGACGGCCCGGCCCACGAAAAAGCGGATGTCGGTGGCGTCTTCCAGCAGCATACGGGCGATCTGGGTGGCGGCGTCGCCCCGGGCCTCCCAGTGGGAGGGGATGGACTCCGCCGAGGCGTAGCGGGAGACGATGTCCAGCGCCCGGCCCAGGGTGACGACGCCTTCTGTCACCAGATCGATGCCCCGAATGCGGGCCGCCGGCGGGATATCCGGGTCCACATAATCGTCGCTGACCACCAGCTGGCGGTCCAGACAGCGGCTGACCATTTGGGCCGTGCTGCCGCCGCAGACGATGTGGGCGCCTTCGCTGGACAAAAACTGACGCAGGAAACGTTCGTCGTCCTGCCGATGTTTGGGGGGGCCGACGAGCAGATTGACGGCCTGGCGGGTCCGCATTTTGAAGGCCGCCACTGTCACGTCGTCGGCAATATGCTCCAGATACAGGTCTCGGCAGGCGTCGGCCAGCCGGGCGGCCAGGCTTTTGGCGGACATTTTGGGGCGATAAATCTCCTCCAGATAGTCCTGAACCCCCTGGCGCTGCCAGCCGTCTGGAATCAGGCCGCCCAGGCCGGCGTGGGTGACGCCGTCTGTCATCAACACAAAGACGTCGCCCCCTTCCAGGGCGAAGCGGCTCTCCACAATGGTTTTATCCCCCAGAACCAGCCGCTCTTTGGGATAATCCACGCTTTTGCCCTGGCGCAGCAGGATGGCCAAGGGGTTGTCATATTGAGCCAGATAGACCTGCCAATCGGGCTGGACCTGCATCAGGGTAAAGGTGGAATAGGCCAGCCCCCGGACGCTGCACACCGGCAGGGTCTGGGCGATGGTGGACACGCTGTCCCGGAGGGACAGGCGGTTGGCCGTCATGGTGGCCAGGATTTTGGCGGTGAGGGTGGCCAGAATATTGGCCTTGACGCCGCTGCCCATGCCGTCGGACAGCACGAAGGTGGAGACGCCGTCTTCGTCGGACACAGTGGTGAAAAAATCGCCGCAGAGGTCTTCTCCGTCTTTGTTCAGGCTGACGAAACCGCTTTCCATGCAAATGGTGTTCATGGCCGGCTTTCCTCCTCGGCGTCCAGGGCCACGGTGTTTTTCAGCCGGGTCAGGGCTACCTTGGTCTCCGCCGCCGTCTCCCCCAGCAGAGAGGCGATTTCATGGACGATGCGCATTTGCTTGGCGATGATCTGGTCTGTGATCTCCACCGCCTCCTTCCGGGTCTTTTGCCGGGTCCGGCGGGCCTTTTCCTCGGCGGTGATGTCCTTCATCATGCAGATAGCCATGTTGCTGCCCTCGTCCACAGCGAAGATTTGTTCCGCGTATTTGTCGTATTGCTCCAGATAAGCTGTGCGCACTTTGGTTCCGGCAGGGGCGGAAAAAGCGGTGATGAACTCGAAATCGTCCATCAGCTCGGAAACCAGCAGGCCGGAGAGGGAGACGTCCTCCTGAATGCCCAAGATATTCCGCAGAGCCCGGTTGGCCATGCGGACCCGCAGGGCGCTGTCCACCGCCAAAATGGCCGTGGGGGAATTGCTGATGATTTTATCCGAAAGGGATTCGGCCCGCTTCTTCATATAGGGCAGGCACATGGTCACGTCCGCCTTGCCCTGGTAGATGGCCACGGCTTTGTCCCGGCAGGTGGGGTAGCCGCAGGTTCCGCAGTTGAGCTGGTCCGCCGGGCTGTTTTTGCCCAGGCGGCGGAGGATCTGGTCGATCTCCTGCTCGGTGGGCAGCTTGGCCTCGGTTCGACTGCGGGGGTGGAAGACCCGGTCCAGCCGCAGGGTGGGCTGGGGTTCAAAATCCTCGTCTCCGCCGGCGGTGTTGGCGATGCGGACGCGCCCTTCCAGCCGGTTGCGGGCGTCGGCGCTCATCTTGGGCCCGCCGGCGCAGGAGCCGGTGCAGCTACGCAGCTCGATAAAGCAGTTGTGCAGCCGGCCCGTTTTGATTTCGTTCAGGGCGGCGATGCAGTTTTCCAGCCCGTCCACCGCCAGATAGGAGTATTCCGGGTCCTGGTTCATGCAGCCGACGACGCCGCCGGGCAGGGGGAAGGAGCGGCTGCGCCGCCGGGGCTCCGGGGAGCAGGCGGCGCCGTGCAGGTCCACCGGCAGCTTGTTGCTGACGAACAGGGCGTTGAGCTCGTCATAGGTCAGGGCGTAATCGGTGAGCCCCGGGGTCTGATCGCATTCGTTTTTGGCGGCGATGCAGGAGCCGATATAGACAATAGCGGCCTCGGGGCCGAAGCGCCGGCGCAGCAGCTTGGCCTCGGCCTGCATGGGGGAGAGCACCGGCGCCAACAGAGGCGTCAGCGAGGGGAAATGCCGCTCCACCAGCAGAACCACCGAGGGGCAGCAGGAGGTCAGGATCACGTCGCCCTGCCGTTTGGCCACCAGGTTTTCATATTGGTTTTTCACCAGGCAGGCCCCCTCCGCCGACTCAAAGGCGTCGGTAAAGCCCAGGGCCATCAGCTGGCAGCGCAGGGGCCCGAAGGCGTCCGGCCCGTATTGGAAGGAAAAGGACGGCGCGACCATGGCGTAAACCGGCTTTTCGGATTGCAGCAGCCGGCGGACAGGCTGAATATCCCAACGGGCCTGGTTGGCGTATTGAGGGCAAGTCAAAACGCACCGGCCGCACAGCACGCAGTCTTCGTCGATGACTTCGGTGTGGTGGTCTCGCACGGCGATGGCCTTCACCGCGCAGCGGCGGATGCACTTGTAGCAGTCTTTGCAATTGGCCTTTTGAAACCGCAGCACATCCATAGGCGCTACCCCTCTTTCAACACATATTGGCGGAAGAGATCGGCGGCGTTTTCCTTGGTGACGCCGCTGAGGGTTTGGCCGTCTATGCGGACGCCGACGCCCTCGCCGCAGACGCCCAAGCAAAAGGCTGGGCGCAGCGCAACCTGGCCTTCCAGCCCGTTTTGCCGGATCAGCTCTTCAAAAATGGTTTTGACCTCGTAAGAGCCTCTTACATGGCAGGAACTGCCGATGCACACCTGTATTGTCATAAAGTTCATTCCTCCTGGAACATGGTTTTGTTTTGTGGCTTCATTATAACAAGGTTTCCTTTGGATGAACAGGTTTTTTCCATCAAAAAATCGGGAAAATACAAGAAATGACCGCACAATTTGCCTGGCAGACGGGGAGGGGGCGGAAATCTTCGTCTCCAGAGGCGCCGGGGGCCCTGCCGTCATATGATAAAACAAGGGCCTGCGGGCCCATTCTATAAAAGGAGGGGATCAGACATGGGCTTGAATCCCTTTGAGCAAAACCCCACGCCCCTGGACTGTTTCTATGATTGGAAGGGCCTGTACCCATATTCCTATAACAAATATGAGGTAGACCCTTATACCCGGTGCCGAGTCATCCTGATGAACGGCGCCGAGGTGGAAGCGGCGTTTTTCTCCCATCAGTTTTTTCGGAACTGCCCGGACGAAGCTCTGCGCCGGGAATTGGCGCTGACCCGCCGGACCGAACAGCAGCAGCAAAAGCGCATCCAGACCCTGAAACCAGTGAATGAAACGCCGCTGGAGGCCACGATCGGCTATGAACAGCTGGCTGTGGACCTGACGGCGGGCATGGCCCAGACAGAGCCGGACAGCCTGGTGAAATCAGCCCTGGATTTCGCCCTGCTGGAGGACTTCGACCACCTGTATCGCTACGCCAACCTGCTGGAGATGGACCAAGGGGGCCAGCGGGCCGAATGTCTGGTGGGCTGCTATACCGAGATCATGCCGGGCCGGCCCACCATATCCGAGCACCGCTTCCCCAAGGACGACCCCCGGCAGTTTGTGGATTTCTCCGCCGCCGACCCCTTGACCCGGCTCCACGCTCAGATCATCACCGCCGCCGAGCAGCAGACCATGAACTACTATATGAACCTGTGCGCCCTGTACCCCAACGACCTGGGCCGCCGGCTTTATCAGGAAATCGGCATGATCGAGGAGCAGCACGTGACCCAGTACGGCAGCCTGCTGGACCCTCGGCGCACTTGGCTGGAAAACCTGTTGGAGCACGAATATACCGAGTGTTATCTCTATTATTCCTGCTATATGACGGAAACCGACCCCCATATCCGGGTGATGTGGGAGCAGCACCTGAACCAGGAAATCGGCCACCTGCAAAAAGCCGCCGCCCTGCTGGAGCAATACGAGGGCAAACAGTGGCAGCAGGTGATTCCCCAGGGCGAATTCCCCCAGCTTTTGCAGCTGCATCCCAATAAAGAATATGTCCGCCAGGTTTTGGGGAACACGGTGTGGAATACCGCCGTGATAGGCGGCTATCAGGACGTGCGCCAGCTGCCTCTGGACGCCCCCTTCTGCTCCTATCAGCAGCAGGTAAACAACAACCCGGCCTGCGAACCCGCCCATCAAGTCATTGAAAAGCATATCTGCCAATATGGGAAGGACTACCGCTATCAGCAGGGCCCCAGCCCGGCGCCTCAGCTGGACTGCCGCGTCCAGGACAATATCTGGGTAGGACGGGAAGCGCCCTGCCTGACTGGGCGCCAAGAAGGATAGACGATAACAAAGCATAAATTCGCGGGGCAGGCCCATCAAAAAAACAAGCCCGTCAACAATCTGTTGACGGGCTTTGCGGCCGTTTCAGGGATAGAATGTTATAAGAGGTCCGCCGGGGCCCGGCGGCTTTCGACCCAGGAGAGCAGCTGGGCGGTTTGGCTGACGTCGCCGAAGAGCAGACCGCCCACCGTCTTCCCATCTTCCAGGAATAGGCGTTTATAGACGCCGGAGAAGGGATCCTCATAAGTCAGGGTTTGGAGCCGGGCGCCGCGAATCATGCCGCAGCTGAACAGGGAGAGCCCGCCTTCTTCCAGGGCGGCGGCCGGGATGGGACGGGCGTAAACCGCCTGGCGGTCCCCGGCCATTTGAGCGCCGGCCACCTGGCCCTGGGCCGCCGCTTCCGACCAAAGCCCGCCGGGCCGGTCCTGGAATTGGGCGCAGTCGCCGGCGGCGTAAATATCCGGGTCCGAGGAGACCATGGTTTCATCCACGATCACGCCCCGGTCTATTTCCAGGCCGCAGCTCTGGGCCAGAGCCGTCTGAGGCCGAACGCCGGCGGCGGCCAGGACGAAATCGGCCTCGAGAACGGAGCCGTCGTCCAGCCGGACGCCCTCGGGCAGCAGAGCCTCTCCCGTAACGCCGCAGCAGACGGAAATTCCGCGGCGATTCAGGTAATCGGAGACCAAAGCGGCGGCTTTATCGTCGGCCTGGGCGGCCAGGATATAGGGCCCCCGTTCGGCGATCACCGTTTGCAGACCCCGTTCCCGCAGGGCCAAAGCCGCCTCCACCCCCAGAATTCCGCCGCCCAGCACCACGGCCCTTTTGGCTCCTTGGGCGGCCTGAGCCAGCCGGCGATAATCCTCGTAAGTCCGCAGAGTATACAGCGGGACGGCGCCCTCTTGGGGGCGGATGGGCAGGAAGGGCAGCCCCCCCGCGGCCAGCAGCAGCTTGTCATAGTCCAGGATCTGGCCGTCGTCCAGCCGGATCTGCTTCTGCCGGCGCAGAATCTCCGTGCAGCAGATTCCTGTCAGCAGCCGGATGTTTTGCTCCTCATACCATTGGGGCTCCTGCAAAAGCAGAGCCGGCAACGAAAGCTCGTCCGCCAAGGCGTCGCTGAGGGCGGGCCGGTTGTAAGGGGGCTGCTTCTCGCCGCAGACCAAGACGATGGAGGCCGTTTTGTCCCGCCGGCGGATGGCTTTGGCGCATTCCAGCCCGGCGGCGCCGCCGCCGATCAGCACAAAGCGGCGGTCGGTATCCTGGCAGAGGGATTCTTCCTCCGGCGGCAGGGGCTCAAAAGCCTGCCGCCCGGCTCCGCAGACTGGGCAGGGGACCGGCGGTTCGGCGCCCTCGAAGACCTGGCCGCAGACCAGGCAGCGCCAACGCTGGGGCGCCGGCGCCTCCGCGCTGGTGAAGACGCTGGCGCCTGCCCCGCAGACGGGGCAGCGCTCCGGGGGCCGTTCCCCCGGAAAATCCTGCCCGCAGACCGGGCAGCGCCAAATTTGACCTTGCATTGCGTCGCCTCCTTGGGAAATTATTTGTTCAGCATGGCCGCCGCGAACTCCTTGCCGAAAGTCCGGGCGTTTTCCAAATCCTCTTCTGTGGGCATGAGCTTGACCCGCAAGGCGGGCAGGGGCAGGCGAAAGCGCAGGGCCCGCATCCGCTCCAGCAGGTTGGGGGCGGCTTCGCCGCTCCAGGCATAGGAGCCGAAGGCGCCGGCGAATTTGCCCCGGTGGATCACCGGGTTCAGCCCCAGCAGCATTTCATAGACCGGGGGCAGGGCGTCGCCGATCAAGGTGGGGGAGCCCAGCAGTAGGCCGTCGGCGGCCGCGGCCGCGGCTGCGGCCTGGGCTTTGTCGTCAGTCACCAGATCGAAAGTTTGGATATTCTGGATCCCCCCCTGCTCCAGCCCTTGGCGGATGGCCTGGGCCAGCCGGGCGGTATAGCCGTAGGCGGAGACATAACAGACGGCTACCGAAGGGTCCTGTTTGGGCGCCGGGGCGGACCATTGACGATACATCTCCAGGTATTTGGGGATATCCCGGCGCAGCACGGGGCCGTGGCCGTTGCCGATAAACTGGATATCCAAAGATTCAATTTTTTTCAGGGCGTTGAGCATATGGGGGTTTTTATAGGGCCCGATGATGTTGTCGAAATAGTATTTGTAAGCCTCGGTGAAATCGCCGTCGATCTGGTCGTTGAACACCCGGGGGTCGCTGTAATGGCAGCCAAAGCTGTCGCAGGTAAACAGGGCTTTTTCCTCGGGAACCCAGGTGTACATGGAGTCGGGCCAATGGAGCATGGGCGCGGACAGGAAGTTCAGCGTCAGCCCGCCCAGGTCGATCTGGTCCTTTTCCGTCACGGCCTGATGGCGGAAGGGCTTGTTGACGATTTCTTTGAGGAAGGAAATCGCGGTCTGGGAGCCCAGCACAGTGGCGTTGGGCGCCAGCTCCAGCAGCTTGGCCACCGAACCCGAGTGGTCCGGCTCGGTGTGGTTGACGACGATGTAGTCCAGCTGGGCCGGGTCCATGGCCTGGCGGATTTTTTCCAGGTGTTCCTCAAAGAATTTTTCCTTCACCGTCTCAAAAAGGGCGGTCTTATCGGCGCCTTTCAACAGGTAGGAGTTGTATGTGGTGCCGTAATCCGAGCGCATCACAATGTCGAAGACCCGCAGGTCCGGGTCCAGAGCGCCCACCCACCAGATATGTTCCGTCGCTTGCAGCGCGTTCATTTGCATTCGTCCCTTCTGTTTCAATTTTAGCCCCCCAAGGGGCAGAATAATATTATCCCATGCCCCGGCGGCTTGGCAAGGGGCTGAGCGAGATTCTTCTCAAATTTTTTGCATTTTGTTCTGGTCTGCGGTATGATAATGGCGTGATAAACAGAAAGAATTCAAACTGAGCGCGGCCGGGCTCCGAGGCCCCGCATGAAATCGGAGTCCTTCCATTCTATCATGCGCTGTTTGAAAGGACAAAATACGTCGATATCAAAACTCTCCAAAGGGGGATTCAGATGGTTTTTGTAATTGCGCCCGATTCTTTTAAGGGCAGTATCACGTCTACACAATTTTGCGACGCGGCGGAGGCCGCCCTGTTGGAACGGTTCCCCGGTCTGACAGTGCGGAAATTCCCCATGGCGGACGGCGGCGAGGGAACGGTGGAAGCCTTGACGCAGGCCGCCGGCGGGAAAAAGCGGTCCTGCTGGGTTTCCGGCCCTCTGGGGGATAAAACCATGGCCGCTTACGGTTTGTTGGGCGACGGGGAAACCGCCGTCGTGGAGATGTCCGCCGCCGCCGGCCTTCCTCTGGTCCCCGCCTGGAAGCGGGATCCCTTCGCCGCCTCCACCTGGGGAGTGGGCGAACTGGTCGCCGACGCTTTGGATCGGGGCTGCCGGCAGTTTATTATGGGGATCGGCGGCAGCGCCACCAACGACGGCGGCGTCGGCATGGCCGCAGCTCTGGGCGCCCGTTTTCTGGACGAGCAGGGGCAGCCCATCCCGCCGGGAGCCGCCGGCCTGCTCCAGCTGGCGAAAATCGATCTTTCCGGCCTGGACCCCCGGCTGAAAAACGCTCGTTTCCAGGTGGCCTGCGACGTTTCCAACCCCCTGTGCGGCCCCCAGGGGGCGGCCTATGTCTTCGGACCCCAGAAAGGGGCCAAGCCCCAACATCTGCCCCAGCTGGACAAAGCGCTGGAGACGCTGGGCCAGGTCATTCGGCGGGATTTGGGCAAAGACGTGGCGGAACTCCCCGGCGCCGGCGCGGCGGGGGGCATGGGCGCTGGGCTCATCGCCTTTTTCGGCGCCGACCTGGCGCCCGGGTTCCAGATCGTCAGCCAGGCGGCGGGCTTTGAAGAGCAGATCGCCCGGCTCAAGCCCGACGTGATGATTACCGGCGAGGGCAGGATGGACGGCCAGTCCGCCATGGGCAAGCTGCCGGTGGAAGCGGCCAAAATCGCCAAGAAATACGGCGCTCGGGTCGTGGCCGTCGTGGGCGCCAAGGGCGAAGGCTATGAAAAGGCCAAAGAGGCGGGGATCGACGCCGTCTATGAGTTGAAAACCAAAGACATGACGCTGGAATACGCCATGACCAACGCCGTGGATTTGCTGCGGGAAGCGATTTTGACCATCAACTTCCTGCCCGCTAAAAAGGAGGAACAATGAGCGATATCGGCGATTTTGTGATACAGGAAGGCACGCTGGTTCGATACCGGGGCCCCGGCGGGGACGTCGTGATTCCCCCTGGCGCGGTGAGAATTGGGCGGGAGGCTTTTTTGGATTGCCCCGGCCTGACCGGCGTCAGCGTGCCGGCGGGCGCGACGGAAATCGGCCCTTTGGCCTTTGCCAACTGCGTCAACCTGGCCCGCGTCGATCTGCCGGAAAGCCTGGAGGAGATCGGGGCGCACGCCTTTTTCCGCTGCGGCGCTCTGACCGAGCTGATTCTTCCCGCCGGCGTGACCCGTGTTGGGAACTCCGCCTTTTCCCGCTGCTCCGGCCTGACCGGCGTCAGCGTGCCGGCGGGCGTGACGGAAATCGGCGCTCTGACCTTTGCCAACTGCGCCAGCCTGGCCCGCGTCGATCTGCCCCAGGGGCTGACGGAGATCGGGGACCTGGCCTTTTTCCGCTGCGACGCTCTGACTGACATAACTCTTCCCGCCGGCGCGACCCGCATTGGGAAAAAGGCCTTTGCCTGCTGCGCCAATCTGTCCGTCGTCGCCCTCCCGAGCAGCGCGACGCAGATTGATAAAACCGCCTTTTACGGCAGCGACCCGGCTGTGGCCGCCCCCCATATCCCTCTGGGAGAGTTCAGCAAGATGGATAAACCCAAGATCATCCGGGGCTTTGCCGCCGCCTATTTTCGATCCATGCCTATAGAAGAAACGGATCGGATCAGATATCTGGCCTATATCCGCCGGCAGAGAAAGCGGCTATATCCCCTGGCCCTCCAGCACGAAGAAGTGCTCCGGCTGATGATTGCCGAAGCGATCATTCCCCCGAGGGATATTCAGCCTCTGCTGGACGAAGCGGAGCGGCGGCAAAACGGCGCCGCCCAAGCCTTGATTTTGGAATATGGGAGGAAGATATGAGCGACAAACATGATTTTATCGTCAAAAACGGCGTGCTGATTCGATACCGCGGCCCCGGCGGGGACGTTTGGGTTCCGGCAGGCGTGAAAGAGATCGGCCCCAAAGCGTTTGCGGGCTGCCGCGCTTTGACCCGGGCGGTTCTGCCGGAGGGAACGCGGCGGGTGGGGGATCGGGCCTTTTTCGATTGCGCCGGCCTGGCCCAGGTTCAGCTGCCTCAGGGGTTAAAAGAGATCGGCCAGTATGCCTTTGGCGGCTGCGTCAGCCTGTTCGGGCTGGAGATTCCCCGAGGCGTGAAAAAGGTTGGGAAAGGCGCTTTTGCGGGCTGCGCCAGCCTGACCCGGCTGGTCTTGCCCCAGAGCGTGAAAAAGCCGAAGTATTCCGCTTTCCGGGGCTGCCCGTTGTCTGCGTCGGCGCCTTATCTGCCGGTGAAAACATTCAAGCAGAAAAACAGGCCCCAGGCCGCCCAGCATTTCGCCGCCGCCTGCCTGGCCGAGCTCGAGATGCGCCGGAAAATCCGGGCCGGATACTTGGGGTATATTCGCAGCCGCCGCAAGCGCCTTTACCCCGCCGCCGTAGAGAGTGAGGAGCTGCTCTGGCTGATGCTCAAGAAAAAAATGGTGCCGAAAAAAGAAATCCGGCTGCTGCTGGAAGAGACGGACAAACAGGAGAAACCCGCCGCTAAAGCGGCGGTGATGGGTTACGGCAAGCAGCGCTTTTTGGAGAAGGGCTCGAAGGAAAAAGCCGGCCGCAACAAGGGAAAATAGACAAAGCCCTGGGCGCTCCGTTTGGGACGGCGCCTTGGGCTCAAAGAATGAGAAGGAGGCTGCGCAAGGCGCCGCCTCCGGGGATCAGGAGGAAGGAATCCTGGACACCCAGGCCTCCAGAACCTACGGCTCCCTCTATGAAAGGGAGGTTCCGTCGATCGCCCTGAACCCTCAGAGGAAGGCCCAGGCTTATGGATATTCCAAAGATATCGCGGCTTATCTGTTTCAGCAATGAGCGGTTTTTTCGTTCGCCGCGCTTCAGAATAAATCCCCCCTTGACAACCGAGGGGTTTTTGGGTATGATAAACCCAGAAAAGGGAGTAGTTCAAAGCGCAAGCGGCAACATCATGGCCTGAGAAGCCTGCCGTTGCGGCCTGATTGAGGTAACGAGACTTTTTGCACCGTTTTGGCGCGTGCAAAAAGTCTCTTTTTGTTTTCTGGGGAAACCGCCTCTGTTTGAACCGCCCTGTTTTCGGCAAAGATAACGACAAAAAAGAGAGGTGTTTCCGCGTGTTTGAAAACAAGACCGTCCAGCAGACGGAACAGGAACTGCAAACCCGGGCGGACCAAGGGCTGACCCAGGCGGAGGCCCGGGCCCGGCTGGAGCGAGAGGGCCCCAACGCCTTGGCGGAGCAGAAGGGCAAAACGTGGCTGCAAATGTTTTTGGCCCAGCTCAACGAGCCCATGATCTACATCTTGTTTGCGGCGGCGGGGGTTTCCCTGCTGCTGCGGGAGTTTTCCGACGCCGCCGTGGTGCTGACGGTGGTGCTGATCAACGCCGTTGTGGGCGTGGTTCAGGAGGGCAAGGCCCAGCAGGCCCTGGAAGAGCTGAAAAAAATGTCCAGCCCTACGGCGGTAGTCCGCCGGGAGGGCCAGGCCATGGAAATCCCGGCGGCCGAGCTGGTCCGGGGCGACGTGGTGATTTTGGAAGCGGGCCGCCAAGCGCCGGCGGATCTGCGGCTGACGGTTTCCGCCAGCCTGAAGGCCGACGAATCTGCCCTGACCGGCGAATCTCTGCCGGTGGAAAAGGACGCCGCCCCAACGCTGGAAGGCGATTCCCCCTTGGGCGACCGGGTCAATATGGCCTATATGACCTCCAGCATGGTCTACGGCCGGGGCGAGGGCATTGTGACGGCCACGGGCATGGATACGGAAATCGGCAAAATCGCCCGGATGATCAACGACAGCCAGGAAGAGGCCACCCCGCTGCAAAAGCGGCTGGCCGACCTGGGCAAGCTGCTGGGCGGCCTGGCTCTGGGGCTGTGCGCCGCCCTGTTTGTCCTGGCGCTGGTCCAGGGCCGGGACGTGATGGAAATGCTGATTACCGCCATCTCCCTGGCGGTGGCCGCGGTGCCCGAGGGCCTGCCGGCGGTCGTCACCATTGTGCTGGCCCTGGGGGTTCAGCGGCTGGCCAAGGGAAAAGCCATTGTGCGGCGGCTGCCCTCTGTGGAAACTCTGGGCGCCGTCACGGTGGTCTGCTCGGATAAAACGGGCACGCTGACCCAGAACAAAATGACTGTGGCCCGCTGCTATTGCGACGGCTGGCAGGGCGAACCCAACGAGCTGCTTCAGGCGCCTTCGGGACTTCTGCTGGCTCAGGGCCTGGCTCTGTGCTGCGACGCCTCTGTTCAGGGAGATCAGCGGGTGGGAGACCCCACAGAAATCGCCCTGGTGGACTTGGCCGCCTTGCTGGGCATGGACAAGACGGAGCTGGACCGGCAATTTCCCCGGACAGACGAGCTGGCCTTTGATTCCGACCGAAAGATGATGACCACCCTGCACCGCCAGGGCGCGGAAACTCTGTCCTTCACCAAAGGCGCCCCGGACCAGGTGCTTCAGCGCTGCCGGAATATCCAGGTCCAGGGGCAGATCCGGCCTATCTCTCAGCAGAACCGGCAGGAGATTTTGGAGGCCATGTCCGCCATGTCCCGTCAGGCTCTGCGGGTGCTGGCCCTGGCCTGCCGCCGGGGGGACGCGGCGCCCCAGGAGGAAGAGCTGACCTTTATCGGCTTAGTAGGCATGATCGACCCGCCCCGGGAGGAGGCGCGCCAAGCCGTAGCCTCTTTCAAAAGCGCTTCGGTGCGCACAGTGATGATCACCGGAGACCACCGGGACACCGCCCTGGCCATCGCCAAGCAGCTGGGCATCGCCGAGGACGAAAGCCAATGCCTTTCGGGCGAGGAGCTGGACCGGATGACGGAAGGGCAGTTGGCGGAGAAAATCGAGGGCCTGCGGGTCTTCGCCCGGGTTTCCCCCGAGCATAAGGTGGCCATCGTCAAGGCCCTGCGCGCCAAGGGGCACATTGTCTCCATGACAGGCGACGGCGTCAACGACGCCCCCTCTCTCAAGGCGGCGGACATCGGCGTGGCCATGGGCGTCACAGGCACAGACGTGGCAAAATCCGCGGCGGATATGGTGTTGGCCGACGACAACTTCGCCACCATTGAGAAGGCCATCCAAGAAGGCCGGGGTATTTACGCCAACATCAAAAAATCCGTGCTCTTCCTGCTCTCCTCCAATTTCGGTGAAATCGCCGCCATGTTCGGCGCCATTTTGGTCGGCCTGGCTTCGCCGCTGAAAGCCATCCATATCCTGTGGGTCAACCTGATTACCGATTCCCTGCCCGGCTTGGCTCTGGGCGTGGATCAAAACGACCCCAAAGGCTTGATGAACCGGCCGCCCCGGGATCCCAAAGAAAGCCTATTCGCCCATGGCGGCTTGGCGGTTACGATTTTCTATGGCCTGGTCGTCGCCGGCCTGACGCTGACAGCCTTTTTGATTGCCCCCCTGCGCCTGCTGGCCCAGCAGGGCCAGGCTTTCAGCCTGGAGGCGGCAAAGGCGCTGCTCCAGGATCCGGCGCTGTTGGCTGAGAGCCAGACCTTTGCCTTCACCGTGCTGGGCATGAGTCAGCTGTTCCACGCCGTTGGGATGCGGGATTTGGAGCGCTCGGTGTTCCGCTCTCGCCTGCTGGGCAACCGCCTGATGCTGCTGGCCCTGGCCGCCGGCTTCGCCCTGCAGATCGCCGTGACGGAAATCCCCTTCTTGGTGCGGGTCTTTGGAACTTACAGCCTGAGCTTGACGGAATGGCTGGCGCTGGCCGCCCTTTCCGCCGTTCCCCTGCTGCTCCATGAGCTGCTGCTCCCTGTTTTCCGCCGGCGCAAATCGGCAGTCAAATAACGAGTTTGAATGTCCGCCCCGCTGCATGGGGCGGACATTTGTTTTTTGCGTCGGATTTATCGGCGGGCCTCGCAGGCTGGCAAAAGGCGGGGATCTGTGTTATACTATCCGTTGAGAACAGGTCTGGGGCCGGGCGCTTGCAGGGGCGCGGCAAGCCCTCCTGCCAAATTCACGGGATGTTTTCCTATTTTCCCATAGAAACGACATCGCAAAGGAGGCGCGTTTATGTCCAATCAGAATCGTCCCCCGGCGGCCGGCAACGGCGGCTTTATCCTGGAGCTGATGCAAGGCAACTGGCGGGTGTTCGCCGCCTGCGTGGCCGCCATGTTTGCCAGCGTGGCCGCGTCCTTTTTATCTCCGGCGCTGGTGGGCTTCATCGTGGATTCCGTCATCGGAGAAAAGCCCATGGAGCTGCCCGGCCCGTTGCTGGGCTGGGTTCAGGGCCTGGGGGGCCGCCTTTGGCTGCGGGACCATATGGTTTTGCTGGCCGGGGCCTTTTTGGCTGCGGTGGCCCTTTCCGCCGGCTTCAATATGCTGCGGCAGTATCTGGCCGCCAAGCTCAGCGAAAGCCTGGCTTTTTCCCTGCGTCAGCGGCTGTTTGACCATATCCAGCGCCTGCCCTACAGCTGGCATATGGGGGTGCAGACCGGCGATATCATGCAGCGCTGCTCTTCGGATGTGGATACGGTGCGCAACTTCGCCGCCGCCCAGCTGACCGACCTGCTGCGCATCGTCGTCATGCTGGCCGGGGCCTTTGCGCTGATGTTTTCCATCAACGCGCCTCTGGCCGCCGCCGCTTTTGTGGGCATCCCCATTATCATGGGATATTCTGGGATGTTTTACCGACTGATCGGCCGGCGGTTCCGCACGGCGGACGAGGCCGAGGGCGAGCTCACCGCCATGACCCAGGAAAACCTCACCGGCGTTCGGGTCGTCAAAGCCTTCGGCCGGGAGCGCTATTCGCTGGATCAATTCCAGCGGCAGAACGCCGAGTTTTCCCGCCGGTGGATCAAAGTGGGCTGGCTGATGGCCATTTACTGGAGCCTGGGCGATTTTATCAACGTGGCCCAGGGGGCCGTGGTGGTGCTCTTCGGCGCTTGGCAGGCGGTGGAGGGCAACATGACGGGCGGCGCTCTGATCACCTTTATCATGTATAACGGAATGCTGACCTGGCCCACCCGGCGGCTGGGCCGTATCATCGGCGAGATGAGCAAGGCCGGGGTTTCCATCGGCCGTCTGCGGGAAATCCTGCTGGCCCGGCCCGAGGAGAATTCTCCAGAAGAGGGGGAGCCGCCTGTCCGGGGCAAAATCGAATTCCGCCGCGTCAGCTTCTCCTATGGCAAGCACAAGGTGTTGGAAGACGTGTCGTTCACTGTGGAGCCCGGCCAGACTCTGGCCATTTTAGGGGGAACGGGCAGCGGCAAATCCACCCTGACGCACCTGCTCAACCGGCTTTATGAGCTGCCGGAGGGCCAGGGGACCATTTTGCTGGACGGCGTGGACATCCGCAAAATCCGCCGAAGCTACCTGCGCAAAAACATCGGCGTGACCTTGCAGGAGCCCTTCCTCTTTTCCCGCACCATCATGGAAAACCTGCGGGCCGCCGCCCCGGACAAAAGCGAGCAGGAGCTGCTGGAGGCCGCGGAAACCGCCGCCATCCATCAGTCTGTGCTGGGCTTTTCCCAAGGCTATGAAACCATGTTGGGCGAGCGGGGCGTCACTCTTTCCGGCGGCCAGCAGCAGCGGCTGGCCATCGCCCGCACGCTGGCGTCGGACCCGCCTGTGCTGGTGTTTGACGATTCCCTGTCCGCCGTGGACACGGAAACCGACGCCCAGATCCGCCGGGCTTTGGCCCGGCGGCCCAAGAAAGCCACGGCCATCATCATTTCCCACCGGGTGACCACCCTGATGGAGGCGGATAAAATCCTGGTGCTGGAAGGGGGCCGGGCGGTTCAGCAGGGGACCCACCGGCAGCTGCTGGAGCAGCCGGGCCTATACCAGCGCATTTACCGCATCCAGAGCCTGGTGGCCGAAGAAGTGGAAAACGAGACGAAGGAGGAGACGATATGAGCGAAAAGCCCCATGAATACAATTACCCTACCTCCTTTGATTTTTCCGAGTGGAAAAGATTATGGAAATATATTGTATTTCTCAAAAAGCCGTTTCTCTGGCTGCTGCTGGCTTCCATAGCCACAGCCCTGTTTGACGCGATCTTCCCCTATTTCAGCCGGTATGCCATCGACCATTTTATCGCCGACGGCGATCTGCGGGGTATCGGCGCCTTCGCGGCCCTGTATATCCTGACAGCGCTGATGCAGACCGGGGCCAACGTGGTCTTTTGCCAGCAGGCCATCACCATCGAAATGCGGGTGGGCCAAGCCCTGCGGGACGCCTGCTTCGAGCATTTGCAGCGGCTGCCCCTGGCCTATTTCAACACGACGCCTGTGGGCTATATCGTGGCCCGGGTGATGAGCGACACCAACCAGCTGGGCGGCATCCTGTCCTGGCGGCTGGCGGATTTTATCTGGAACCTGTTTTACCTGATTTTTGCCGCCGTTTCTATGCTGCTGCTCTCCTGGCGGCTGGCCTTGCTGGCGCTGTTGGTGGCGCCGCCCATCGGCCTGGTGTGCGTCTATTTCCAGCGCCGTCTGCTCCACGCCAACCGGCAGGTGCGCCACGCCAATTCGGTGCTGACGGCTTCTTTCAACGAGAATATCTCCGGCGCAAAGACCATCAAGTCTTTGGCCATCGAGGAGCAGGTCTGCGCCCAGTTCGACCAGATCAACTGGGATATGCGCCGCAAGGCCATGCGCTCCAAGACCCTCCACGCAGTGTTCCAGCCCTTGGTGATGTTTATGGGCTCGGTGTCCCTAGCCCTGGTGATGTCCGCCGCCGGCGTCAACGCCGGCCCTTGGGGCGTCTCGCTGGGCGCCTTGGCGGTCTTTATTTCCTATACGCTGAACATTGTGGAGCCCATTCAAATGACGGTGGGCGTGATTGCGGACGCTATTTCCGTCCAGGCCAGCGTGGAGCGGGTGAACCTGCTGCTGGCTACCGAGCCCATGATTCAGGATTCCCCAGAGGTGCTGGAGAAATATGGAGATCTCTTCTGCCCCAAGCGGGAAAACTGGGAGCCCATCCAAGGCAATATCCGATTTGAAGACGTGACGTTCCGCTATCCAGACGGGGACGTCAACGTGTTGGAGCATTTCAACCTGGATATTCCGGCAGGCGCCACGGTGGCCATTGTGGGCGAGACGGGAGCGGGCAAATCCACCTTGGTGAACCTGGCCTGTCGGTTTTATGAACCCACCGGCGGCCGCGTCCTCATCGACGGCGTGGATTACCGCCAACGGGGCCTGCTCTGGCTGCACAGCAACATCGGCTATGTGCTCCAATCCCCCCACCTTTTCACCGGAACCATCCGGGAAAACATTCGCTACGGCAAGCTGGACGCCACGGAGGAGGAGATTATCGCCGCCGCCAAAATGGCCAGCGCCCACGATTTTATCATGGAGTTGGCCGGCGGCTACGACGCCCAGGTGGGCGAGGGCGGCGGGCGGCTTTCCACCGGCCAGAAGCAGCTGATCTCCATCGCCCGGGCTATTGTGGCCGACCCCCGCATCTTCGTGCTGGACGAAGCCACCTCCTCGGTGGACACCGAAACCGAGGCCACGATTCAGCAGGTCATCGGCCATGTGCTTCAGGGCCGCACTTCTTTTGTCATCGCCCACCGGTTGTCCACAGTCAAAAACGCCGACATGATTCTGGTGGTGCGAGACGGCAAAATCATCGAGCAGGGAACCCACCGCAGTCTGCTGCGGCAGCAGGGATATTATTATTCCCTGTATACCCGTCAGTTTGAAGAGGAACAATACCGTCAGATTATGTGATAGAATGAGAAATGCCGCTGGAACCGCCCTGGGGATTGCCGAGGGCGATTCCAGCGGCTTTTTCGCCATTTTTGCCGTTTTTTGCCCGGCTGCAACCGTTGGTTGACAAAAAATCTGCCCGGAAGAAAGTGCTGGTTGGTAGTCTCGGCGCCTTGGGGGAGGGTATAATAGGCCTGACGTCCAAGCTCGTGTGGGCGCGGCGGGGAGACAAACAATGAGCGCGCCCTCCTCAGCCTTTTGCGTAAAGGCCGTTGGCGCCATGGCCCAAGGCCGGCTGAGCAGCCCGCCGCGCAGTTTGGCTGTCCGCCCACGCGGACAAAGGCCCCCACAAAATCGGGGGATTTTGTGGGGGCCAAAGGGTTTCAAACAAATGCTTAGGCTTCGGGCGCCAGAGGCATCCAATACTTCTCCATAATGGTGTCGACGTCGTCTGTGGTGGTCATCAGGCCATACTCCAGATAGTCTTCGGCAATCAGTCTCAGCTGGGATTCGGCGAAGGAATCGTCCGGGCCGAACTGCTGCTTGTCGTTCTGGTCGATGTTCATCTGTCTGTCGCCGCTGTTGAGGTTGTTTTCCAGCATGAAGTCTGTGGCTTCCTCCACATTGTCTGCCATCCATCTGTGGGCCTTCTTGACAGCCTCCACAAGTTTCTTGGCATGGATGGGGTTGTTCTTGACAAAGGTTCCGTTCATGGTGATCACGCAGCAGAGCTGATTCAGGTCCTCGTCCAGCATGGAGCGGATGGGGCGCAGCAGGCCGTCGTTGACCATGGACCAGGCGTATGTATCGGACAGCAGAGCCGCCGAAATCTCGCCGTTCTGCATGGCCGGGACGCAGGCGTCGTTTTCAACGGGAGTCAGCTCCACGTCGTTCAGGGGGTCGATGCCGTCGGCGATAAAGAGGCGGGCTGTGATATTATAGTCGCTCTTGCCGATGCCGTTGGGCGTGGAAACCTTTGTGCCCTTCAGATCTTCCAGGGTCTGATAGGGGCTGTCGGCCAGGACAAACAGGGTTTTGCAGCCGCTGTGGGCGCCGCCGACAAAGACGATGTCGACGCCGTTGGTGGCGGGGACAAATTGCTTGGCGATATGTCCCACGTTGATCTCCACCTGGCCTGTGCCCAGGGCTTCCACGTCGCTATCCGCCTTGACGCCCTTGACGTTGAGGCCCAGCTCTTCATAATAACCCTTCAATTCGGCCACGGCGGGGCCGGCGGTGCAGCCCGAACCCATCATATAATGCAGCTCGGTTCCGTAAGCGGGCTCCAGCTTCATGGCTTCCTCTTCGGAAAGTTCGGCGTCGCCGTCGGCAGGCTCGCCTTCCTTATCGGCGGAACCGTCATTGTTTTCGGCCGGATTTTTTTCCTCGCCGGGCTGGTTGACGTCGCTCCCTCCCTGCTGGCCCTCTTCTTTGCTGCAGGCAGCAAGAGGGAAAGCCATAGCCAGACAGAGCAGCAGGCAGAGAACTCTCTTCATACGTTTCATTGCTCTTTCTCCTTACAAAGATTTTTTTATTCCTTACCGCCGTAGTTCAGCATATCAAGAATTTGATTGCGGTACTCGACGAATTGGGAACTGCTTCGGTTGCGGGGATATTCCAGCTCGATGGGGATCTCTGCCTTGACGCGGCCGGGATGGGCGTCCATGACGACCACCTTGGTGCCCATATAAATGGCTTCGTCCACATCATGGGTGACCATGACGACAAGCTGGCGGTTTTCTCTCCACATGGAGAGGATTTCATCCTGCATATTCATGCGGGTAAACGCATCCAAAGCGCCCAAAGGCTCGTCCAGCAGCAGGATTTTGGGGCTGCAAATCAGCGTGCGGGCCAAAGCCACGCGCTGGGCCATGCCGCCGGAAAGCTGGGCGGGGTAATCGTTTCTAAAATTTTCAAGGCCAATGACCTTCAAGATACGTTCGACTTTATCTTTATTTTCGGCATAAGCGCCTCTCATACGGAAGCTGAAGGAGAGGTTTTGCTCTACCGTCTGCCAGGGGAAAAGGGTGGGCTGCTGGAAAACCATGCCTCTGTCGGGGGAGGTTCCCTCTATTTTTTGGCCGTCCACCGTCAGCTGGCCGTATGTGGGGGTAATCAGCCCGGCGATCAGGCGCAGCATGGTGGATTTTCCGCAGCCCGAGGTGCCCACAAGGCTGATAAACTCGCCCTGGCGCAGCTCCAGGTTGATATTCTCAAGGGCGTTTGTGATGTCGTTTGTCTCGACGCGGGCAAAGCTCTTTGAAACGCCGTCTATCTTTAAAATCAGTGCTTCTGCCATATTACTTTACTCCGTTCTGCCAGCGAAGGGCGTGTTTTTTGACGGCATTGAGGGTATTTGTGACCACATTGAAGATGATACACAGCGCCACGATAGCGGCGAACATCCGGTTGTAAAGCGCCCAGGACTTGGCCCATGTGATATACCAGCCAAGGCCGGCTTCGACGCCCAGCATCTCGGCTACCATCAGGGAGACGCAGGCTGAGCTCATGCCCTGAGTCATGCCTTGCAGGATATTGGGCATAGCCGAAGGGATGGCCACGCGGAAGACCAGCTGGCGCTCCTTGGCGCCCAGTATCTTGGCGGCGTCAAAGAGGCTGCGGTCGATATTCTGTATGCCTGTTCTGGAGGCCAGCGTGACGGCAAACCAGGCGCCAAGGGCGATGATAAAGACGGCGCCCCCGGCAAGGCTGGGGAAGATAATCATGATAAGGGGCACCCAGGTCGCCGTGGGGATAGGGCCCAGGACCTTGACGATAGGGTTGATCCAGTAGTTGACTCTTTCGCTGTAGCCGCAGGCGATGCCTGTCAGCAATCCGGCGGCGACGCCCAGGAAATAGCCGCTGAACAGGAGCTTGAGGGAGAAAAAGCAGCTCTTGAGCAGATTGGGCCAATCGCTTATGGCGGCGTTGATGATATCGTTGACCCAGGGGATAAAGGGATACAGCAGCTTGCCCGATTTGAGCGTCAGCAGGTCCAGGGCCATAAGAGCCAGAAAGACGACGCTGTAAAGAGGGGCTTTGTGAACGATAGTCCAATAATACTTTTTCTGGCCGCTCTGATATTTGACGAGAGAACGGAGCCAAAAGACAAAATAGGCTGCCGCAGGCGCGGCCAAAAGGATCAGATACCGTTCGGGGTTGACATGGGAGCTGACAAACCTGTCCAGCGTGGGAACCAGCAGATATTCGGCTGCGGCCAGGGCGGCGGCCAGCATAGGGCTGATGGAAATGAAAAAATCGAAGACCCTTTGGGCAGGCGTCTTTTCCTTTTGCTCCAGCTCGGCCAGCATATCGCGAGTCAGCTTTTTGGCGGATTTTGCGTCTTCCACCAATATGCCCTCTTTATTGCGTTCTTCTGTATTCATTGGCATTCTCTCCTATTGTTTCGGCAGCGTCTGTCGGTTATTATAAAGTCGGCGCAGTTGAAAAAGCGCCGCGGGTTTCCAGAGCGGGCCTCTTTGGAAACGCATTTGATTATAAACACAGAAAGGAGACTTTGTCCAATCGATTTTTTTGAATTATTTCTGGAAATTTATATTTTTTCTCTATAATTATAAAGAAACAGATAGGAGGAAGACTATGAAACTCAATGAAACCATAGGCCGGCTGCGGCGGGAGCGGGGAATGTCCCAGGAAAAGCTGGCGGAGGAGATGGGAGTCTCCCGCCAGGCCATTTCCAAATGGGAGAGCGGCGGAGCCATGCCGGAAATCGAGCGGCTGGAGGACCTTTCCCGGCTGTTCGGCGTCACCATGGAGCAGCTGATGGGCTTGGAATCGCCAGATGCCCAGGCCGGCCCGCCTTCGGAGCCGCCTGAACAATCCGGGTTCCAGGCCGAAGGGGCGGGACAGGAGCCCAGACAAGGGCCAGAGGAGGGAAAGCCCAGGGCTTGGAGATCCAGCCGCCTGGTTTGGGCGGGCGCGGCCGGTTTTGTCGGGCTGGCCTTGGTCTTCGCCGCCGCGGCTTGGCTGGCAGTCCGATTCCATCAGCTGGAGCTCCAGTTGGAGGACGCCAACCGGCGCATTTCCGACGTCAATACGCGGCTGAACAGCATGGAAAGCCTTCCGCCTACAGCCCTGATCCCGGCCGGCCCGGCGGAAGACGCCCTATTCTCCCAAAGCGAATTCCGGGTGAATCAGGTCTTCCCGGAGGAAAACCAGGTGGAAATTGGGGTCCGGGTCACCCTGGAGCAGTATCAGGAGGGGACGGAGGTTTCCTTCACCTGCTCCGGCTGGGATTTAGAAACTCAGACGGCGGCGGCTTTGCCCGGCCCCGCCCCCCTCTTTTTTGCGGCGATTCGCCTCCCCCTGTCCGACGATATCCAGATTGTAGCCAACATTACCCGGCCCGACGGACAAGTGGAAAGCCAGTCGGTGGGGAACATTGTGGGCGTCAAATCGGATTATTTCTATACCATGCAGTCGATTTACAAGGGAGAAGCGGAGTGCGACAGCCGGGGCGTGGCTTTCAAAGGTCCCGGCCAGGTGGAAATCTCCGGCGGCCACAATCTGTTTCTGAACGCCGTGCGGGTGGAGATTTACGCAGACGATCAGCTGTCCGCCGCAGCGGAGATGGACGTTTCCGATTGGGACGAAGGTTCGGAAACCGGCCAGGCTACCGCCGTAGGCGATCTGACCTGCTATCCCTATCTGGACGCCTATGTCCCCGCCCAGGAGGAAATCCGCATGGAGGCCGTGCTGCTGGAGACGGCAGGAAAGGACTTCCGGCAGACCATGGGGGTTTGGAAGAAAAACGACAAAGGGGTTTTTGAAAAGCAAAGAAGCCAGGAAATCTTTCCTGCTCAAACAGGAATGCCCTAAAACTAAATGAAAACCATGAACGCCCGTTCAATCGCTTTACAGGGCAATATGAATACATATTTAATTTAGCATAAGAATGAAAGTTTATAAAAAATATTGACTTTTAGAGTGATTTAAATTATAATAAAATTGTTAATACGAAAGGAGGTATAGAAATGAAGGTTCTGACAGGTCAATCCAGAACGACGAACGAACTGATGCTGCCTGAGGCGAAAGCGCTGAACATAAACTGCCATGGCGCATGTTCGGGCGATTAGTTCGCTTTGCTGGATTTGTGTGTGGGGGTAATCCCCCACACGCAAACCAATTATAAGGAGGTTTTATGTACTTTATACCTGGCTATTTAAGAGAAGAACTGTCTGAAAATCAGCTTACCATTTATTCTGTGCTCTATGGAAATAAAATTCTTTTGGATACTCTTGAAAGAATTGAAGAATACAAAAAATTAAAAGCTAAAGGCACAGAGTCGCTCTGTACAGAACTGGAATGCTTTCTCCACGAACAAAAAATGCTTTGCAACTTGGAGGAACTTCAAGATTTACAAAGTGTTACTTGCCGAAAAATGAGCAATCAGCTTGGGCTGACAATCATGCCTACAG
This sequence comes from uncultured Eubacteriales bacterium, assembly GCA_910585875.1. Lineage (GTDB taxonomy): Bacteria > Bacillota > Clostridia > Oscillospirales > Butyricicoccaceae > Pseudobutyricicoccus. The sequence goes on along the minus strand of CAJUIK010000001.1, from coordinate 52,962 downwards.
AAGGGTGTAATTTCCGTTGTCCTTATTGCTATGAGGACCATGAAAATGCACAGATGACACCGGAGATGGTTAGCGCAATCAAAGGTTTTCTGGAAGATCAAATTCCAACAGTACAAGAAGTCAATCTTTCGTGGTTTGGCGGCGAACCCACTTTATGTCCTAAAGTTGTTTTAGAGATTAGCTCTTTTGCTCAATCTTTTGCAAAGAAACTACAAGGCGTTAAATTTTCTTCATCTATGACAACCAATGGATACTTGCTTAGTAAAGATATATTTTTACAATATTATGCCTCGGGTATTCGGAATTATCAGATTACTTTAGATGGTTTTAAGCATGATGAAACAAGATATTTAGCAAATAAGCAAGGGACTTTAAAAACTATTCTTTCTAATCTGAAAGAAATTAAAGAACTTAATTCTGAATATGAATATAAAATCATACTTAGAAGAAATATTTTAGCGTCAGACGACGACCTTTCTTGGTATGATTATCTTGTTCAGCAGTTTGATAAAGATTCTCGTTTTTCTATTTTGATTCGAACAGTAGATAATTGGGGTGGCGAAGAAGTAAAAGAATTATCTATTGTTGAGAATAAAGATAGAGATAGGATTCTCAAAGTACATGTTGACTATGCTAAATCAGTAGGACTCGTTTGCGAAAACGACATAGTAGATGATGGGGTTTCATTTGGAGGGCAATTTTGTTATGCTGCCTATCCCAAAAATTTTGTATTTAGAGCAAATGGAGAAATCCAAAAATGCACAATCGCCCTTAAAAATGGAAAAAATACAGTCGGTCGAATTATAGGAAATACAGTCTTTATTGATGATAGTCTTAATAAATGCTGGACTCCATCATTACAAACAACTTGCATAAGCTGTAAGAGAATTCTATCTTGCATGAACAAGCAGTGCCCAAAGAGGGTTGTGTTAAATGAGGAAGGTATCTGTTGCCAAACAGGCAGACTTGAAAGATGGTAATACTATGTCAACCATGAAATCCTATCTGTTGGCGGAGAAAAAGTTAGTGGTCGCCACATTGGCTCTTTATACCGTGCGTAGCCTGGGGCAGCTGGGCTCTTCGCTGATTACGATGCTGTTGCTGTCTGCGGCGCTGGAGGGCAGGCTGGACAAGGTTTTGCTGGCGTTGGCCTGCAATAGCGGCGCCTGGGTGGTTTTTTCCCTGTTCGACCGCTGGAGTAACCTGCTCCAGGCCAAGACAGCGGCCCGTATCAACACCGCCCTGCGGCAGAATATCAGCCGCAATTTGTGCGCTGCGGACTATGAAAACCTCCAGTCTCATAATATGGGGGATTATCTTTCCTGGTATTCCAACGATGTGGACCAGGCGGAACAGCTGGGGGTCAGGAATTTTTTCACCTTTTGTTTCCAGATCATCAATATGGCTCTTTCCTTTTCCGCACTGTTGGCGCTGCATTGGTCCCTGGCCGCTGTGGCGCTGATTTCCAGCTTTGTGATGCTCCGTGGCTCCGTCTTTTTGGATAGGCAGCTGAAAGGAGCCAGCCAGAAGGTTTCGGAAAGCGGCGAGATTTTCACCCACCGGCTGAAGGAGCTGCTGGGCGGCCTGCCCGTTTTCACCGTCTTTGGCCTGAAGGATAGATTTTCCCAGGGGATGGAACAGGCCAGCTGCCAGCGGGAGCAGGTGCGGCGGGATTTTGTCAGGCGACAGGAGGACGGCAGCCTGCTGGTGGGCCTGATGAGCACTGCCACCCAAATGATCACACTGCTGCTGCTGTTTTTCCTGTGTATCAAAAGGATAATCCCCTTTTCCGCCTTTTATGGAGCTGGCAATATCATCGCTATGGCCTCTAATTCTACCCAGCAGCTGGGCAGCATCCGGCTGCGGTTGGTTTCCGCCAAGCCCTATTTTGAAAAAATCGGAAAGCTATCCCAGAACGCGGAACCCCTGCCCGATCTGCCCGTTTTGGAGCGGGAAATCCGCCTAAAAGACGTCAGCTTTTCCTACCCGGATAAGCCGGTCTTACAAAATATCAGCCTGACTTTCCGCAAGGGGGGCAAATATGTGATCGTGGGCCCCAGCGGCTGCGGAAAAACCACCTTACTGCGGCTGATTGCAGGCCAGGTGGACGGCTATTCTGGAATCATCTGGTTTGACGGTTTGGATGTGAGGCAATATGCCGCCGCCTCGCGCTATGATTCCATCGCCTATATCGACCAGCAGATCTACCTATTTGACGGTACTATTCGGGAAAATATCACCTTGGGACGGCAGTTTTCCGCGGAACAGTTGGAAGCTGTTTTGGAGGAAAGCGCTCTGAAAAGCGACTTAGTTCGGATGCCCCAAGGGCTGGATACCCAGGTTGGCGAGGGAGGCAAGCTGCTTTCCGGCGGCCAGCGCCAGCGCATTGCCATCGCCCGGGCGCTGCTCCAGCAGCGGCTGGTGCTGTTGGTGGACGAAGGCACCTCCGCCCTGGATCAGCAGAACGCCTCTGTGATCGAAGAGAGCCTGCTGCAAAACGAAAAGCTGACTTTGATTATGGTGAGCCATCATTTGGATCCCCAGCGGCAGCAGAAATTTGACCAAGTGATCAAGTTTGATAACTTGAACAGAGCATAAAAAATTGCCTGGGAAATTCCCGGGCAATTTTCTTTTTTATTTTTTTACTGCCGCTGGGGCGATGGCGCCGGCTTCTTGAGTCAGCGCCTGTTCCACGCCCCAGAAGAAGGCTTCTTCGCCGGCTTGGCGGGAGATGCCGCTGCGATCCATCACCTGGCGGACGCCGGCGCTGACGCCGCAGAGAAAGATCTGGGTTCCCTGGCTTTGCAGGCGGCGGATCAGGTCCAAAAACGCCTGGGCGCCGGAGATATCCATGTAAGAGACGCCCCGCAGGGAGAAAAAGACGCTGCGCCGGCCCGCCGTCTTGGGGCCGATGGCCTCAATCTGCTGGGTGTTGGCGAAGATGATGGAGCCGGCGATATAGACCACGCAGGCGTTTTCCGCCCGAGAAGCCAGCAGAGAGCCGGGGGAATGGAGCCGGCTGGCGCTGACTTCGTCATAATTTACCTCCAGCCCAGCCTGGCGGGCGGCCAGAAGAACCAGGGCCAGCACCACGCCGATGAGGATGGCCACCGTCAGATCAAACAAGATAGTGGCCGCCATGGTGACTAAAAATTTCAAAATCGCCCCGGAGAATTTGCGGGAGAACATATAGCGGATGGTTTTCCATTCATTCATCCGCCAAGCCGTCGTCATCAGTACGCCGGCCAGGGCGCTGAGGGGGATGCGGCTCATCACCGGCCCCAGGGCCAGCATGGAAACCATCAGGAACAGGGCGTGAAACATCCCGGCCAGCCGGGTGCGGGCGCCGGATTTGACGGCCACGCTGGTGCGGGCGATGGCCGCCGTGGCGGGGATGCCCCCGAAGAAGGGAACCAGAATATTGCCGACGCCCTGGGCCGCCAGCTCCCGGTCGTTATCCAGCTTGACGCCGGTCATCCGCCCGGCGCTGGCGCCGCAGAGCAGGCTTTCCACCATGCCCAGAGCCGCGATGCTGACGGCGGGGGCGATCAGGCGGTTCAGGCTGCTCAGGCTGATGGAACTCAGAGAAAGCCGCTGGTCCAGAATCAGGGAGCTGGGGATGGCGCCCACTTGGGCTACCTGCAAATCCAGCGCTATGCAAGCCCCGGTGGCCAGGATGATGGCGATCAGCGAGGCGGGAACGACGCTGTTCCACTTGGGCGGGAACAAAGCCATGAACAGCACCACAAACAGGCCGATAATCACCGACGCCCAATCGGGGGAAAAGCCCTGGGTGAAATAACTGGCCAGTTTTTCAATGGCCGAACTCCCCGAAGAGGAGACGCCGAAGAAATTATCGATCTGCCCCAGGGCGATGATGACGGCGATGCCTGAGGTGAAGCCGGTAATCACCGGCATGGGGATGAAGGCCGTCAGCCGTCCCAGCTTGAAAACGCCCGCAACGACCAGCAGCACGCCGGCCAGCAGCGTGGCCTGAAACACCCCGTCCATGCCATATTGAGCGGCCAGCGAGGACAGGATGGCGGCCATAGCCCCCGTGGGGCCGGAAATCTGGTAAAAAGCGCCGCCCAGCAGGGCGATGGAGAAGCCCGCGACAATGGCCGTCAGCAGGCCGGAGGCCGCCGTGGCCCCGCTGCTGACGCCGAAAGCCAGGGCCAGAGGCAGAGCCACCGCCGCCACCGTCAACCCCGCCATCAGGTCGGATACCAATCCCTTGGCGTCGTATCCTCGGAATTCGCTCCGCAAATCTTTCACATATTTTCCAACCATCATACTCCTCGCTTCCCGTCCCAGGCAAAATCAATCAAAAAACGCCTGAAACCCACAAAAGTATATCCCTACAGGGGGGCTTTGTCAAGGTTGAGGCGTCTTTCGCAAGAAGGGCGGGCGTTTTTTCGATGAAAAAGCGAAAAAGCCCCGGCAAAACCGGAGCTTTTATTCGCATTTTTGCTATTGCGGAAACCATTCCGCGCTGTAACTGCCGTCAGGCTGTTGTGTAACAAGATAACGGTTGTGCCGCAAATCTCCGCCGCTATGAGAGCGGTAGGAATATTCTGCTACATATTGGAGCAAATCATCAGAGCTCCTGCGCTGATACAGCCGCCGAGCCGTTACAATGGCCTGACCGTGAGAAAAGAATTCTTGATCTACCGCGTCATAAATGGCGGATGTTTCAATTTGGATACCGTCCGGCTGTGGGATTTGTAGTTGATCATTTTTGCCGCAAAGCAGTATCCCGACGCTTAAGAGCCCAATTGCTCCAATGGCAATCTGCCGTTTAGCGGATATCTTGTTCAAAAATTGTCTTCCTCCTTCGCAATCTCTCTCAAGCAAACCTCCAGGGCGTCTTCTCGGCCGACGTCGATATCTGGCTTGGCGCCGCCGAATTCGTTGCAGGAGCCGTCGGGGTTCATGCAGTAGAAAGGCGCATATTGGTAGAGCATCCCGCTGTTGGGCAGGGCGAAAGGAATTTTGGCGGGAGCGGCAAAAATCATGCCGCCGCCTCGGGTGGGGGCGCCCACAAGGGCGACGAAATCGCAGCCTTGCAGCCGCTGGATCAGCGCCTCGGCGGCGGAATAATTGGAGCTGTCAATCAGCAGCCAAAGCCGCCCTTCAAAGGTCTTGCCGCCGGGGTTTTGCAGGTCGCTGTAGTCAAACTGAATGCGCCGCTGGGCGGCGACGTCCGCTTGGGATAGGTCTTCCATCACAAGGCCTGAAGCGTTTGGCAGCATTTCTGGCAGCTGATCTGGCGCAAAAGTCTTTGCCTCCGGTTGGTTTTCCGGCCAGCCGTCCCACATCTGCCGATTCAGCGGGGTATCCCGGTAGGCGGCGAAAAATTGCTCCTCCAACACTTTGCCTGCAAACAGCGGTTCCAACCCCTGCTCCCATACGGCGGTGGAACCGCCGCTGTTGCCCCGGATATCCAAGACAATATGAGGCGCGTCCAGGTTGTCCAGGCAGAACCGCTGGATTTGCTGGATAGCCTGCCCTTGGCCCTGGGGACCAAACTGGAAGGTCTTGAGACGCAGAATGGGAACGTCTTGCCGCTGGGACGCTTCCAGCCCCTCTAAGCCGCCCTGTTGGGGGGCGTTGGAGCTGTTAGCCGCCTGACTTTTCCGCTGAGATTCAAATTTGGGCAGCGTACTGGCCCATTTGTAATAGGATTGGACCTGGGGCAGGAGATAGACCTGTTTGTGAGTCTCCGATTCATAGGCGTCCTTATCTCGCACAGAGTAATAAACGAATGCGGAGACGTTGGTTAGATGGCCCATGCCCCGGAAATAGCCGCCCAGATAACTGATCGCCTCCTCAAAGCCGGCGGCGTCCCCATCCTGCAAAGCTTCCACCTTGGCCTGGCCTTTCAGGCGGATTTCTTCCAGATTGTTGCCTGATTGCCGGGCAAAGCCGTCCATCAGCGGGCAGTTTTCCAAAATTGTGTCCCATAGAAAGTCGTAGTCCTCCAGCATTTGTTCCCGGGTGAAACCGGCGGGGTCAAAGGGGAGGATATCTGCGTCCCAGCTGGGTTCCGGTTCCGTTGGAGCTGGCTCCGCCGGCGAGGGCTGTTCGGGCGGCTCCGGAGCAGCCGGCGCCTCCTGCCAGCCGCAGCCGAAAGAGACGAGCAAAATCAGCGCGAAAGAGAAAAACAGAGCGTAACGTTTGAGAGCATCCATAGCGCTTCTCCTTTCGGACGGTTAAACTCTTGGCTCGCAAAGACTGAAGATAAGAATATGATACGCCGGATCGCCCCAAGACGCAAGGGATTCTTGGAAAATTCGTCGAAATCTATAAAAATAGGATTGGATTTTTATAGAAATTTCACAAAATGGGAAAATAGAAACAGGACGCTCCCGCGGGAGCGTCCTGTTCGGCGCAGTTTATTTTTTAGAGGGACTTGTTGTAGGGAACGCCGTCAATCATGGTCATCATGCACTTGCTCAGGCTGCTGAAAGGATGGCCGCTGAAGACGGCCAAGTCGGCGTCTTTGCCCACTTCGATGCTGCCCACTTTGTCGGCCACGCCCAGCAGCTTGGCCGGGTTGATGGTGACGCCTTCAAAGGCGGATTTTTCATTCAGGCCGTTGACCATCAGAATGCCCACAGTGGCGGGCAGGAACTGGGTCTGGGAGCCGCTGTCGGCAGTCAGGCAGACAGTGACGCCAGCTTCGTCCAGGGCGGCGGGGGTATGCAGGCTCAGGCCGTGGATTTCCTGCTTGCCGGGGCCCCAGAGGTGGGGGCCCACCACGCAGGTCACGTTGTTTTCCTGAAGCACGTCGGTGATTTTATAGCCCTCAGTGGCGTGTTCGATGGAGAAATCCAGGTCGTATTCCTTGCAGATGCGGATGGCGGTGCAGATATCGTCCGCCCGGTGGGCGTGAATACGGCACTTCATCTGGCGGCGCATGACGGGAACCAAAGCGTCCAGCTTGAAGTCCGGCTTGGGGGCCTTGGAGGGGTCTTTTTCCGCGGCCAGCAGGGCGTCGGAATAATGTTTGGCGTCATAGAAGGTCTGGCGCAGCAGGGCGGCTGTGCCCATGCGGGTCATGGGCAGCTTGCCCTTTGTGCCGTAGACGCGCTTGGGGTTTTCGCCCATGGCGAATTTCATCTGCTCTGTGCCGGGGATGATCATCTCTTCGGCGGTGTGGCCCCGCAGCTTGTACACAATGCCGGAGCCGCCGCAGACGTTGGCCGAGCCGGGCAGCGTGCAGACGGTGGTGAAGCCGGCGCTGCGCACCTTCTCGATGGAGTAATCGCAGGGGTTGATGGCGTCCGCCGCCCGGACCTGGGGAGTGATGGGGTCGCTCATCTCGTTGCCGTCCTTGCACAGGGCGGGCATGGTGTCCGGCTCGTTGAAGTTGGAAATGTGGGTGTGGGCGTCGATCAGGCCGGGAGTCACCCAGCCGCCCTTCGCGTCGATCACTTCCGCGTCGGCGGGGATGGACACGTTGGCTCCCACGGCGGTGATTTTTCCCTTTTCAACCAGGACTGTCCCGTTTTCATAGGTATCGCCTGTCACAGTGACGATCTTGCCGTTGGTAATCGCAATCATTTCGCCAAATCTCCTTGTTTTTTATACTATCAAAGCCCCAAACAGGCTTTAACGTCTTGTTCTGTTTTCTGGATGGCGGAAGGGGGAGGGCTTTCCCTCCGAGCCGGCCGCCGCGCCGCCCTTCTATCTCATAGTATATCATAAAATGGAGGAATGGGGGAATTTTTTTCAGGGAGGGCGATCAGAGATAAAACCAAGCAAGCCCGGCGGTGAGCAAAGCCAGGTTGGCGGCCATGTGGCAGAGCCAGGCGGCGCAAAGGCCCGATTTGCGGCAGACCAGGCAAAACAGCAGCCCTACAGCGAACAAAACCAGGAAAGCGGCCAAGGTCTGCCAGGGCGGAAACCAGCCCTTCATCATGACGCTGTGATAGAGCGAGAATAAACCGGCGCTGAACACAGCTGCTGTGACGGGCGGGACGCCGTCGGCGGCGGGCAGCTGAAAACAAAAGCCCCGAAAGAAGAATTCCTCCAAAAAGGCGCCGGGCAGGGCGATGAGCAGCCCAGCGGCCAAAAACCGGCTCAGGGAAAGGGCGCCGTTTTGGGCCAGGGCTTGGTTGATAGGCGCCAAATCCACAAAACGGGCGGCGGCCAAAGCCAGCCCTGTAAAGGCGCAATAGGCCAAAACCGCCAGCCGCCGCCTTTTTTCTCGGCCCTGCCGCCGGCAGCCCAGCCGCAGCGAGCCGCCCTGCCAGATCAGCACCAAGGCGGGCGCCAGGCCCAGCAGCAGAAATTTCAGCAGCGTTTTGGCGGCTTGATCCGGCATATCCGGCCCCAGCACGGCCAGCAGGATGCAGCAGACCAGGCTGGTCAGCCCGGCGGTTCCTGTCCGCAGACGGTTCATCTCCACAGACCTTCCCCCCTCTTTTGTTCTGTTATGCCATTCTTACGGCGGAGGGTGCGGAAATATGCCCGGCGTCCCCGCCTTTCCGCCGCTGTTCCAGCGAAGAGAAGGAAACGGCAAAAAGGCGCCCGCCGGCTTACCGGAGGACGCCTTTCCGCTTCTTTATTGTTGTGGGGGGAATAAAGAGAGGGTTGTGCTGATTCTTATGATACACCATCCGCAAAAAAATGTGTGGATTTTGTGTGAATGAACTTTGAAAAATTATTTTTTTGCCCACAGAGAACGGCCCTTGGGGTTTCC
>CAJUIK010000001.1:0-44245 GCA_910585875.1 uncultured Eubacteriales bacterium | reverse complement strand
GCTGCCGCCGCCCCTCATTCACAGGGGTTGGGGGCAGGAGCGGGGCGGCGATAGAACTCCAGGTTTTGCTGCAAGCGGCTGTTCTGGGGTTCCAGAGCCAGGGCCTTTTCGCCATAATCCAGGGCCTTTTGCCGGCATCCCAGGTTCCAAGCGGCCAGCGCGGCCAAATCCCAGGGCAGAGCGCCCCAGGCAAAGGCTTCGTTGATATATTCCTGGTTCCGCCGTCGGACGGCCAGGGCGCTTTCGCACATCAGAAGCACGCCGGGCCAATTTTGCCGCTGGTAAAAATATTGGGCGCATTCCACATAGCCCTCCCGCAGCTCGGGGGCCTCGGCCACGGCCCGATAGAGCCAGCTCAGCGCCTGCTGATCCTGGCCCTGGGCCAGCAGGCATTGGGCCAGATACCGCATGGAGGCGGCCCTCTCCGGCTTCCACCGGTTGGCTGGCAGGGCTAAGCCGCGCAGCAGCTGGCCTTGGGCTTTTTCCCATTGGCCGGCGTACAGATATTCCCGGCCCAGGTAATGGGCGCACCGGGGATCCTGGGGGTTTTCCCGGGCGGCCAGCTCCAAAAGCGGCAGATATTGGGCGCGTGGTTTTTCCAGGTCGGGCCAATGGCGCAGGCAGACCCCCTGGGCCAAGCCGGGCCGGCAGGCGCCGGGGCCTTGCCAGGCCAGAGTCTCGTGGACAGGATACCGCCAGCGGAAGCCCCGGCGGGTATGGATTTTGTCGTGCCAGAACACCATGCCGTCTTCGCCGTCGGGCTGGCGGCTCCAGACATACCGATAGCGGTATTGAGGCCGCTTTTGCTCCGCCGCCGCTTGTTCCAGGGCCTGCCGCCAGCCGGGGTCGAAGACCTCGTCTAAATCGGTGCAGATATAGAGGTCCCCGTCCTCCGGCGTCAGGTCCAGAGAAAGATTTCTGGCGTCGTCGAAGCGCCAGGGCTGAATTTGCCGGCGAGCCACATGGGCGCCCAGCTCCTCCAGCTGCTCCGGCGAGCCGTCGGAGGAGCCGGTGTCCAGGACGTAAACCCCGTCCGCCTCGGACATGGAGACCATCCACCGGGCGGCGAATTTCGCCTCGTCCCGGCAGATGGCGTAGACATAGAGCTTCATCCGCCCAGGCGGACGACCGCCAGCGACAGATCTTGATAATGGGCGGCCGCCCCCTGGTTGAGGACGGTCAGCCGGCCGCCCTGGGTGCTGATCAAAGCGGATAGGACGATTTCGGGCTGGTTGACTTCTCCGCTGCCGCCGGGCGTGGGTTCGCCGTCCATCAGCAGGGACAGCCGGACAGGGCCGGCCTCAAAATGGGAGGCGGTCCCCCGCAGAAGCGCCAGATAAGCGCCCGGCGCCAGCTGCGCCGTATCCGGCCCGATCAACTGAGCGCTGGTCCCGCCCTGGGCGGCCAGAGTAAAGGTCAGGGTTTGGCCGTCTGCCACGCTTTGCCCCCCCACCACCGGGTCAACGCCGGCGAGAAAAGCGTTGGAGGCGGCGGGCCCCATCGGTCCGGTAGGGCCCATCGGGCCCGCAGGGCCTGTGGGGCCGGGGACGCAGGGCGGCATGGGAGGACGGGGCGGCCGGCATTCACAGGGCGGACATACCGGCGGGGCGACGGGCGGGCCGCCGCAGCTGCAGGTCAGGCTCAAGGGGCCTTGCTGTCCGCCGTAGGTCCACATGGGCTCATAAACCGGGGTCTGCTCCTGCATGGGCATGGGCTCCGCCTGTTCGCCCCGCTCCACATAGGCGCCGTCGGGACGCACTCGGATGACCCGGCGGATGCGGGGCGGCCGGTCCGCAGGCCGGGTAAAAGGCTCCATGCGGGAACAATCCCGCCGAGTCATGGGCTGCTCCACATCCCAATCCTGTTCATTGAAATCAAATTCATTCAATCTGGTTCCCTCCTATCTCAGGTGCGGATACACCTTGCTACAGGATATGCGGGGTTCAAAGGCCGGGTGCGGCAAAAAAAATGCTGCCTTACGGCGTTTTTTGCAAATTCCCAGGAACGAACGTTTGCCATCCTGGATCTTTTGTGATATACTTTTTATCAAAATACAGGGGTTCGGTTTGAAAACTCGCAAACCGGCCTCCGCATTACATCCGCCGGAAAACAAACCGATGAAAATCCCACTCTTTGAGGTGATTTTATGAAAATTCTCAGCCCGATGAGACAGAAAATTATGGACTATATCTCCAAGTATACCGATGAAAACGGCTATCCCCCCTCTGTGCGGGAAATCTGCCAGGCGGTGGGGCTGCGCTCCCCTTCTACGGTGCATACCCACTTGAAAATTTTGCAGGAGGCCGGCCTGCTGGACAAGGATCAGGGAAAGACCCGGGCCATCACCCTGAAATCCCACGCCCCAGGCGTCAAAAAAATCCCTGTGCTGGGCGTTGTGACGGCGGGCCAGCCCATTCTGATGCAACAGGATATTCTGGGCTATATCCCCTTTGAATATCAATCCGGCGAATATTTCGCCCTGCGGGTCCGGGGAGACAGCATGGTGGGCGCCGGCATTTTGGACGGCGACGCCGTCGTCGTCCGCCGGCAGGACACGGCGGACAACCGGGCCATCGTGGTGGCGATGCTGGAGGACGAAGCCACAGTCAAACGGCTGCGCCGAGTCAAAGGCCATGTGCGCCTGATGCCCGAAAACCCCGCCTACCAGCCCATAGACGGCGACAAGGCCCAGATCCTGGGCCTTGTGGTGGCTGTCTACCGGGAATACCGCTATTAGTCGGCCATGGCGGACGGGACCACAGATATCCGCTATCTGAAAGGGGTGGGGGAAAAGAAAGCCCTGCTATTCCACAAGCTGGGCGTCTTTACCTTGGGGGACTGTCTGGAATATTTTCCTCGGGGATATGAGGACAGAAGCCGGTTCTGCACCGTCGCCCAGGCCCAGCCGGGGCAGGATTGCTGCATCCGGGCTACAGTGGCCTCCGACCCTTCCTCCCGGCTGATTCGCCGGGGGCTGACTGTCACCAAGTTGCGGGTCTTCGACCAGACTGGCGTGATGGAGCTGGTCTATTTCAACCAACCCTATGTGAAAAACCAGCTGCGTCAGGGGGAGGAGTATGTGTTTTTTGGCCGCGTAGGGGGCGGCTTGCTGCGCAAACAGCTGACCAACCCGGAGTTCGACCCGGCGGGCCGGCAGGAGGTCGCGGGCCGCATCTTGCCCGTCTACCGGCTGACGGCCGGCCTTTCCCGTAGCGCGGTGAGCCAGGCCGTCCGCCAGGCGCTGGAATACGTGGAATCCATGACGGACAGCCTGGACGAGGAGTTCCGGCAAAAATACGGCCTGTGCCATATCCGCTACGCCTATGAAAACATCCATTTCCCGGCGGATATGGAGGCCATGGAAATCGCCCGGAGGCGGGTGATTTTTGAAGAATTCTTCCAGTTCGCCTGCGGCCTGCAGCTGCTGGGCAGGCAGAATAGCCAAGCGCCCGGCGTGGCGCTGGAATACCGGGATCCAGAAGAGTTTTACCGCTATTTGCCTTACAGCCCCACCGGCGCGCAGCGCCGGGCGGTGGAGGAGGCTTTTAGAGATATGTGCGGCGGCAAGGCCATGAACCGGCTGATTCAAGGGGATGTGGGCAGCGGCAAAACCATGGCGGCGGCGGCCTGCCTATGGCTGGCGGCCAAAAACCGGACCCAGGGGGCGATGATGGCGCCCACCGAGCTGCTGGCCCGGCAGCATTACCAAGCCCTGGAGCCCTTATTCCGGCAATGCGGCGTCCGCTGCGGGCTGCTTACCGGTTCCACAAGCAAAAAGCAGAAGGCTCTGATTCAGCAGGCGCTGGCGGCCGGGGAGCTGGATGTGCTCGTCGGCACCCACGCCCTGATTCAGCAGGACGTGGCTTTTGCCCGGCCGGCCCTGACAATCGCCGACGAGCAGCACCGGTTCGGCGTGGCCCAGCGGCGGACGTTGACTGACAAAGGGGAGCGGGTTCACTCCCTGGTGATGAGCGCCACCCCCATTCCCCGGACGCTGGCTTTGATGCTCTACGGCGATTTGCAGGTTTCCGTCATCGACGAGGCGCCCCCCGGGCGCAAACCCACGCCCACCTATGCGGTCAACCGCAGCTACCGCCCCCGGCTGGACGCCTTTATTCAAAAACAAATCGACCTGGGCGGCCAGGCCTATATCGTTTGCCCTCTGATTGAAGGGGAAGCAGGGGAGGACGAGCGCCAATCCGCCGCCGTATACGCCCAGGATCTGGCCCGGCGGCTGCCCCGGCTGCGGGTAGGCCTGCTCCACGGCAGGATGAAGGCTCGGGAAAAGGAAGAGGTCATGGCACAGTTCGTGGAAGGGCAGATCGACGTGTTGGTCAGCACCACTGTCATTGAAGTGGGCGTCAACGTGCCCCGGGCTTCGCTGATGGTTGTGGAGGACGCGGAGCGCTTCGGCCTCTCCCAGCTCCATCAGCTGCGGGGCCGGGTGGGCCGGGGGGAGATGCAATCTTACTGCGTGTTGGTTTCGGGCAACCAAAGCGAAAAAACCCGCCGCCGCCTTCAGGTGATGACCCAGTGCAGCGACGGTTTCCGCATCGCGGAGGAGGATCTGAAGCTCCGGGGCCCCGGAGATTTTTTTGGCGACCGCCAGCACGGCCTGCCGGAATTCCGCATTGCCGATCTTTCCGCCGACGCAGGCCTGCTCCAGCAAGCTCGCCAGGCTGCGGAGGAGCTGTTGGACCAGGATCCGACGCTGGAGCACAACCCGCTGTTGCTGGAAAAAATCCGCCGCCTTTTCCAGCGGGCCCGGCAATAAACGTCCCGCGGCCCGGCAAAATTGCGCGAAAAAGCCGGCCCCCAGACCTGGGGGCCGGCTTTTTTCTGTTGGGGGTCATTAGGAGGGCGGTTGCGGCGCTCAATCCTGGCCTGTGGTCTGGAAAAAAGGAATGGTAGCGTCGTCTCTCCGCATAAACAGCAGGCCGAAGGCGCCGGGGCCGCAGTTGCTGGCGATGGCAGAGGAGGCTTTTTGCACATAGACCCTTTCAAAGGGGCAATATTTCTGCACCATGCTTTGGATATATTGGAGCTTTTCTTGATCCATCCCAGAATAGGTGAGAAACAGGATCCGCTTGTCGATGTTTCTGGAGTCTTGGAGGGTTTTTTTGATATATTTCTTCGCGACGTGGGAAAAACTGCCCATCATCAGATCGCCCACCGTCATTTTGCTCTTTCGCAGCACAAGGACAGGATGAAGCAACAGCGCGTCGCACAAAATCTGCACCCGCTTGGAGATCCGCCCGGAGCGGCACATCATATGCGTGCTGTTGATGATAAAGGCGGAAGAAATAAAGCGTTCCATCCGCTTTACCGCCTCGATAATATCCTCTCTTGAGGCATGATGCTCCGCCATATCGGCGGCGCACAGCACAGCCAGGCCCATGCTGCTGGAGAGATGGCCGGAATCGATCACGGTGACGTTTTCAAAGGCTTTCGCCGCCTCCGTCGCGTTTTGGTATCCGCCGCTGACGTGCTTTGCCATTGAGATATGGACGACGTTCTGGGCTTCGGTCAGTTTCTCTGCGAAAAACCGCTCATAGTCCTCCACGTCGGGGGGCTGAGAATCCCCTTTCCGCCCGCTGGCGATATGGGCCAACAGTTCGTCTGATTGCAGCTCCCGCTCGTCCAAAAACCGGCCTTCCTCTGTGCAGACATAATAAGGGCATATGGAGATGCCAAATTCCTTTCGGAGGGAGTCCGGGAGGTCGCAGACGCTGTCCGTCGTAATGAGGATCGAGCGCCGCTGGGCCTGCTCAAAAATCAAGATGTCTTTCTCGACGTCCACCTGCAGGGCCTCTTCGTTCAGCTGCACCAGCTCTTTGGGAAGGATGCTCAGCACAGCCGCCTCCAGCAGCGCGCCGCTGACGGGCTTGGCTAGATATCCGCTGAAGCCTTCTTTCCGGTAAAGGAGCTGGTTGTCGCTGCCCGCATTGGCGGTCAGGGCCACTACGGGCGCGTCCTGGCACAGGCCGCCCGGCTGTACGCGCAGCGCGTGGAGACATTCGATTCCGTCCATCTCCGGCATCAAATGATCCATGAGAATGCAGTCATAGTGGTGGTTCTGGGTTAGCCGCAGGCATTCTGCGCCGCTTGCGGCTGTGTCAATGTGGATTTTTGTCTTTGCAAGCAGCTTGCGCACCACCATCAGGTTCATATCGTTGTCGTCTACCACCAGAATATGGGCGCCCGGAGCTTCAAAACTCTGTTGGTAGGATTCGCTTTCGTGGACCTTGGCCCGGGAAGCCAAGGTAAAAGTCCCCAGCGCCTTTTCATCGACGATGTCTTGGTCTAATTGAACAATAAAGGTCGACCCTTTGGTGTAAACGCTGTTGACGCTGATTTCGCCGCCCATCAGATCTACCAGTTGCTGGACGATGCTCAGCCCCAATCCCGTGCCTTCAATATAGCGGTTCCGCTCTTCGTCCACCCGTCGGAAGGCGTTGAAGATATAAGGGATATTTTCCTTTTTCACGCCTTGGCCCGTATCTTCTACAGAATACCAGACCCGCACCTTGTTGACATTTTGACGCTCGCACCGCACGGAAAGGGTCACCGAGCCTTCGCTGGTGTATTTTACCGCGTTATTCAGCAGGTTGATCAGCACCTGCTTGATGCGCACTTCGTCTCCGCAGAGCATACTGGGGATGGAGGAATCTACCTGGAGCTTAAATTCCAATCCTTTTTCCCTTGCCTTGATCCAAATCATGTTGACGATCTCTGAAAAAAGGGCGCCAGTCTCATAGGAGACGTTGACGATCTCCATCTTGCCGGATTTGATTTTGGAGATATCCAGAATGTCGTTGATCAGCGAGAGCAGCAGCTTGCTGGCGCCCTGGATATTCCGGGCGTTTTCCGCCACTTCTTCCGACGTGTCTTCCCGCAGGATAATCTCGTTTAGGCCGATGATGGTGTTGATGGGCGTGCGGATTTCATGGCTCATGCTGGAAAAGAAGTGGTTTTCCGCCCGGTTCAGCTCTTCGATTTCTTTTTTCTGCCGCTGGGACAAGGCGTTTTCCTCTTCATACATCCTGTTTAAGAACATCAGCAACACGCTGGTCAGCAGGCCCACCATAATCATGGAAAAAGCGGAATCGAAGAGCGCGTTATTCTGAAGATCCGGCGCGGCCAGCTCTGGGAAATAAAAGGCGGCGCCGTAGCAGAGCAGCGTTTCCGCCGTACACAGGCCAAAAAACACAACCCGGCGCTTTCCCTGCAAGGTGATGCACACATAAACGAAGCAAAGCACAAACCACTCCGGCACCCCGCTGTAAAACCCGCCTGCGGAGAAAAAGGTGATGGGAAACAGCAGAAGCAGCAGCACGGCGATGGCCGTGGCGCCGGCGTGAATGCGTCTTTTCCGAATGCTGATTTTGACAATAAGCGCCATGGCGATAAGGCTTGCCGCCAGCATCAAAATATTCCAAATGCTTCTGCCCATGGGCAAAGTGAACGCGAGCGCAATCATGCAGACTCCTGTCACAATGCGGAACATCCGCTCGTGCAGGCTGATACTGTGATCAACGAGAATTGCAAACCATTTCTTAATCACAAAGTTTTCCACTCCTCAGAAGACGACATTTTCGCAAAGAACGGCGGCGCTACAGCAGTTCCGCGATGCGGGCGCAGAGCTTTTCATGGGCCTCCAGCAGCCCGGCGTGACGCTCTCGGATAAACGCTGCGTCGCCCTGTTTCCCCGCCAGCTCCAGCTCTTTTGCCTGGGCGGAAAGGGCCTCCGCGCCGATGGTGAGGGAAGTGCTCTTCAGCGCGTGAACCTTGACTGCATAGTCCGCCCAGTTGGCGCTCTCATAAAAAGAAATGATCTCCGCCCGTTTTTCCTCGCTCTGGGCCCAGAACATTCGCAGCATTTCTCGGTAAAAATCTTCGTCTCCGGCGCAATAATCCAGCCCCAGCTCCACATTGACGCCGGCCTGGGCCAGCTGGTCATAACAAATGGACGGCCCGCTGTCCGCCGGCTCCGGTAAATCGGGCGTCTCCAGGGGTTCTGCCGGCTCTTCCGGGCGGGCTTGGACGTCGGCCGGCTCCAGCGGCTCCTCCGCCAGAGCGATTTCCGCGTCGTTTTCCGCGGCGGTTTGGCCGGCGGGCCTGGCGCTGTATTGGATGCAGCTTTTGGGGAGTACTTTCCGCAGCACCCGTTCCAAAACAGTGCGTTCGATGGGTTTCGGAACAAACTCGGTAAACCCTTCGCTGCGGAACATCTCTCTGGCGCCGCTGACGGTGTTGGCGGTCAGCGCGATAATCGGCAGGTCCTGATAGGCGCCGTTGCGGATTTCTCGGATCTTTTTCAGTGTCTCCACGCCGTCAAACCCCGGCATCATATGATCCAGGAAGATAATATCATAGGAAACCTCGCCGCACTGGGCTACAGCCTCCCGGCCGCTGAGGCAGGTATCCACCTCGATGCCATAGCTGCCCAAAACGCCTTTGGCCACCACCAGGTTCATCTCTTCGTCGTCTACAGCCAAAGCCCGGACGCCCACGCAGGTGAAAGGCTTTCGGCCCACGGCTTGATCTTCTGCGAAGCCCCGTTCCCCCATCTCCCCGTTCAGCAGGTTTGCCACAGAAAGGGCGGAGAAAGGCTTATGTATGGTCTGGAGCCGGCTGTCTTGAGGCAGATTGAACTCTCTCTCCGCGATGACCACCACCCGGAGGGCCTTTGCCAGCTCCTCATAATAGGTCCGGTTCTCCTCATATTCCGACTGAGCGATGAAGACATGGGTCAGCTTGTGATTGCGCTGTAATTTGAGCAAAGAATCAAAATTGTGGGCCTGGTATCCCTCGATTCCCAACCCTTGCACCAGGTTGAAAATCAACCCGTCATAATACTCCCGGACCTCGTCGCAGCTGTATCTCTCCGGTTTGAAATAGCAGGCCACGCAGAGCCGCTCCGCGTGGTTGAGCACAATGCACGGCTGGTCGTCCGCCACGCCTTGGGGGATCACGATATGGGCGGATAGGCCCTGATGTTTTTTGCTGTCAAAATGGATAAAGCCGCCCATGGACTTCAAAAGGCCTTGGGCGATGGGAAGGCCCAGGCCCAGGCCGCCTGCCAGCCGGCTGCTCCCGGAATCCGCTTGGTAAAAGACGTCGTACATCTGCGTCAGCTGGAAGTCCGTCATGCCGATGCCGGTGTCCCGGATATCGATGATCAGGTTGACGCCATAATGCTCCCGACGGTACTTGATGCGGATATTGACGCCGCCCTCTTCTGTAAATTTGATGGAATTTTCCACTAAGATTTTGAGCACATGGGAGATCTTCTCTGAATCCCCGATCAGGCCCGCGGGCGTTTTGGGATCGATGTCAAAAACCAATTCTAAATTCTGCCGGTTGCTTTGCAGCGCGGTCATGGTGATGACGTCGTTGAGCACCGAAGTAATCATATATTCTTTCTTGGCCGGGGTCAACGTTCCTTCCACAATTTCCGCATAATCCAACATATTGTTGATCTGGTTGGACAGGCGCTTCCCCGCCATTTTGATAGACGTCATATCCGCTCGGATATCCGGGGAAAGCTCCCTGCCAAGGGCCACTTCGCTGATGCCGATCACCATATTGATAGGCGTGCGGAGCTCGTGGGATACGTTGGACAGAAAGACGGCGTTTTGCTTTCCCGCCGTCTCCAGCTCCTCAAAGATACGTTCATACCACTGCCGCTGCGCGTCGCGCCTATTGATCCAGTAGGCTGCCAGGGCCGAGCCTCCCAGTATCACAAAAGCGCCGAGCCCCAGGCGAAATATTTCCTGATTGCTCATTTGGGCGGAAAAGGTATGCAGGATCAAAGCGTGATACAGCAGTTCCAATAGATACAAAGAGACGATCGCATACAAGATCCACTTTTTATTCAGCATAAACAGCGCCAGGATCAGGATGCAGGCCAAAGCGGGCGCGTCAAAAAGGCTGGATTCATGCACGCCGAAAAAGAAGAATTCGGTCAGCAGCAGTCCAGCGCATAAATTTTCGTAGAGTATATTCGAGCCAAGTTTGGCGATATGCAGGAGCCATAGGCTGAAGCAGCCCGCCGTGATCAGCGGGATCACCCAGAATTCCCACCCCATAAACAGCGTGACCAAGCTTAGCATCCCGCTGAATATCGTCGCGACGACAGCCAGCAGCAGATGCCGGCTTGTTTGCTCCTCCGTCCTCATGGTTTTTCAAACCACAGGGCGACCCGCTTCATCAGCTCCTGCGGATGAAAAGGTTTTTTCAAATAATTCACCGCGCCCAACTTGATGGCGCTGACGACGTCCTCTTCCAACCCCGACGCCGTCAGGAAAATGACGGGGATATCGTCGGCAAAGCCTTTCATGCGTTCAAAGGTTTCAATGCCGTTCATTCCCGGCATGTCGATATCCAGCAGGACCATGTCGACCTTCTCGTTTTTCAGCGTAGTCAGCGCGTCCAACCCGGAATCCACAGTAAGCACGTCGTATTCTTTCCCCAGGATGATTTTTGTCCTTGTCAAATTCATGTTGTCGTCGTCTACCACTAAGATACGTTTTTTCATGCAATCGCCTCCATGTTTCGCCGCTGGATATTTCCAAAATTCCGCGGAACTCATTTTAACTTTGTAACCATATGGGACAAAATAGGGGACTTATGCCGACAGGGATAACGCTTCGTTGTGCGTCTCGAGCAAGCAGAATTTTCAAAAAGCAGGGTTTTATAACTTTTAACGCAGGAAGATGCCGCAAATCATCCAATTTGCGGCAAAAAATGGCACGCCCGAGCGGATTCGAACCGTTGACCTTCCGCTTAGGAGGCGGACGCTCTATCCTGCTGAGCTACGGGCGCATATAAAGTTTTTGGCGCTGGGGCTAAGTAGGCGGAACCGCTGGGGAACAAGCTCCCATCCCTCGAAGCCGCCGGGGCGCAAAGGCCCCTCGGAAAGAGTCGCAGAAATAGTATACCAGATTTGCGCCCTGTCTGCAAGATAAAAAGCGCCGGATATCAAACGGGGGCCAGGGGGACGTCCTCCTTGGGCATTTTGCGGCGGGCATACCAATAACATCCTAGGTGGGCCAGAGCCGTCACAGCCCAGGAGATGGGATAGGAGAGATACAGCGAAGGCAGGGTACGGTAGGAGGCGAAAATGGTGAAAATCCACAGAACCCGCAGGCCGCAGGCGCCGGTAAGGGAGACGATCATAGGCGCCAGGGAATAGCCCATACCCCGCATCATGCCGGCCATTACGTCCATGACGCCGCACAGGAAATAGAGGGTGCAGATAAACAGCATCCGCATACCGCCGTATTGAATCACCGCCGGGTCGCTGGAATAGAGGCTCAAAAGAGGCGCCCGGAACAGATAAGCTGTCAGGCCCATGAAGAGGCCCACGGAGCAGACCAAAGCCAGGCACAGGCGCATTACTTTGCCAATGCGCTTATATTGCCCGGCGCCCAAGTTTTGGCTGGTGAAGCTCAGGGCCGTCTGGTAGACGGCGTTCATACCAGTGTAGACAAAGCCCTCGATGTTGCTGGCCGAAGTGTTGCCCGCCATGGCCACCGAGCCGAAGGAATTGACCGAAGACTGAATCAGAACGTTGGACAGGGAGAAGACGCAGCCCTGGAGGCCGGCGGGCAGGCCGATGCGGGCGATTTGAATCATCTTGTCTTTATCGATGTGCAGCCGCTTCAGGTTGAGCTGGCAGGGGCCCTCCATCCGAGCCAGGCACAGCACGATCAGGCCGGCGGAAACCGCTTGGGACAGCACGGTGGCCAGGGCCACGCCGTCTACGTCCATGCCCAGCACGACGACGAAAAACAAGTTGAGCAGCACGTTGATCACGCCGGCCACAATCAGGAAATACAAGGGGCGCTTGGTGTCCCCCACCGAGCGCAGGATGGCCGCGCCAAAATTATATAGCATGACGACGGGCATTCCGCAGAAATAAATGCGCATATAAACCGTAGACATTTCAATCACGTCCTCCGGCGTACCCATCAGCTCCAGCAGGGGCCGAGCCAGAACGACGCCGAGGGCCACCAAGGCCGCGCCGCAGATCAGGCTGAGCAAAATGGAGGTGTGGACCGCCCGGCTGGCTTCTTCCCGCTGGCCGGCGCCCACGCTGCGGGCCACCAGCACGTTGGCGCCGATGGAAAGGCCGATAAAGGCGTTGATAATCAGATTGCTCACCGCGCCGGTGGAGCCCACGGCGGCCAGGGCCTGGCTGCCGGCGAAGCGGCCTACCACCACGATGTCCGCCGCGTTGAACAGCAGCTGCAAAATGCCGGAGAGCATCAGCGGGAAGGCGAAAACCAGCAGCTTGCCCAGCAGCGGCCCCCGGCACATATCCATTTCATAACTCCTGCGCTTCATCATGAGACTAGGAATCCTCCTTTTGGGTTGGTCGCTTGCAACACGACGCCGCTCCAATTATAGCACAAATCAATCAAAAGAACAGAGAGCATCGGAGATTTTAATGGATTTTTCCCGTCTGAGCCGTAACCCTTCAATCTTTTCGAGACTTATGATAGAATATAAAAAAGATTTTGCCGGATGGGGAGAAAGAGCCCCGGCCCTTTCCCTGGCAGCCCCCGTTTGCGGGGCCCAGGGGGAGCGGGAGCCGGCGGGGAGCATCTGCGGCAAAAGGGCGTCTATCAGGACGACGCCGCCGGAGGCCGACGGATAGCGGGCCCGGCTGGGCCGAAGGCGGGATAAGGATTGAGAAAAACCAGGCGATATGCTAAAATGGTCGCGTAGGCGCCGCGCCTGGAAACCCAGGCAGCCCGCCCAAGGCCAAACAGAACAATCGACGTCCAAGATCCGCAGATAAAATTTCCAAATCATCAGGAGGTAAAAATTTCATGAAACTCGGCATCGTGGGGCTTCCAAATGTGGGGAAAAGCACCTTGTTCAACGCCCTGACCAATCTGAAGGCCCAATCGGCCAATTATCCTTTTTGCACCATAGACCCCAACGTGGGCATCGTCAACGTGCCGGATAAGCGTCTGGACGCGCTGGCGGAAATCTATCATCCCAAAAAAATCACTCCGGCTATTTTGGAGTTTGTGGATATCGCCGGGTTAGTCAAGGGCGCTTCCAAGGGGGAGGGGCTGGGCAACAAGTTCCTGTCCCATATCCGCCAGGTGGACGTGATCGTCCATGTGGTTCGCTGCTTCGCCGATGAAAACATCGTCCATGTGGACGGCAGCGTCGACCCTGTTCGGGATATCAACACCATCAACCTGGAGTTGATTCTCTCGGATATCGAGGTGCTGGACCGGCGTATCGACAAGACCCAAAAAGCCCTGAAGGGGGATAAGAAATTCGCCCAGGAGCTGGAGCTGCTGTCCCGCCTGCGCCGCCATTTGGAGGAGGGGCAGACCGCCCGGACCTTTGACTGCGACGAAGAGGAGCGGGAAATCGTCGAGCAATCTGACCTGCTCTCCTATAAGCCGGTAGTTTACGCCGCCAATATGGACGAGGGGGATCTTTCCGGCGGATACGGGCAAAACCAGATGTTCCAGGCAGTCAAAGACTTCGCCGACCAGGAGGGCAGTAAGGTGCTGCCTGTCTGCGCCAAGCTGGAAAGCGAGATTTCCGAAATGAGCGCCGAGGACAAGGCCCTGTTTTTGACGGACCTGGGCTTTGAGGAATCCGGCCTGGATCGCCTGATTCGGGAGTGCTACAGCCAGCTGGGGCTGATTTCCTACCTGACGGCGGGAGAGCCGGAAGTCCGGGCCTGGACCATTACCCAGGGCACCCGAGCGCCCCAGGCCGCCGGCAAAATCCACACGGATTTTGAGAGGGGCTTTATCCGGGCCGAGGTGGTGGCCTATGACAAGCTGATGGAATGCGGCTCTTTTGCCGCCGCCAAGGAAAAGGGGCTGGTCCGCTCCGAGGGCAAGGAGTATGTGATGCAGGACGGCGACGTAGTGCTGTTCCGGTTCAATGTCTGACGCCGGCGGGAAACGGCGCTATTACGCCCTGGACGTCCTGCGGGGGCTTTCCATCCTGCTGATGGTCTGCTATCATTGGGGCTATGACCTGGTTCTCTATGACCTGCTGCCCGCATGGGTGTTGTATAACCCCCTGCTGGACGGTTTGCAGCTGTTTTTCGCCTCTGTCTTTGTGGCCATCTCCGGCGCTTCCAGCACCTTTTCCCGCAATAACTGGCGGCGGGGGATGAAAATCCTGCTGTGCGCTTTGGCGGTGACGGCGGCCACCTATTGGTTCGACCCGGGCTCTGCGGTGCGTTTCGGCATCCTGCATTTTTTGGGCGCCGCGGCCTTGCTCTATCAGCTGCTGCGGCCCCTGCTGGACCGGTTTCCGCCCCGCCCGGTTTTGTGCCTGGTCCTGTTTTTCGCAGCCAGGCTGCTCACAAGACCTTATTACCGCGTTCCCGGCCTGTGGTGGCTGGGATTCCGGCAGCCGGGTTTTTCCTCCGGGGATTATTTCCCCTTGCTGCCCTGGTTTTTCATGTACCTGTTTGGCGTATGGCTGGGCAATTTCCTGGCCCAAGGCCGAGCGCCCGCATGGCTGGAAGCGATCCGATGCCCTTGGCTGGAGAAAGTCGGACGGCATACCCTGTCGGTCTATCTGCTGCATCAGCCGGCGTGTTTGGGTTTGACGCTGCTGCTGGCTCGGCTGCTGGGCCGGATCTGAGGCCCCTGGAAAACGCCAAGTATTTCTGATAGAGAGGAGATATTCAAATGTCCCGCATTCCGCTGCCCGTTTCCGGGCTGATTCTCATCCTGGCCGGCGTTCTGTTCGGCGTGTCTGCCGGCGCGTCCCGCCAGGTTTATCTGTGGGCGGCCTGCGCCGCCTGTTGCCTCTGCGGCCTGTTGCTGGTTTTGCCCCATCGGAAAAAGGGCAAACGGGCGGGGGGGAAATATCTGAGCGAATAAGCCGCGGCGGGAGAATGAGCCCGCCGCCGGGACTTTACGGAGTTGAGACGATTGACGCCCCAAACCCGAGCGGCGGGCTTTCGGGACGTCTCGATAGAAAGGAGTTTCAAGAGCCTTATGATGAGAAAACGATTGGCTGCGGCGCTGCTGGCGCTGCTGATGATGGCGGCGGCAGGCTGCTCGACGGATAAAGAGGGGCCGGCGCCGGACGAGCCGGAACAGCCTTCTCAAGGAGATGAAAAAACCCCGCAGCAGCAGTCGAGCGGCTTTGCGGCGGCCCACGATGCCTTTCAGACCAAACTGGCCCGGGAGGAAAGCGACGACGACGAGGTTCCGGCGCCGCCGGAAGGGCTGTTTGACTTGGTGAAATACCCCTCTAAGGCGGGGGATTTGGCCGCTTATGTATCCAGCGACCCAGGAGACGGCCAAAAGCACCCCATGATCATCTGGGTTGTGGGCGGCTGGGGCAACGGTATCGACGAGTTCCCCTGGACCTACCCGGCTTGGGACAACGACCAGACCGGCTCCGCCTTCTGGCAGGCGGGGGTTTTGACCATGTACCCCTCTTTCCGGGGCGGCGTGGGCAATCCGGGCAATTACGAGGCCCTGTTCGGCGAGGTGGACGATATCGCCTCCGCCTATGAATACGCGGCCTCCCTGCCCTATGTGGACCCCAATCGCATTTATCTGGGGGGCCATAGCACCGGCGCCACCCGGGCCCTGCTGGCTGCGGAATACACCGATAAATTCCGGGCCGTCTTCTGCTTCGGCCCTGTGGACGAGGTGAAATACCACAACAACACCCAGTTCACCTTTGACACCAGCGACGAGCAGGAATTTAAAATGCGTTCCCCCATCCATTGGCTGGAGGATGTGAAGAACCCCGTCTTCCTCATCGAAGGTTCCGAGGGCAACGGCGACCGTGTGAAAAACATCCAAAACTCCACGGACAACGAGAATATCCGTTGCTTTGTGCTGGAAGGCGAGGACCATTTCTCACCCCTGGCGCCCATTACCCGGCTGGCAGCCCAGAAGATTCTGGCGGACACAGGGGCGGAAGTCGATATCACGCTGACCCAGGAGGAGCTGGAGCAGGCCATGGCCGGCCAGCCGGAAATCCCTCTGCCCGCTATGAGCCGGTATCGCAGCGACGATCTGGGCGTCTCCTTTGAGTACCCGTATATCTGGCAGGTTCAGGACACGTCGGACGGCGATTTCCAGCTGACCATGTATTCCCAGTATGAAGAGGATAACGTCTGGGATATGTCCTCCTTCTATTTCAGCGCCTATCAGGAGAGCGACGCCGGCTATCTGGAAGGTATGGCTGAATTTTTGGAGATGGAAGGATATCAGACGGAGAAAACAGAAGTCAGCGGCGCCCCAGCCATTCTGGCTTCGGGACAGCAGACCAACGACAACGGCAGCGTGTTTAACAACCGGTTTCTGCTGGTCCAGAAGGGCGACACCTATATGGAATTCGATTTTTATATCCATGAAGACTTTGGAAGCGACGCCGACCCGCTGTTCCAGGCCATTGTGGATTCCGTCGCTCTGAATTGAGCCCTATCTCATGCAAAAAGCCCGTCAACAACTTGTTGACGGGCTTGCTTTATGAGTCGGGTCAGGGCTGGCGGGGCTTCTCGACCAGGGCGATGCTCAGCTCTTTCAGCTGCTTGTCTTCCACAGGGGAGGGACAGCTCATCATCAGGTCGCTGGCGTTTTGCACCTTGGGGAAGGCGATGACGTCCCGGATGCTGTCTTCGCCGGCCAGCAGCATGACCAGCCGGTCCAAGCCGTAGGCCAGGCCGCCGTGAGGGGGCGCGCCGTAACGGAAGGCGTTCAGCATATGGCCGAAGCGCTCCTGGGTATCCTCTGGCGAGAAGCCCAGGGCCTGGAACATCTGCTGCTGCACGTCGCTGCGATGGATACGGATGGAGCCGCCGCCCATCTCCCAGCCGTTGACGACGATGTCATAGGCCTTGGCGCGCATGGCGATGGGGTTGGTTTCAAACAGGGGCAGGTCTTTGTCCTGGGGGGCGGTGAAGGGGTGGTGCTTGGCGTAGAGCCGCCCTTTGCCTTCGTCGTCTTCGCCGTACTCGAAGAGGGGGAAATCCGTCACCCAAAGCAGCTTGTAAACGTCCTTGGGAATGGCGTCCATCCGCCGGGCCGCCTCGCAGCGCAGCTGGCCCAGGGCGTTGAGGGCGGTTTCCTCGTCGGCGTCGGCGATAATCAATACCAAATCCCCCGCCTGGGCGCCGGCCTGCTTCAGCAGAGCCTCCATGGTTTCCGGCGCCAGGAACTTGGCGAAGCTGGAGCTCAGCTCCCCTTTTTCTGAGAGTTTGGCCCAGGCCAGGCCCTTGACCCGATAGGTTTTCACATATTCTGTCAGACTGTCGATTTCCTTGCGGCTGAATTTGGCGCCGCCGTCTACCTTGATGCCCCGGACGGCGCCGCCGGCCTTCATGGCGTTGTCGAAGACGGCGAAGCCGCAGTCTTTCACGATCTCTTCCAAGGGGAAGATTTCATAGCCGAAGCGCAGGTCCGGCTTGTCGGAGCCAAAGCGGGCCATGGCTTCTTGATAGGGCATCCGCTGGATGGGAAGCGGGATATCGATATGCAGGATTTCCTGGAATAGCCGCTGCAAAAAGCCCTCGTTGACGGCCATCACGTCCTCTTGATCCACAAAGGACATCTCCAAGTCGATTTGCGTGAATTCCGGCTGGCGGTCGGCCCGCAAGTCCTCGTCCCGGAAGCACCGGGCGATCTGCATATACCGGTCGAAGCCCGCCAGCATCAGCAGCTGCTTGTATTGCTGGGGGGACTGGGGCAGGGCGTAAAATTCGCCGGGATGGACCCGGGAGGGGACCAGATAGTCCCGAGCGCCCTCTGGGGTGGATTTGGTCAGCATGGGGGTTTCGATCTCCAAAAAGCCCTGTTCGTCAAAATATTGGTGGGCGATGTGGGTGATCCGATGCCGCAGAGCCAGCTTTTTCTGGAGAGAGGGGCGCCGCAGATCCAGATACCGGTATTTCAGCCGCAGGGCATCGTTGACGGAAGCTTCGTCGCTGATTTCAAAGGGCGGGGTTTCTGCCTTTTCGTAGATTTCCAGCTTATCCGCCAGAATCTCCACGCGGCCTGTGGGGATTTTGTCGTTGACGGAAGAGCGCCGTCGGACGACGCCTTCTATTTTCAGGGTGAATTCCGAGCGGACGGTGAAGGCCAGGTCGAAGAGGGCCTTGTCGTCGGACTCGTCAAAAACGCACTGGACCAGGCCCTCCCGGTCCCGCAGGTCGATAAAAATCAGGCCGCCCAGATCCCGCATCCGGGCGCACCAGCCGCACACTGCGACCCGCTGGCCGACGTGTTCTTCCCGCAGGGCGCCGCAGTATTGGCGCTGTGGATTGAGGAATTTCGCCATAGTTTCGATCAGCTCCTATTGATTCAAAATGAAGGGGATTACTCTTTGATGGGCTTGCCGCCGGCTTGGGCGGCCAGGCCCTGCTGGATGAACGCCGCCGCCTGGTCCAGAGGGAGGGTTTGCTGCAGGCCGCTGCCCATATCCTTGATGGAAACGGCGCCGGCGGCGATTTCGTCCTCGCCCAGGAACAGCACATAGGGAACGCCGATTTTATCGGCATAGGCCATTTTGGCTTTGAATTTTTTGGGCTCGGTATAAATCTGGGCCCGCAGCCCCTGGCTGCGCAGCGCCGTGGCCAAGGCCACGGCGGGGCCCAAATCCGCCGTCATGGGCAGGAGCAGAGCGTCTGCCGGGGCGGGCGCCGGCTGGTCGTTGAGCATCCCCTGCTCCTCCAGCACATAGAAAAGCCGAGTCAAGCCGATGGAAATCCCCACGCCGGGCAGTTGTTTGTCCGTATAATATTCCGCCAGATTGTCATACCGGCCGCCGGAGCAGATGGAGCCGATTTCCGGGTGGTCCAGCATGACGGTTTCATAGACGGAGCCGGTGTAATAATCCAGCCCCCGGGCGATGGTCAAGTCGATCATAAAGAAATCGGCGGGCACGCCGAAGCCCTCCATATGCCGGGCGATGGCGGACAGCTCCTCGATTCCCTGATCCAGCAGCGGGTTTTTGCCCTGGTAGGCCGCCAGCGCGGCCATGGGGTCCGGGCTTTGCAGCAGGTCCAGCAGAGCGCGGGCGTCGTCCTGGGCCATGCCCAGCTCTTCTGTCAGGATAGCGGCGGTTTTATCCGGCCCGATTTTCTCCAGCTTGTCCACTGTGCGCATGACTTCGGCGCTTTTTTCGCCCAGGCCCATCAGGTCGAAAAGGCCGCCCAGGACTTTGCGGTTGTTGACGCGGATTTTGAAGCGCCGGAGGCCCAGAGCGGCGAAGGCGTGGTAAATGACGGCGGGGATCTCCGCCTCGTTGAGAATATCCAGCTTGCCGTCGCCCACAATGTCGATATCCGCTTGGTAAAATTCTCGGAAGCGGCCCCGCTGGGCCCGCTCGCCCCGGTAGACCTTGCCGATTTGATAACGGCGGAAGGGGAAGGCCAGCTCGTTGTAATGCAGGGCCGCGTATTTGGCCAGGGGCACCGTTAGGTCAAAGCGCAGGGCCAGGTCGCTGCCCCCTTTGGTAAAGCGGTAAATCTGTTTTTCCGTCTCGCCGCCGCCTTTGGCCAGCAGCACCTCCGCCGCCTCCACGGCCGGGGTGTCCAGCGGACCGAAGCCATAGAGCCGGTAAACCTGGGCCAAGATGTCCCGGATGCGGTCAAATTGAATCTGCCGGCGGGGCGACAGCTCCATAAACCCGGAAAGGGTGCGGGGTTTGATTTTGTTCATATCCGTTCTCCTAATCGATAAAGTAAGCGGAAAAAGCCGGGGGCAGAGAAGCCCCCGGTCGGCGCCGCCCTGTTTTTTGGCGGGGCGGCGGGCTTTTTCAGATGCTGAAATCCGTCCGTCTGATCTCCTTTTTGGGGTTGACGATATCGCGCCAGGCCAGGTCGCCTCGGATCAGGCCCTGAATCAGCACTTCGGCTGTGGCGATATTGGTGGCGAAAGGGATGTTGTTGGCGTCGCACAGGCGCTGTAAATTGATAAAATCCGAATCGCCGTTGTACCGGTCCAGCGGGTCCCGGAAAATCAGCACCATGTCCAGCTCGTTGTAAGAGGCCCGGGCGGCGATCTGCTCGTCGCCGCCGCTGACGCCGGGCAGCAGGCTGGTGACTTTCAGCCCGGTGGCCTCGGCGATCAGCCGGCCTGTGGAGCCTGTGGAGCAAAGTTCATGCTGGGAAAGGGCGCCGCAATAGGCGATGCAGAACTGTACCATCAATTCTTTCTTTCTGTTCTGGGCAATCAGCGCGATATTCATCGTGTTTCACTCCTTTTCTCTCATCTGACGCGCGGATATAAAAACCGGCAGTTTTCTGCCGGGAAGAGCCTGATTCGCGCAGAACGCGGGGAAAAGCAGAGAGCGCCGGCAAAAGCGGCCCTTTGGCAAAGGTCACAGCCGCATCAGCCGCACCTTTTCCCCCCGGAGCCTGCGGGCGATATTATCGTAAGCCCGGACGGCGGGCCCTTGGGAATGGAGCATCAGCACTTGGCCGGCGTTGCCGCAGGCGATGACGTCCTTATCCTCGGGCACCACGCCCAGCAGGCCCAGGCCCGCCAGATCCATGGCTTTGTCGATGTTCACCATATCCCCCTGCTCGATCATGCCGGGCCGCACCCGGTTGACCACAATGCGCACGTTCTCCATGCGCTGCCGATAAAAAATCTGAGCGGCCTGCTCGGCGCCCCGCAGGGAGGTATAATCCGGCGTGGCCACAATCGCCGCCCGGTCGCCGCCGGCGGCAAAATGGGAGATCAAATCGGGCAGCCCCGCCGGGCAGTCGATAATCGTATAGGTAAAATGGGCTCGGCAGTTCTGCAAAAAGGCGGAAACAGACTGCCGATCCACCCAGGGGCCGGGCTTGCTGGAGGCAGGCGCCGTCAGCACCCGCAGATTTTTGACGATGGGATGTCTGACGGCGGCTTCTTTCAAAGAGGCCCGGCCGGAAATCACGTCGGAAAAAGAAAACAGCAGGCTGTCCGTCATGCCCAGCACAATGTCCAAGCTGCGCAGGCCGCTGTCGGCGTCTACCAGCAGCACTTTTTCGCCTAGGGCGCAAAGGGCCACCGCCGCGCCGCAGCAGAAGGAGGTCTTGCCTGTGCCCCCCTTGCCAGAGGCCGTGATCATCACTGTTCCCAAAGCGCAACGCTCCTTTCCAATGGCGCCGGCGCGCCATGTTGTTATTATACTGTATTCCGCCGGCCAACGCAAGAAGGCAAACGCCGCCGGGCCGGCGGAGAGAGGCCGCCCGGCGGGTTTCGCGGGGAAGGGGCCGCCGGTTTACGCAATCAGCTGATTTTCCGGCGTCACCGGGGAAGGGTCGGTCTGCTTGCCAAAATAGGCGTCGTAAATATCCCGCACGATGGGCGCCACGTTGCCGCCGCTGCCCCCGTGCTCCACCAGCACGAAGACGGCGATTTGGGGGTCGTCGTAGGGGGCGAAGGAGATAAACACGCCGTGGGCTGAGCGGCTTCGGTCGCCGGTGGTTTGGGCGGAACCGGTTTTTCCGCCGATGGCGATGGGGTAATTGCGGAAGATGCTGGCCGCAGTGCCGTCGTCCGTCACCACGCCCCGCATCCCTTCTTTGATGGCGTCGATGGTTTCGGGGGAGATGTCGATCTGATCCAGCACGACGGGCTGATAGTCCTCCACAATTTCTCCGTAGTCATAGCTGACCGCCTGCTTGAGAAGATGGGGCTGGTAATGGGTCCCGCCGTTGAGAATCGTGGCCATGTAATTGGCCATTTGGATGGGGGTGAACTGCTGCTCGCTCTGGCCGATAGCGGCCTGGAGGGTTTCGCCGGGCATCCAGGGGTCGCCGCCCCGCGCTTCCCGGCTTTCCGGCCCGGCCAGGGTTCCGGATACTTCGCCGGGGATTTCTACCCCGGTCTTCTGGCCCAGGCCCAGCTGCTTGGCGTAATGGTTCAGGGTGTCGATGCCCATCAGCCGGGAGGCCTCATAGAAATAATAGTTGCAGGAGTATTTCAGCGCTTCGCTGATGTTGATGTTGCCATGGGAGCCCCGGCGGTCGTTCCAAATCCAGCAGGCGGGGGTGTATCCGCTGGAGGCGTAGAACATATAGGGGCCGGCGTCTCGGATGCGGGTCTGGGTGGTGACGACGCCGCTCTCTAGGGCGGCCAGGGCCGTCACGGGCTTGAAGGTGGAGCCCGGCGGGTAAGCGCCGGAAACCGCCCGGTTGAACATGGGCTTCAAAGGGTCGTCCATTAGGGTCTGGAAATCGGCGCTGAAGGTAGAAAGGTTGTAGGCGGGATAGGAAGCGCAGGCCAGGATGCCGCCGGTGTCCACCTCGATCACCACGGCGGCGCCGCCTTCGGCGTCCCAGCCGCCGCTGCGCCGGCCTTGATTACGACGGCGGATTTCTTCAATATTCCGGGCCAGCGATTCTTCCGCCGCCGCCTGCAAATCCAGGTCCAGGGTGAGCACCATGTTGGCGCCGGGTTGGGCGGGCTCTACTTCCCGCTCCGCCAGGATGTCGCCGGCGGAGTTGGTTTCCACAGAGCGCTTGCCGTCCTTGCCCCGCAGATAGGATTCATAGGCCTTTTCCAGCCCGTCCTTGCCCAGAACGGCGTTCATGCCGTAGCCTTCGCCCTTCAGCTCCTCGTACTCTTCTTTCCATATTTTTCCGACGCGGCCCAGCACATGGGCGCCGTAAACCGTATCATATTGCCGGACGTTTTCCACTGTAATGGTCACGCCGGGCAGCAGGCTGCTCCGCTCTTTGATCAGGGCCACAGTATCCACGTCCGCTTGGCTGGCGAAGGTATAGAGGTTGTTCCAGGAGGAAAATTCCTGCTGTTCCATCTCGTACCGGACGCCGGCGATGCGCCGGGCTTGGGCGCTGGTATAGCCGTCGCCGATTTTGTATTGCTCCCGCAGCAGGTTCATCAGCTGGCTGGCGGAGGTCCCCTCCAGCGTGCGGACGATTGCTTTGGGAGAGCCGGCGTTGGCGGCCAGTATCACCCCGTTTAGGCTTTGTTGCATAGGGTCTTTTTCCTTGCGCCATTCCTTTTGAGAGGGGGATTGGGGCCGCTGGATTTTGATTTTCCAATCCTCCCGTTTTTTTTCAAAAAAGGCCCGCATTTTTTTGGCCTCCTCGTCTTCCATGGAAGAAAAGGTATAAGAAAAAGGCGCGGCGGCAGAGACGGGCAGGGAATCATAGTATTCCAGCCCCGCCTCTTCGGCGATGTCGCAAAGGCGCAGAATGGTTTCGTTTTGGGTTTCCTCGTCCCAGGTAAAGTAGTCGAAGGAGATGGAGAACCCCAGGGAATTGGAAATCAGCGGCCGGCCGTAGCGGTCCAGAATCTCGCCCCGGGCGGCGGGCTGGCTGTAAGTCCGCACGATGGTGCGCTCCGCCTGCTGCCGGTAGGCCGCGCCGTTGACCAGCTGCAAATCCGCCAGCCGCAGGCCGATCAGGCCGATAAACAGAGTCAACAGCGCGCACAGGGCAGTCATGCGCTTCATTTGGCTTCTTCGGTTCATATCGTTTCCTCGCGAGAATTACTCTTCTTCTTCGTCAAAACGGCTGTGGATCTTTTTTACCGCCCAATAGACAAGGGGGGCCAGCAGAGCGGAAAACAGCAGGCTGTAGCCCGACCAGACCAAAGCGCCCAGGGAATGGGCCCGATAGACCAAGGCGTAGAAAAAGAAAAAAGTCAGCAGAGTTTTGACGCTCGACAGGGCGGCGCCGCAGAGCAGGGCGGCGGGCAGCGTCCGCCGCATATGGCGGGCGGTAAACCAGCCCAAGCCCAGGCAGCCCAGGCTGTAATAGAGGGCCAGCAGCCCTTCGGGCGCGCCGGAATTGACGGCGGTCAGCAGCCCGGCGGCCAGCCCCAGGGCCGCGCCGACGTAAGGGCCTTCAAACAAGGCCGCCGCAGCCAGCAGGAAGGGGATCAGATCCGGGGAGACGCCCCACAGGCGCAGCCGGGTCCCCCGGGAGAATTGCAGCAGATAAA
The DNA here is from genome assembly GCA_910585875.1 of uncultured Eubacteriales bacterium. GTDB lineage: Bacteria > Bacillota > Clostridia > Oscillospirales > Butyricicoccaceae > Pseudobutyricicoccus. The sequence continues at coordinate 20,321 of CAJUIK010000001.1, read as the reverse complement.
GGACCAGCAAAAGCAGGAAATAGAGGGCGGCCCGGCGGCGGAAATTCTTTTTTTTCTGCATAGGCCCTCCCTCACTCTGTGATGACGAAGGACTTGACGATATAGACCTTTTTCAGCTGGCTCAGGTCCGCGGCGGGCCGGACTTTGGCATAGGCGGAAAGGCCGTGGCTTTCGGGCAGGACCTCAGCCACCCAGCCGATCAGCAGACCCTTGGGGAAGACGCCGCCATACCCCGAGGTTTCCACCGCGTCTCCCGCCAGCACGTCGCTGTCGTTTTTCAGATAGGAAAGGCGCAGCATCCCCTCTTCACAGAGCTCGTAGCTGCCTTCGGCCACCACCGTCTCCCGGGTGCGGGATATTGTGGCGCCCACGCTCATGGAAAGGTCGGTGACGGGCTTGACTTCGCAGAAATTGGAGCCCACGGCGGACACATAGCCCGCCAGGCCGTCGCCGGTGACGACGGCGTCGTTGACTTCCACGCCGTCTTTTTCGCCCCGGCTCAGGGTGTAAACAGTGGAGACGCCGTCGCTGGAAACGCCGATGACTTCGGCCAGCTCATATTCAAACTCGGCGTTTCTGCGCTTGAGACCCGCCAGCTCCCGCAGGGAGGCGTTTTCGTCGATGGCGGCGTAATACTCCCGCTCCGCCTGCTCCAGCTCCTGAACCCGGGCTTTGAGACGGGCGTTTTCCTCTACCAGGCTGTCGTAGCGGTAGAAATAGCCGAACAAATCCGAGACAAAATTGCCCGCCGAAGTCAGCGCCCGCTGGACGGGAGTCAAAGCGGCGCCGGCGGCGTTGGTCAGCGGCGAAAGCCGGCCGGTGGAAAGGTTGAAGCCCACCAGCAGGACGCAAACAATCAGCAGCGCCAGAGCTGACAGAAACAATTTGGATGAAAATAATTTCATGGAGACACCTCAATCTGCCCAATCTGTCCGGCGGCAAAGCCCTCCTGCCGGAGGACTCGGGCCAAGGAAGCCAGGGGCAGGCCCATTACATTGTAAAAATCCCCTTCAATGCCCCGGACCAGCAGAGCGCCCAGGCCCTGGATGCCGTAGGCCCCGGCTTTGTCCATGGGCTCTCCAGTGGAGAGATACCATTCCACGGTCTGGGGGGACAGGGGATAAAAGGTCACGTCGGCCCGTTCCTGCCAGCTCCGGATCTTCTGGCCGTGAATCAGGCAGAGGCCAGTGCGCACTTGGTGGGTTTTGCCGCTGAGCAGCGTCAGCGTCCGGCGGGCGTCCTCTTGGTCCGCCGGCTTGCCCAAAATCTGCCCGTCCAGGCAGACGGCGGTGTCGGCGGCCAGGATCCAATCCTCCGGCCCGGCCTGGGCCCGGGCGCTCCTGGCTTTTTGCAGGGCGATATCCGTCACATAGTCCGCCGGGTCCCGGCTCTGGCTTTGCTCTTGGCAGGGCTGGGGGCGGGTTTCAAACTCCAAGCCCAGCATTTGCAGCAGCTGGCGGCGGCGAGGGGAAGCAGAGGCGAGAATCAGCATCGGCGGCCTCATTTCAGGCCGGTGGAGCCGAAACCCCGCTGCCCCCGGGCTGTGGGAGACAGGCTTTCGCAGGGCAGAAGCTCCGCCCGGGCAAAGGGGACCAGCAGCAGCTGGGCCACCCGGTCCCCGTCTCGGACGACGACGGCCTCTGCCGAAAGGTTGATTAAGCCGCACCGAATTTCCCCCCGGTAGTCGCCGTCGATCAGCCCCACGCCGTTGGATAAGGCCAGGCCGCTGCGGAGAGCCAAGCCGCTGCGGGCCAGGATCAGCCCGGCAAAGCCCTGGGGCAGCTCCACGGCCAGGCCGGTGGGGACTGTTCGGCGCTCCATGGGCGCCAGGGTCAGCGGTTCTGTCAGAAAAGCCCGCAGATCCATGGCGGCGGCGCCGTCGGTCTGGTATTCGGGCAAGGGGGCCAGCCGGCCCAGGGCGTCGGGAATACATTGTATTTTAAGCGTTTCCATAATGCTCCTATTTCATACGCCGCCGGGCCGGCGAGGGCCCGGGGCCAGACTCCTTGTGAGTTTGGGTTGATTGATAGGCTTTTGCGGTTGTCGCTCGGCGGGAACCGGCGGCCAAGCTCCGCTATTTTACGCCGCGGTAATAGAGGCCCCGAGTGTATTTGCCCGGCTCGGCCTGGCCTTGGCGGTAACGGCTCAGGACCTGGGCGCATTGGCCGGCGTCCTCAGTGGTGAAACTGAACCGGGCCCAGGTCAGACCCAGGCCGGCGTAATCGCCGGTCTTGTCGCTGAGGCACAGAGGTTCGCTGTTGTACAGCGTGTTGCGGCAATGGGGTTCGGGAACCAGAGGGAAGCGGCGGCCGGTTTTGTCCGAAAGGGAATGGCGCCCCTCCCGGCAGGCGCAGCGCCCGGCGCCCCGCCGGATAGCGCAGTTTTCAAAAATCATCAGGGGAAGACGGCCGTAGACCAAGGCTTCCAGCGGCAGGGTTTTGCCCAAATCCCGCATCTGGGAGAAATTCATTTCAAAAGACAGCGCGGCGCTGGACAGGCCCATGTCCGCCAGCTGCTCTACAGCCAGCGAATTCATGATATTCAAGCCCAAATCCCCCCGCAGGGCCAGACCCTGGCCTTGGAGCAGGGAAAGCCAGCCGATATTGGGGCAGAGGACGGTTTTGATTCCCGCCCGGCGGCATTGCTCCAGCTCTTCCAAGGCCTGATCCTGCTGGCTGTCAAACCAAATCCGGGGCAGGGCGGGGACGACTTCGATCCCCTGTTCCATCCAAGCGGCGCACTGGGACAGGTTGGCGCGGCATTCCGCCAAGGGCAGATAGAGAAACTGGGGGTTTTCCTTCAGCAGTTCTGGGGAAATTTGGTCGCGTCTCAGGGCCTGAACAATTAAGGCAGGAGGACGCTGGGAACCCTTTTGCCGGGGCAGAGGCGGCATAGCGCCTTGGCGGCGGGGCGGCGGCGCCTGCCGGGCCTGAGTCAGTTCCTCCAGGCATTGGCGGCGCAGGCCGTTGACTTGGGCGGCGGAAACCCGCAGCCCGGGCGCCAGCCTGATGCTTGTCCGGCCTGGATAAAAGACGGTTCCGCCGGTTTTGCCCAGGTTTTTTGCAATCTCATCCTCCGACGTAGGTCGGGAAAGAGCGGGCTCCGCCGGCGCCCCTTGGGCCCGGCTCACGCGGCCCTCCCCGTCTCGGGCGGTCAAGGTTAGGGGCTGGCCGGGCTGGGCGGAAAATTCCAGCTCCAGAGGGAAACGGGGCTTTTCCACCCGGCCTTCATAGAGCTTGCGGGCTTGGGCGTAAAGGGGCTGGGCGGCTTGAGCGTCGGCCTCCGACCGGGCGCCGAACATCTCTTCCCCGGTCTGGCCGGTGAAATATCCTTCTGTAAAGCCGCTGCGGGAGAAGATGCCTCGCAGCTGCTCCAGCTCCTCCGGCGAAGGAGGTTTTTTGTCGGTTATGGCCCGTTTGTAAATGTCCGCCGTCAGGGCCGCGTATTCCGGCCGCTTCATCCGGCCCTCGATTTTGACGCAGGCCACGCCGGCCTCCTCCAGCTCCTGCAGGCGGCTGGCCAGCGACAGATCCTTCAAGCTGAGCCAGGGCTTGGGCGGGCCGCCGTCGAAGCCGTAGTTCAGCCGGCAGGGCTGGGCGCAGAGGCCCCGGTTGCCGCTGCGTCCGCCGATGGCGGCGCTGAGATAGCATTGGCCCGAGTAGCACATACATAGGGCGCCATGGCAAAAGACCTCGGTTTCCACGCCGCAGCGCTGGGAGATCAACCGGATCTCCTCCAGCGGCAGCTCCCGGGAAAGGACGACCCGGGAAAAACCCATATCTTTGCAGGCCAAAGCGCCGGCCAGGTTGTGGACGGTCATCTGGGTGGAGGCGTGGACGGGCAAGTCTGGCGCCGCCGCCTGGGCCAGCCGCAGCACGCCCAAGTCCTGGACGATAACGGCGTCCGCCCCATGCCGGCTCAGATTTTGGAGAAGGCGGGCGGCTTGAGGCAGCTCTCGGTCGGAGAGCAAAGTGTTCACCGTCACATAAGCGCGGACGCCCCGGAGCCGACAATAGGCCAAAACCTGGGGCAGCTGATCTTCTGTGATATTCTTGGCGTTGCGGCGGGCGTTATAATCGCCGACGCCGAAATACACCGCGTCCGCCCCGGCTTGGACGGCGGCTTCCAGGGCCTCCGGCGAGCCGGCTGGGCACATCAGTTCCAAAGGGAGCCCTCCTTTTTTAAGCCGGCAGGGCGGCCAGCAGTTTTTTGAGCTTGGCTACTTCTGCCCGCAGGGCGGCGGCTTCGTCGGCGTATTCCCGCACTTGGCCCCGCAGGCTTTCCGCCGCCAGCTGGGATTTATAATAGTCGTCGGCAATGTTCAGGGCGGCCATCACCGCCGCCGTCATGGAAGAAAGGGCGCCGGCCTGTTTCATCTCCCGCAGCCTGCGGTCCACCAGCTCGGCGGTTTTTTTCACATATTCGGGGTCGTCGTCGGCCAGGATGTTGTATTCCAGGCCGCCTACGGTCACTGTCACTCTGTTTTTCATCGCAACCTCGCCTGATATCGGGGCGGCCCAGGGCCCGCCCGGCAGATTTTTAAGTTGATTCCATATTATAAAAGCATACCATAAAAGGGCCGGTTTGTTAAGAGCAAAAAACCCATCGGGGCCGATGTTTCAAATCCGTTTATAATTGGCCCGCTCCGCCGGCCCCAAAAGCGCCCGCAGGGCGGCCGGGGAAATGGAAAATGCGCCCTGACGTACAGCGCCGCTTGAGAGAAAAAGACCGCTATGATAGAATAAAACAAGCGAAAAGACTGGCAAAACGCCGAAAAAGGAGGAAAACAATCGTGGAGATTGAAGTGAAATATCAGGCCGGGCCGGAGCAGGCGGAGCGGCTTTGGCAAAGCCCCCTGATCGCCCCTTGGCTGGGGGAGAGCCGCCGGATTCCCATGGAGGCCGTTTATTACGACACCCCCCAGGGGGATTGCGCCCAGGCGGGGTTCGCCCTGCGGCTGCGCCGGGAGGGGGAACGGCGGGTCTGCGCCGTCAAAGGCGGCGACTTAGCAGGAGAAGACGGCGTGGCCCGCCGGGTCGAAATCGAGGCGCCGGCGGATTCCTTGGCCCAGGGCGTCCAGGCCCTGCTGCGGGATCCCCGCCTGCCCGGCCAATGGGCGGCGGCTCTGGACGGGCCCCTGAACCAGACGGTTCGGATGACCTTCCTCCGCCGGGCGGCGGATTACCGGCGGCAGGGCCTGTGGGTGGAGCTTTGCTACGATCAGGGGGAAATGAAGGCCGGCGGCCGCCGGGCCTCCATCGGCGAGTGCGAGCTGGAGCTGAAACAGGGATCGGAGCAGGCGTTTTTGGAGCTGGCCGCCGCTCTGGAGGCCCAGTTGGGCTGGTCGCCTTGGAAGCAATCCAAATACGCCCGGGCAAAGGAGCTGATGAGATGAAGAGGCAGATCAATAGGGGGGCGAATCGCCGCCCCTGGCGGGGCAGGAAGAGGCCGCTGAAAACCGGGCCCCAGGCCGAGTCCCCCGCCCAGGGCTGGGCCTATTTCCGGCCCAGCCTGCTGGCTTTGGCCGCCGGCGGGCTGGTTTGGGCGGCCGGCGCTTTGTTGGGCCGGTTTAACAACGACGCCAGCTGCCTGCTGGCCAGAGGGCTGTCCAACGGAGTCGCCTTTTTCAGCCGGCTGGTTCCCCTACCCCTTTCCGAGCTGTGCCTGCTGGGAGCCGGGCTGCTGGTTTTCTGGCTGCTGGTCGGCGGCGCTGTCAAAGGCCGGGGCCGGGGCTTTTTGCGGGGCCTCTGCCGGACGGCGGCGCTGGCCGCCTGGACCGGCGCTCTGTTCGTCCTGCTCTGGGGCGTCCATTATCAGGCGCCGCCTCTGGCCCGGCAGCTGGGGCTGGAGGTTCGACCCCGTTCTCCAGAGGAGCTGATGCAGACCGCCCAGATCCTGCTGAATCAGGCCAACGAACTGGCCGACCAAGTCCCTCGAGACGGCCAGGGCGCTTTCCTGCCCGGGGATTTTGATCAGATGGCGGAACAGATCAACCGGCAATATGAGGAGTTGAGCCGTCAGTATCCGCTCTACCGCACAAGTCTGCCCCGCCGGGCCAAGCAGTCCCTTTTGCTGCGCCCTCTGGCTCCTTGGGTTGGGGTGGCCGGTTATTATTTCCCCTTTACGGCGGAGCCCACCGTGGGCCAGACGGCGCCCACCCACCTGGCTTATAATATCGCCCATGAGCTGGCCCATTCCCTGGGGGTGGCGCCGGAGGACGAGGCGGGATTTTCCGCTTACCTGGCCTGCGTCACGGCGGAAGACCCCGGCCTGCGCTACAGCGCCGCCCTGAACGGGTATATTTATGCGTCCAACGCCCTATATCGCCTGTCGCCGGAGCTTTCCGCCGCCGTCGGCGGCCAGGCCAATGAAAACCTGCGTCGGGATATCCGGGCCCTCAACGAATATCTGCGTCAATTTGAAGGCCCGGCCCAGAAGGCGGGCGACAAGATCAACGACGTTTACTTAAAATCCAACAACCAGCCCGCCGGGGTGCGCAGCTATGGGGATATGGTGGATCTTCTGATTGCCTATACCCTGGGATAAAAATATTTATGCAAAATTTCGTATAAATATCTATTGCATTTTTATTCTCTATCGTGTATAATCATAACATCAAATCGATCAAACGCTCACGGAGGATGAATTGCAATGAAACAGACATGGAAAAAGATTCTCGGATTGACGTTGGCCGCCGCAATGACGCTGGGCCTGGCGGCCTGCTCTCAGCAAAAGGAAGCCGGAGGCGGAGAAGACGCCGACGGCGACGATACCATTGTATTGGGCACTTCCGCCGACTACGCCCCCTTTGAATTTCACAAAATGGTAGACGGCAAAGACGTGATTATGGGCAGCGATATTTCCCTGGCCCAGAAAATTGCCGACGATATGGGCAAAGAGCTGGTTATTAAAGATATGGATTTCAACAGCCTGCTCATTGAACTGGACAACGGCACGGTAGATTTTGTCATCGCATCCATGGCGCCCAGCAAAGAGCGGGCCGAGCAGGTGGATTTTTCCGAACCCTATGAATACAGCCAGGTGGGCTGCCTAGTGCGGACAGAGGACGCGGATAAATATCCCACGGTGGAATCGCTGGAGGGCAAATCCATCGCCGCCCAGACCGGATCCAATCTGGAGACCATCGCCAAGGAGCAGATGGGCGGTTCCACCCTGGTGTCTTTGGCCAAAGTTCCCGATCTGATTATGCAGCTGAAAACCGGCAAGGTGGAGGCGGTTTTGATGGACGTCGACACGGCGCTGGGGTATTTGGCCCAGGGCGACGAGCTGACCATGGTGGATTATGGCCTCCATGTGGATGAAGACGGTTTGGCTGTGGCCGTCAAAAAGGGAAACAGCCAGCTGCTGGAGAAAATCAACGCCACGGTGAAAGAAGTGCGGGACAGCGGCCAGATGGAAAAGTTCAAAGAAGAAGCGGCGGCTGAAGCGCCGGAAGAGGAATAGAGCCTAGTCTTTTGGGCGATATCCATAAAGAGAGAGCTTGATTGGATCTGGATTTTATCCAGAATCACGGGGAAAATGCGATTGCATTTTTATAAGAATAGCTGTATAATTACTAAGCCGAAAGCGGCAAAGCTGCTTTTGGGAAAACAAATGAAAAAGACAATAAGACGGAGGGACTTTACATGAAACTGAAAAAGCTGGCGGCCCTGTTGATGGCCGCGTTGACCGTTATGAGCCTGGCGGCCTGCACGACAGAGGAGTCTGGCGCCCCGGCGGACGACAAGCCCAGCCAAAGCCAGGGCCAGGGCGGAACCGATAAGACTGGCGACAAAACAGACGGCCAGGACGGCGACAAAGAGCCCGCTGAGAAAAAGACCTTGATTGTGGGCACTTCCGCGGATTTCGCCCCCTATGAATTCCATAAGATGGTGGACGGCGAAGACAAGATTTTGGGCTTCGATATCGCTCTGGCTCAGAAAATCGCAGACGAGATGGGCGCCGAGCTGGAAATTAAGGATATGGATTTCAACAGCCTGCTCATCGAGCTGCAAAGCGGCAAGCTGGATCTTGTGGCCGCCGCGCTTTCCCCAGACCCGGAGCGGGCCAAGCAGGTGGATTTCTCCGAACCCTACTATTTTGGCAATCAGTGCTGCATCATTCGCAAAGAGGACGAGGGAAAATACCAATCTGTCGAGGATTTTGACGGCGTTCCCGTGGCCGCTCAGGTGGGCTCCATCCAAGAGGGCCTGGTGAAGGATCTCTTTACCGGCGCCACTATGGTTTCCCTGGCCAAGCTGCCCGACGAGATCCTGTCGCTGAGCAGCGGCAAGGTGGACGGCGTGGTGGTGGAAACCGCCGTGGCCAACGGTTTTATCGCCCAGAACCCCAACCTGATGATCGGGTTCGACGTGCCTTATGAAGCCAAGGGCAGCTGCCTGGCCGTCCAGAAGGGCGATACCGAACTGCTGGAGCACGTCAATTCCGTCATCGCCGATGTGACAAGCAGCGGCGAGATGGACGAAATGGTCGCCCAGGCCAACATAGACGCCGAAGGCGCGGAGGAATAGTCCAGCCCTGCTGAAAAAACAGAAAATACTGAGGGCGCCGGGGAAGGCGGCGGCGTTCCCCGGCCCTCGATTTGCAAAGGAGGAATCCCGGCTTGAATATTTCTTTTTCGTTTCTGCCGGAATATTGGCCTTATTTCCGCAACGGCGTGTTCTGTACGCTGCTGCTGGCCTTTTTCACCGTGCTGCTGGCCATTTTGCCCGCTGTCGGCCTGGCGCTGATGCGCCTGTCCAAAAACAAAGGGCTGAATTTCATCGCCAGCGCCTTTATTGAGATTATCCGCGGCACCCCCATGCTGGTGCAGATTTCGATTATCTATTACGGCCTGTTTGGCGGCGTCCGCCTGCCCAACACCGAGATTCTGGGCGTAGTGCAGTTTTCCATGTTCCTGCCTTGCATCATCGCCCTGGCCATCAATAGCTCGGCCTATGTGGCCGAGGTGTTCCGGGCGGGCATCCTGGCGGTGGACCGGGGGCAGACCGAGGCGGCCCGCTCTCTGGGCATGACCAGCGGCCAATGTATGCGCATGATCGTGCTGCCCCAGGCCGTCAAAAACATCCTGCCCGCCCTGGGCAACGAGTTCGTTACATTGATTAAAGAATCTTCCATCTGCTCCACCATCGGCGTCACTGAGCTGATGTTCGGCGCCAACCTGACGCGGGGCGCCACCTATCAGGTTATGGGCCCCCTGATCCTGGCCGCCGGCCTGTATTTCTGCATGACTTTCCCGGCCTCCAAGCTGCTGGGATATTTGGAAAGGAGGATGCGCCGTGGCGACGTCCGGTAATCATCTCATCGAGGTCCGGGGCTTAGTCAAAAAATTCGGCCCAGAAATCACCGCCCTGGACCATGTGGACCTGACTATCGACCGGGGCGAGGTGGTAGTCATCGTGGGCCCCTCCGGCTCGGGCAAATCCACCTTGCTGCGCTCGCTGAACTTGCTGGAGACCCCCACGGAAGGCGCCGTGATTTTTGAAGGCGTGGACATCACCGATAAAAAAGTCAACCTGGATCAGCACCGCCAGAAAATGGGCATGGTGTTCCAGCATTTTAATCTCTTTCCCCATAAGAGCGTGTTGGAAAACATGACGCTGGCCCCGGTGAAAGTCAAGGGGATGGACCCGGGCCAGGCGGAGAAAATGGCTCTGGAGCTGCTGGCGAAAGTGGGCCTCCAAGACCGGGCCCAGGCCTATCCGGCCCAGCTTTCCGGCGGGCAGAAGCAGCGGGTGGCCATTGTCCGGGCCCTGTGTATGCAACCCGACGTGATGTTGTTCGACGAGCCCACCTCCGCCCTGGACCCGGAGATGGTGGGCGAGGTGCTGGAAGTGATGAAAGACCTGGCCGCCCAGGGCATGACCATGGCCGTGGTGACCCATGAAATGGGCTTCGCCCGGGAAGTGGGAAGCCGGGTGATCTTTATGGACGGCGGCTGTATGCTGGTGGATCAGCCCCCCGAGCAATTTTTCGGCGCTCCAGAAAACCCCCGTCTGAAGGAATTTTTGTCCAAAGTGTTATAACCGGCTTCCGCCCTCTCCGCTTTCGCCGGAGAGGGCGGGGCGAAGGGGAGTTTTGTGCAATATTGATAAAAAAATATCAAAGATTTGTTGAATTTGACGATATCTTTTTTGGAGCCGATGTGATACGATAAAGCCGTAACAGAGAGCGCGCAGGGCGATTATTTTTTTGCAGCGATATGTTAAAAAATTAACGAATAGCCCGGCGGGTTTTCGCATAAAGATTTCTATCGTCTGAATTTTTAGGAGGTAACGAGTATGGCACGTTTTACATTGCCCCGCGATCTGTATCACGGGAAGGGAAGCCTGGACGAGCTCAAAAATCTGAAGGGCTCCAAAGCCGCGGTAGTCGTGGGCGGCGGCTCCATGAAGCGCTTTGGTTTTCTGGACAGAGCCGTGGAAAACCTGAAAGCCGCCGGCATGGAGGTGCTGCTGATTGAAAATGTGGAGCCCGATCCCTCGGTGGAAACCGTCATGCGGGGCGCCAAAGAGATGCAGGCTTTCCAGCCGGACTGGATTGTGGCCATGGGCGGCGGTTCCCCCATCGACGCGGCCAAGGCCATGTGGGCCTTCTATGAGTACCCGGAGACGACCTTTGAACAGTTGACGGTTCCCTTTAATTTCCCCACCTTGCGCACAAAGGCCCGGTTCTGCGCCGTCCCCTCCACCTCGGGCACCGCCACAGAGGTGACGGCCTTCAGCGTCATCACCGACTATCAAAAGGGCGTCAAGTATCCCTTGGCTGATTTCAATATCACCCCGGACGTGGCCATTGTGGACCCGGATTTGGCGGAAAAGATGCCCCAGAAGCTGACCGCCCACACCGGCATGGACGCCATGACCCACGCTATCGAGGCTTATGTGTCCACCGCCAACTGCGATTATACCGACGGCTTGGCTCTCCACGCCATCAAGATGATTCACAACGACCTGATCAAGTCCTATAACGGCGATATGGAAGCCCGGGACCGGATGCACAACGCCCAGTGCCTGGCCGGCATGGCCTTCTCCAACGCTCTGCTGGGCATTGTCCACTCCATGGCCCATAAAACCGGCGCGGCTTACAGCGGCGGACATATTGTCCATGGTTGCGCCAACGCCATGTATCTGCCCAAAGTGATCAAATACAACGCCAAAAACGAGGCTGCGGCTCGGCGTTATGCGGAAATCGCCCGGTTTATCGGCCTGGATGGCGCCTGCGACAACTGCCTGGTAGACGCGCTGATCGCCGAGCTGAGGAAGATGAACCAGGCTCTGAATATTCCCGCCTGTATCAAGGAATATGAGGGCGGCATAATCGATGAGAAAGAGTTTATGGAGAAGCTGCCCAAAGTGGCCGAGCTGGCCATCGGCGACGCCTGCACCGGCACCAACCCCCGGATTCCCACTCAGGAAGAGATGGAGAAGCTGCTCAAAGCCTGCTTCTACGACGAGGAAATCGATTTTTAGTCCAGGCCAAACCAGGTCTGCCTTGTCTCAAAAAGCCCCCTCTTGCCATTGGCAAGAGGGGGCTTTGTTGTTTGAACTCAGGGAAAGGGCGGCGCTTCCATTTGCCGCGTCAGGCCAAGACGCCGGCGCAAAAGGCCTATCGTTTCGCCTTCCTGCGGGTTTGGCTGTCGGCCCCTGCCGACGACGCCCGGACGCGGCGAATGGCCAGGACGTTCAACAGGGCCATCAGCGTGAAGAGATAGACGAACAAGGAGGCCGCGGCCCCCGCCGTATCCGCCAAGCCGGCCCAATCTTCCGCCCGGACCTGGGCCCGGACGGCCATCAGCTGCACAATGGCCGCGGCGGCGCAGAACAGAAAGCTGAAGGATTCGTAATTTTTAACGGGTTTCGCCGGGCGCAGCAACGCTTGCAGGGGAAGCGCCAGGCAAACCAGGGCGAAAACAGCGGAAGTCAGATTGAAAAGAATCGTCATCTCGTCTTCTCCTTTCAAAGTCGGCGGATCTGGATTGCTCCAGAACATCAAAAAACAAAAAACCTGCGGGGCCAATCGACTCGCAGGCTTTGTTTTTCATTACAGGACAGTCAATACAAAAGTGAGGATGATAAAGCAAACGGCGGTTATCGTCGTCAGCTTTTCCAGCTTGGCGTCCAGCGAACGGGCTTTATTTTTGCCGAAGAAGGTGTCGGCCGCGCCGCTGACAGAGCCAGAGAGACCGGCCTGCTTGCCAGACTGGAAGATAACAGTCAAAATCAAGGCCAGGCTGACGAAAACCTGCACAATAGTCAGCACAAGACGGATTGTTTCATTCATATGCAAGAACCTCCGGTTTCGTGAATATTCCCAAGCGCGCCTATGCCGGCGCATAGAGTATGATAGCATAAACCCCAAGGGATTGCAAGAGTTTTTTGGCGCTTTCCGCCGGCTCTTACAGCACAATCAGGCCGTATTGCTCCACAAAACGGTCCAAATCCTCCTGGGGCAGGGGCCAGCTGCCGTCGTAAATGGCCCGGCCGGCAAAAGCCTCCAACGCTCGTTCCATCAGCGCCGGGTTGGCGGCGCACAAGCTCAAAGGCATGGAAATCATATATTGTTCGGCAGAGAAGATATCTAGCGCGTCCTCGTCGGGCAGAGTCAGCCGCAGGGCGTCGCAGCCGTCGATTTCCAGCTCCATCAGCTGTTCGATGAAGTCCGGCTGACATTCCAGCTGGCCGTCGATGTCAAAGGCTGGGTCCAGCAAATAGTCCTGGCCGTTGGAGACGGCGATGAACCAGTCGTCCTCCGGCGGCGGAACAATAGAAGGGGGGACGGACCAAAGCTGGGCCTGAGAAGCCCGCTGGGCAAGGTCTTGGCAGGCGGCGGCGTCCGCCCCCATCAGCAGCGAGGCCCGAGGGAAGGAAGCCGCCGCCTGAGGGCTGTCGCCAAAGGAAGGGGCCGCGCCTATGGGGATGCGGGCGTCCTGCCAGAGGAGGCTGAACAACCGAGGCAGCTCCTCCAGCGCCTCCTGGTCTGCCGGTACGAAAATCACGGCGGCGCAGCCCATGCTTTGCAGCAGGATTAAGGCGGCTTCGCCGTCCCAGCCGTCCGGGGTCAGGCCCTCTTCGTCCAGGGCCAGACAAGAGGCGAAGGGAGGCCGCTCCGGGCTGCGGGCGCAGGCCAGCAGAGCCGCCCGCTGCTGGGGCACGGGCATTCCGCAATCGGCCATCACCAGGCCAGAGCCGTTTTGCCGGATTTGAGCGGAAAATTCATCCACCCAACGGGGGACGCAGTCGTCCTCCCGCTGGGGCAGGGCGTAAAGCAAAGTGCGGGGCCGCCGGAAAAGCGGAGGCTCCGGTTCCTCCGGCCCAGGCTCCAGACAGATCAGGGCAGGCAGGGGGAAAGGAAGAGGTTTCATCGTCTTCTCCTTCGTTGTGGTTGATAAGCCGCCGCGTTATGCGGCGGGTTCCTCCGCCGGCGGTTCTTCCGCCGGCAGAGGGATGTTTTCAAAATTGCCGTATTCGTCCACTGTATATTGCAGCGGTTGGTTCAGATAGGTCCGAGCCAGCTGCAAGGCGTAATCCAGCTGTTTGTCGGCCAGCGTCTGCTGGTCCTTGAATTGAGCCAGACGCTGGTTGATCAAATCCGCGGTCTGGGCGTCCAGATGCTGCTGGGGCGCCAGGCCGGCGAAGCCCCGGAACTGGTTCAGCGCGTCCAGCGTCTGCTGGTCGAATTCGTGCATATCCTGTTTGCTACTTTCGTCCAGCAGTCCCAGCGCCGCCAAGGCCCGGTTGAGCTTCAGCGCGTCTTCCGACCAGTTGGTCAGGTTGAGGACCTTCTGGGGGACCGGTTCGCACAGAGCCGCTGGATGGGGCTGAGCCTGGTTTTCCACCTCGTGGTCAGGCTTCAGGCCCACGCCGTCGTAGTCCGGGGTAGAGGGGGCGATGAGTTCCAGACCGGTGATGACTACGGCGGAGCCGTCGTCGAACACCAGGTGGTATTGGCCCCGGGCCTTGCCATAGGTGGTAGTCCCCACCGTCTGGGCATAGCCCAGGTCGTGGAGGGAGCTGATCATGATTTCAGAGGCGCTGGCGGAGCCGCCGTCGGTCAGGATAATGATCTGGTTGAGCCGCGGGCCCATGCCGTCGGATTCCATCACCTGGATGTCCTTCTGGGAGCCTTGCCGGCTGGAAATGGCGAAATAGCTCTTGCCCTTGTCGGGAATCAGCCGGTTCAGGGCGTTGAGGGCCATATCCACTTCGCCGCCGGGGTTGCCCCGCAGGTCCAGAATCAAGACTTTGGATTTTTTCTCCACCATCTCCTGGATGGCGAAAACAAACTGGATATAGGAGGAGGATTCGGCAAAGCGGGTCCATTGCATATAATAGATCCCTTCCTCCATCAGCCGGGAGCTGAAATTGGAGACCGAGATAGCCGCTCGCTGGATCACAAAGGTGGCGCCGCCGCCGGCCCGTTGGACGCCTACCGTCACAGAGGAGCCCTCGTCGCCCCGCAGCAGGGAGGAAACGTCGTCAAGGCTCATGCCCCGGGTGTTTCTGCCTTCGACAGAGACGATCAGGTCGCCGGGCAGCACGCCGGCTTTCTGAGCGCCGCCGCCCTCGGTCACCGCGGCCACCCGCACGTCGTCGCCGTATTGCTCCAAGGTGACGCCCACCCCCACATAGCTGCCGCTGGTGGGGTAGCTGGTTTCATAATGGCCGGCGGGCACATAGCTGGTGTAGCGGTCGTAGCTGCCCAGCATGGCGCTCATCAGCGCCTCGTAGGCCGCCGGGTCTTTTTCAAAGAGCGCGGCCAAGCCCCGGGCCAGGGGGTCGTCGTCCGGGGAGGATTCCACCCCCACCTGGCGGATCAAATCCGCCACGGCTACTAAATTTTCATATTGCTGCCGAGCCCGCTGCTCCTCCGGGTTCTGCTGGGCCTGGTCGGTCTGGCCGGCTTGTTCCGTCTCTTCGGGCTGGTTGGCCGCGGCGGCGGAGGCGGAAAGGGAGACGAGCAGGGCCGCCGCGCACAGGGCAGAAAGCAAACGTTTATAGAATTTCATCAAAGCGTCCTTTCGTAATTCGGGGGCGGCCGGGCGCCGCCCGACGGGGTTTGTTACATCTGGTCCGGGGCGGAGACGCCGAAGACGGACAGGCCGTTTTCGACGACGGTGGCCGCGCACCGAACGAGCAGGACCCGGGCGTCCCGCAGGGCTTCGCTCTCCGCGTCCCGGATGCGGCTGACGGTATAGAACCGGTGGAAAGCCGCCGCCACGTTGTTCACATACCGGTTGATGCGGGAGGGCTCCCGATCCCGAGCGGCCAGACGGATTTCCTCCGGCAGCCGGGCCAGCTCTCGGATCAGATCCAGCTCCTCCGGGCTGTTCAGCAGGGAGAGATCCGGGTTTTCAGCGCAACGCACGCCGTCCCGCTCCAGGTTCCGCAGGATGCTCTTGATGCGGGCGTGGGCGTACTGCACATAGTAGACCGGGTTTTCGTTGTCCTGGCGGACAGCCAGGCCCAGGTCAAATTCCAGATGGGTGTCGGCGGCCCGGGAATTGAAGAAATACCGGGCGGCGTCGCAGGGGATTTCGTCCAGCAGGTCGGCCAGGGTGATGGCCTTGCCTGTGCGCTTGCTCATGCGGACCGCTTCGCCGTCCCGCATCAGCCGCACCAGCTGCATCAGCACGATTTCCAGCCGATGGGAGCCGTCCAGCCCCAAGATATCCAGGGCGGCCTTGAGCCGGGCCACATGGCCGTGGTGGTCCGCTCCCCAGATGTTGATCACCCGGTCGAAGCCCCGCTGCTCAAATTTATTCCGGTGGTAGGCGATGTCCGCGGCGAAATAGGTGTAAAACCCGTTGGCCCGGCGGAGCACGTCGTCCTTGTCGCAGCCGTATTCGCTGGTGCGCAGCCACAGGGCCCCTTCCTTTTCATAGGTGGCGCCCTTCTGGGTCAGCAGCTCCGCCGTCTCCTTCACATAGTCGGTTTCGTGGAGAGTGGATTCAAAGAACCACACGTCGTAGGAAATCCGGTATTTCGCCAGGTCCGCCCGCATTTTGGCCAGGTTTTTCTCCAAGCCGAATTTCACCAGCTCCCGCCGCCGCTCCTCTTCGGCGGTTTGGCGGAAAGCCTCGCCATGCAGCTCATAAAACTGCCGGGCCAGTTCCCGGATGTCGTCGCCGTGGTATCCGTCTTCGGGGAAGGGGAAGGAATCCTCTCCGTCCATCAGTTGGAAGTACCGGGCCTCCAGGGATTGGGCGAATTTGTCGATTTGGTTGCCGGCGTCGTTGACGTAGAACTCGCGGGTCACTTGGGCGCCGGACCGGGCCAGCACTTCGGCCAGGCTGTCGCCCAGTACGCCGCCCCGGGCGTTGCCCATGTGCATGGGGCCGGTGGGGTTGGCGGAGACGAATTCCACCATCACCTTTTCCGGCTTGTCCGCCTGGGAACGGCCGTATTCTCCGCCCTCCTGGACGATATTTTGCAGGACGCCGGCAAAATAGGCCGGCGCCAGCCGCAGGTTGATAAAGCCGGGCCCGGCTACCTCGCAGGCGGAGAACAGAGAGCCCTCCAGCTCGGCCTGGGCGCAGATGATCTCAGCGATTTTCCTGGGGTTCATGCCCAGGGGTTTGGCGGCCTGCATGGCGAAGGTGGAGGCGAAATCGCCGTTTTTCACATCCTTGGGAATCTCCACCGGGGCCGACGTAAAGGGATGCTCCGGCAGAAGCCCCTGGGCCGCCGCCTGCCGGTAGGCGCCGAGAATCAGGCCGGCGGCCTGTTTCATGGCGATGCGCACATGATTCATATCCGATAAACCTCCAAATGATTTTCTTTTTTCTATGTCCCAATTTCCATTTCGTTAAAAGAACCGAGCGGGCGGCGAGCCGCGGCGCCCGGCCGTTTGGCCAATTGGAAATGATATCTCTGCTTCAACAAAATGCTCGTCGTATAAGTTCCAGTATTTCTGATATACTCTATCTTTTTGTCCGTCGAAATTGAGCTGATACATTCGGAATATCACGGGAACGTCCTTAGGCTGCCACTGTTCCCTATAGGAATAGCAATAGTTCATGCCGATCCGCCGCATAACGGCCCCGCTTCTGGGATTGTTTTTGTCGTGTGTCGCCGTAATGTAGGGAATCCCCTCTTTTTTTAGCAATTCGACGACGGCGGCGCTGGCCTCGCTGGCAATCCCTCGCCGCCAGTATTCTTTGCGGAGCGCATACCCGAAGTCATGGCTGTCGTCGTCTTCCGCGTGTACATAGCCGATAGGGCAATCGTCGCCCTTTAAGCAGATTGCAAAACAATACTTCCGATCTTTTAATCGCTTTTCAAAAAAATCCTTCGCTTCATTCCTATCCTTTACAGGATACCAGGGCAAAAACGTATTTGCCTCTTTGTCTGAAAAAAGCAAGTATATTGCCTCTATATCGTTTTCTTCAAACCGTCTCAATATCAGCCTAGTTCTTTCGATTCTTGTGGGATCCATTGGCGTCCCCTCCCCATTCAAGCGCCCGTTCTGATTGTAGCATAGCCGATTGTCGGCTTCAAGCTGCGATGGGTGAAAGCGCCAAAACTTCAACGGGACAATACAAAAAGTTCAAGAAACGTTCTTATAATTGCATCTTAATTGCGGTATTTTCCTGTTTATCCCACATCGGCGCGGGAAAGGATTGGGAGTCCCGCATCTCGGGGGCGGGCGCAGGCTTAAAGGGGCGTAACCCGGACCGTCAGCCGGTTTTGGCTGGCGGGCAGTCCGCCGGAGAGCAAGTCGTAACAGAGTTCCAGCTGGCCGCCCTGGTCGGTCAGATTCAGCTTCAGGCTGCGGGCCGCCGTCTCCAGATTCAGGGCGCCGAAAGGGGTCTGGTAGGAGGCGGGCAAAACCTGCCCCAGGCAGAAGGTCAGCCGGCAGGGGAAGGCGCCTCCCCGAATCACGCAGGCCCGTCCCGGTTCCGCCCAAAGCGTCACAGGCGTTTCCCCGCCCTCGGGCAGGGGCTCCCGGTAGTGTAGGTAAAAGCGGCCCTCCCGCCGGTAAAAACGCCCTCGGAGCCTCTGTTCCGTTTTGTCTGTTTGGCCGTCCTCATATCGCTGGCGGCCGGTAATCTGAATTTCCGCGTCTTTTTTCACCGTCAGTCCCTCCGCCTTTTTTCTGTTTCATAAACAGTTTCTTATTATATCACAGCCTGTCAATAGCGGTAAAGCGGAACAGGAAATTTGAAAGAATCAAAAGCCGGACGGGCCCATTTTTACATTTCGTTTAAAATCCGCCGGCAGAAGGAACAATCTGCTTTTATTTTGGGGAGGTTTATGATATAGTCAATAGCAGCCGAAAAACGGCCGGAAAACCGCGGAGGCGGATGTTCGGCCGGCGGGCGCGGCCCGCGTCGGGCAAAACGGAACGACCGGGAAAATTTTTGCGACATCAAATAGATGGAGGAAGAACTGATGAAAATCAACATCACGGAAACCGTGCTCCGGGACGCCAACCAATCGCTGATCGCCACCCGTATGCCGATGAGCGATTTCGAGCCCATCCTGGAGAAAATGGACAAGGCGGGTTTTTACGCCCTGGAATGCTGGGGCGGGGCCACTTTTGATTCCTGCCTGCGCTATCTGAACGAGGATCCCTGGGAGCGGTTGCGCAAGATCCGCAAGGTTGTCAAAAAGACAAAGCTGCAAATGTTGCTGCGGGGCCAGAATCTGCTGGGATACAAGCATTATCCCGACGATATCGTCCGGGCTTTCGTGCGCAAATCCGTGGAAAACGGCATCGATATCATCCGTATTTTCGACGCCTTGAACGACCTGCGCAACATCGAAGTGGCGGTGGACGAGGCCATCAAGGCCGGCGCCCATGTGCAGGGTACTCTGTGCTATACCACCAGCCCTATTCACACGCCGGAAAACTTCGTCAATCTGGCCAAGCAGCTGGAAAAGATGGGCTGCCACAGCGTGTGCATTAAGGATATGGCGGGCATCATGTCTCCCAAGGAGGCTTATGATCTGGTGAAGGCCGTCAAGGCCGCGGTCAAGCTGCCCATCGTAGTCCACACCCACTGCACCACCGGCCTGGGCCCCATGACTTATTTGAAGGCCATTGAAGCCGGCGCCACTACCGTCGACTGCGCCATCGCCTGCTTCTCCGGCGGCACCTCCCAGCCCCCCACAGAATCCATGAACTATACCCTCAAGCAGTTTGGCTTTGACGCCGGCTTGAAGGAAGACGTGCTCAAAGAAATCAACGATTTCTTCCGCCCCATCCGGGCCAAGGCCCTGGAGAGCGGCCTGCTCAACCCGGTGGTCATGGGCTCCGACCCGGATTCCCTGACGTATCAGGTGCCCGGCGGCATGCTTTCCAACCTCATCGCTCAG
Source organism: uncultured Eubacteriales bacterium (assembly GCA_910585875.1). Lineage (GTDB taxonomy): Bacteria > Bacillota > Clostridia > Oscillospirales > Butyricicoccaceae > Pseudobutyricicoccus. The sequence goes on along the minus strand of CAJUIK010000001.1, from coordinate 981 downwards.
CTGAAGGCCCAGAACGCTCTGGACCGGCTTCAGGAGGTGCTGGAGGAGACTCCCAGAGTCCGGGCGGACTTGGGCTATCCCCCGCTGGTCACCCCGTCCAGCCAGATGGTGGGCGTTCAGGCCGCCAACAACGTGCTGTCCGGCCAGCGGTATAAAAACATCACCAAAGAGATCAAGGCCTATGTCCGGGGCGAATACGGCCGGGCGCCGGGCCAGCTGAACCCCGAGCTGGTGAAGATGGTGCTGGGCGAGGAAAAGCCCCTGGAGGGCCGCTTCGCCGACACTCTGGAGCCGGGCTTTGAAAAGGCCAAAAAAGAGATCGGCGCCATGGCCCGTAGCGAAGAAGACGTGCTGTCTTATGTGGCTTTCCCCCAGATCGCCGAGAAATTCTTCAAAACCCGGGAGGAGCGGGAGCACAACACCGTCTCTTACCAGATCCGTCAGATGAATTAAGGAGGCGCCGCCGATATGACAAAAGCGTTGCTGGCAATCACTGAAATGACGGTGGGCGAATCCCTGGTCACCGCCGTGCTGGGCATCGCGGTGGTTATGGCCGTGCTGGCCCTGCTGGCCGGCATCATCACCGTGATGAGCAAGGTCGTATCCCGCATGGCCCAAGAGGAGCAGGCCCCCGCCCCGGCGGAAAAGCCGGCCCCTGCGGCTCCGGCTCAGGCCGCCCCGGCCAAACCCCAGGGCAAACCCATTCCCCAGACCCAGTCCCGGGGACAATGTGACCTGACCACTGTGGACGATAAAACCGCCGCCATGCTGATGGCCATTGTGGCCGACCAGATGGGCGAGCCGCTGAACACCCTGCGGTTCACCTCCATCCGGCCAATCGACTAAGGGAGGATAAAGAGCAAATGAAATACGTTGTGACATTGAATGGTAAGAATTACGAGGTGTCTGTGGAAAAGGGAGAGGCTATTCTGGAGAGCGTGACAGACGCCCCCGTCATGGTCGCCGCCGCCCCGGCGCCCG